>NZ_JBICKW010000061.1:0-172794 GCF_043104645.1 Delftia sp. WSY_12
TTCGTTACCGCACGCGGGACCTGACGCGGCTGCTGGCGCCGACTTCGCGCAGCTTCCGGCGCATGGGCAAGATCGTGGGGCGCAGCGACGACATGATGATCATCCGCGGCGTCAACGTCTTTCCGACCCAGATCGAGGAAATCGTGCTGGCCAATGCCAGCCTCACGGGCCTGTACCAGATGCACATCAGCCGTGAAGGCCTGCTGGACACCGTCGAGGTGCACTGCGAGCTGCAGCCGCAGCGGCGCGGCCTGGGCGATGCCGAGCGCGGCGAGATCGCGCAGTGGGTGCAGCAGCGCATCAAGACCCTGGTGGGCATTTCCACGGCGGTGCGCGTCTTCGATCCCGACACCATCGAGCGCACGCAGACCGGCAAGGCCCGGCGCGTGTACGACAGGCGGCCGCGTTGAGGCACCGCCGGCCGTCGTCAACCATTTCATTCAAGGAGATCGCACATGTATACCCAGGCCATGGACACCATGGGCAAGGAAGCGGGCGATGGCGGCAAGGCCGTGCGCTCGGCCGACGAAATGCGCCTGCAGCAGCGCTTTGACGAGCGCATCGATGCCGGCGAATTCATCGAGGCCAAGGACTGGATGCCCGACAACTACCGCAAGACGCTGCTGCGCCAGATCAGCCAGCATGCGCACAGCGAGATCGTCGGCATGCTGCCCGAGGGCAACTGGATCAGCCGCGCGCCCACCCTCAAGCGCAAGGCCATCCTGCTGGCCAAGGTGCAGGACGAGGGCGGCCATGGCCTGTACCTCTACGCGGCCGCCGAGACGCTGGGCAGCAGCCGCGACCAGATGCTGCACGCGCTGCACACGGGCAAGGCCAAGTACAGCTCCATCTTCAACTACCCCACGCTGACCTGGGCCGACATGGGCACCATCGGCTGGCTGGTGGACGGCGCGGCCATCATGAACCAGGTGCCCATCTGCCGCTGCTCCTATGCGCCCTATGCGCGTGCCATGGTGCGTATCTGCCGCGAGGAGAGCTTTCACCAGCGCCAGGGCTACGAGGCGCTGCTGACCATGATGCAGCAGGGCACCGAGGCGCAGAAGGCCATGGTGCAGGACGCCGTCAACCGCTGGTGGTGGCCGTCCATCATGATGTTCGGCCCGCCCGACGACCAGTCGCCCAACAGCGCGCAGTCCATGCGCTGGGGCATCAAGCGCATCTCCAACGACGCGCTGCGCCAGAAGTTCATCGACGCCACGGTGGACCAGGCCAAGGTGCTGGGCGTCACCCTGCCCGATCCCGACCTGAAATGGAACGAGGCCCGCCAGGCCCATGACCATGGCCCCATCGACTGGGACGAGTTCTGGCGCGTGATCGCCGGAGACGGCCCCTGCAACCGCGAGCGCCTGGGCGCCCGCGTCAAGGCCTGGGACGAAGGCGCCTGGGTGCGCGAGGCCGCCCTGGCCCATGCCCGCAAGCAGACACAGAGAAACCAGACCCGCAAGGAGGCCGCATGACCGCCGTCGAACAGAACATCACCAACGAATGGCCGCTGTGGGAAGTCTTCGTCCGCAGCAAGGCCGGCCTGGACCACAAGCACTGCGGCAGCCTGCATGCGGCCGACCCGCAGATGGCGCTGCAGATGGCGCGCGATGTCTACACGCGGCGCCAGGAGGGCGTGAGCGTCTGGGTGGTGCGCTCGGACCAGATCGTGGCCAGCGACCCCGGCGACAAGGACATGTTCTTCGACCCGGCCCAGGACAAGGTCTACCGCCATCCGACCTTCTACCAGCTGCCGCCCTCGGTGGACCACATGTGAGCGGGGAGCTGCCATGAACGCCTCCGCCTCCTCCATCGCCATCGACGCCCGGCCCGAGGTGCAGTACCTGCTGCGCCTGGGCGATACCTGCCTGATCCTGGCCCAGCGCCTGGGCCAGTGGTGCGGCCACGCGCCCATCCTCGAAGAGGACATCGCCATGACCAACATGGCGCTGGACCTGGTCGGCCAGGCGCGTGCGCTGCTCACGCGCGCCGGCCAGCTCGAAGGCCGCGCGCACGACGAGGACCAGCTCGCCTTTCTGCGCGACGAGCGCGACTACTTCAACGCCACGCTGGCCGAGCTGCCGCGCGGCGACTTCGCCTTCACCGTGCTGCGCAACGCCATGGCTGCCACCTGGCTGCGCCTGATGTGGGAGCGCCTGGTGCACTCCCGCGACGCCGAGCTGGCCGCCATCGCCGCCAAGGCGCTCAAGGAGGCGCGCTACCACGAGCAGCACGCGGGCGACTGGGTGGTGCGCCTGGGCGACGGCACCGAGGAATCGCGCCAGCGCATGGAGGCGGCGCTGGCCCAGCTGTGGCGCTATGCGGCCGAGCTGTTCACCGACGACGCCACGGACGCTGCCGCACGCGCCAGCGGCCTGGGCCCGGCCTGGTCCGAGCTGCGCGAGCCCTGGCAGGCCGAAATGGCCGCCCTGCTGCAGGAGGCCACGCTGGACATGCCGGCCGAATCCGCCTTCCGCAGCACGGGCCGCAACGGCGTGCACAGCGAGCACATGGGCTTCATCCTGGCCGAGATGCAGCACCTGCAGCGCGCCTATCCGGGCGGGGTGTGGTGATGGCTGCCGCACGGCTTGTGGCCGTCACATCCGCCTCGGCCGAGCGCGAGCGCCTGGCCTGGGCCGCGCTGCAGGACGTGCCCGATCCCGAGGTGCCCGTGATCTCGGTCTGCGAGCTGGGCATCGTGCGCGAGGTCCATGCCCTGCCCGAAGGCCAGGGCATGGAGATCGTGCTCACGCCCACCTACTCGGGCTGCCCGGCCACCGAGGTCATAGAGCGCAGCGTGCTCGATGCCATCGAGGCCGCAGGCCTGGGCCCCGCGCGCGCCGTGCTGCGCCGCGCCCCGGCCTGGACCACGGACTGGATCAGCGACGACGGCCGGCGCAAGCTGCGCGAATACGGCATCGCGCCCCCCGGGCGCTGTGGCGACGCCGGCCTGCCGGAGGGCACTTCGCCCATCCGCCTGGTGCGCCGCCGCCAGGGCATTGCCGTGCCCGAGCCCGTTGCCTGCCCGCACTGCGGCAGCGTGCACACCGAGCGGCTTTCGGCCTTTGGCGCCACGGCCTGCAAGGCCCTGCACCGCTGCCTGGACTGCCGCGAACCCTTCGAACACTTCAAGCCGATATGACCACGACCACGATGTTCCACCCGCTGCGCGTGCGCAGCATTGCGCCCGACACGGCCGAGGCCGTGGTCGTCTCCTTCGACGTGCCGCCCGCGCTGCGCGAGGTCTTCGGGTTCACCCAGGGCCAGTACCTCACCCTGCGCCACCAGATCGACGGCCAGGACCTGCGCCGCAGCTACTCCATCTGCGCAGGCGTGGATGACGGCGAGCTGCGCGTGGGCGTGCGCAAGGTGCGCGGCGGCCAGTTCTCCAACTGGATCAACGAGCATCTGCGCCCCGGCGACACGCTGCAGGTCATGGCGCCCCAGGGCCGCTTCTTCGTGCCCATCGAGCCCGGGGCCGCGCGCCACCATGTGGGCATCGCCGGCGGCAGCGGCATCACGCCCATCCTGTCCATCATGAAGACCGTGCTGGCGCGCGAGCCCGCCAGCCGCTTCACGCTGATCTACGGCAACCGCCAGCTGCAGTCCACCATGTTCAAGGAGGAGATCGAGGACCTCAAGAACCGCTACATGTCGCGGCTGTCGCTGCAGCATGTGTTCTCGGACGAACACACCGACCTGCCGCTGAACATGGGCGTGATGGACCGAACCAAGATCGCCGAATTCCTGCAGGGCGTGGTGCCGGCCGCGCACATCGACCATGTCTACATCTGCGGCCCCTTCCAGATGAACGACGAGGCCGAGGCCGCCCTGCTGGCCGCCGGCGTGCCCGAGGAGCGCATCCACATCGAGCGCTTCGGCGTGGCCCTGCCGGCCGCAGGCCAGGGCACGGTGGGCGCCGTGGTGCACGAGGCCCAGCCCGGCGACGCCGCCACCGCCCGCATCACCCTGGTGCGCGACGGCCTCTCGCGCGAGATCCCCTTCACGCGCGGCCAGGCCAGCATCCTGGACGCGGCCTCCTCGGCCGGGCTGGAAGTGCCCTATTCCTGCACCTCGGGCGTCTGCGGCACCTGCCGCGCCAAGGTGGTCGAGGGCGAAGTGCGCATGGAGCGCAACTTCGCCCTCGACAAGAACGAGGTCGCCTGCGGCTTCGTGCTGACCTGCCAGGCGCATCCGCTGACCGAGCGCGTGGTGCTGTCGTTCGATGAGCGGTGAGGGCGCCTGTGTTCTGGCGCAGGGCAGGAAGACTCAGGGAAACAGTGTCGAAAGCATGTGCTTTGGCACTGGCAGCCCATCAGATGCTTCGATGAAATGCAGACCCTTGGATGCGGGCTGTATGGACTGAAACGCGGAAGGAAAGCGCGGCAGCTGCACATGGTGCTTGCTCTTGCATTCCTCGCAGGCGTGGAACTGCGGCTGGAAGACTTTGTTTTTATGGCTTCCCACGGGACCGTTGGCATCCCAGACGGCCAGCGATGCCTCGGTGGAAACCGGCTTGCACAGGTTCTTCCAGTCCAGTGCCCCGTGCACGACCATGTAGAAGCCAATCAGGTTGGAAACCAGGTCTTCCTGGCTGAATCCACTGTCTGTGAGGAGCGACATGGATGCCTGCAGGCTCTCGAAGCCCATGGAAACCTCCATGAATATGGCCAGGGCCACGGAGCGCTTCGCTGAAAGAGACAGGCCTTTCTTGACGAGATAGAACTTGGCAAATTCCTGGGTCAGGCCAAAGCGCCCCATGGATTGCTTGTATTGAATCAGATGGCTGTCGGAGTGACCGGGAATCCCGATGCCACGCTCATGCAGTATGTCTTTCCAGAGATAGGCCGCACTGGCGTAGCGATTGCGATGGCTCTCGACCGATTGGAGGTGGCCCAGGTCAATCCATCCGCAGTTGCAGGTATAGATGAGTCTTCGGGGTATGTGGGATCTGCTGGACATGTTCAGTCGTAATGGGTGAGCGTGACCTTGCACAGGTCTGTTGCGATTGCCTGGGTGACCGCCAGTACGGCAACTTCGCCGGCCGATGACGCGTATTGCGCGTATTGGACAAGGCGCTCTCCCTCGGGGACAAACGATGCGGCGGCATTTCCGGCATCGATGGATCTCTGGTGGAAATCCTTCTGGCGCAGGTAGCTGGTGAGGGCCGCAGTGGCCTCGGTGATGTCCTTGGCGCTGGTCTCGAAGGTCATCTCGGACTGCGGTGGCTTGTTGCCATCACCGACGGAGCCGAAGTAGGTGGGCTGCGCCATCGTCCCTGTCGCTGGCGCATTGCGTATCAGGGAAGAGATGCCTACGTAATATCTGAGCGATCCCCGCTCAGGCGAGTAGTCCTCCTGGGAGATGAGAAACCCATACACGGCCAACCAGGATGCGGATGCGGCAAAGACCAGGAGGACAAGGCCCAAGATAACGGATCTGAGTCGCATGGAAGAGATGGAACGGGTTCGGGGAGGTGACAGCGGTCCAGATCCTAAATGAGCGGGCTGAAATCTTTATTTCAAAAGAGTAACTCTTTGAAATAGAGAATTTTCTGAATGACCCATTCGATATTTGACGGATTTCTCTTTGCGAAAGAGCAGACCGCGTCTGCCCCAGGAAAGCAAGCGGTCTGCCAGCGCAGGGAAACCATGCCCGGGGCAGGTTTCCTACTCGATGCCGATATCCAGCCGCGACACCAGTGCCCGGCCGTGTTCGTTCAGGCCCGTCACCTCGACCGTGCTGCCGTGCTTGCGCAGGCGCTGGCAAACCTTGTCCAGCGCATTGACGGCCGTGATGTCCCAGAAATGGGCGTTGGTCAGTTCGATGCGCACGGGCCGGCCTTCGATGTCCCGCACGTCGAAGGCATCGACCAGCTGATCGGCCGAGGCAAAGAAGACCTGGCCCGAGACGCGGTAGGTCAGGCCTGCGCCGTCCTGCGTCTTCTCGACGGACAGCAGCCTTGAGACCTTGAAGGTGAAGAACACCCCGCTGAGCAGCACGCCGACGCCCACGCCGGCGGCCAGGTTGTCCGTGGCCACGGTGACCACCACGGTGGCCAGCATTACGGCGCTGGACAGCTTGGGGTGCCTGAGCAGGGCGCGGGCCGATCCCCAGTCCAGCGTGGAGGCCGACACCATTACCATGATGGCCACCAGCGCCGCCACCGGCACCTGCGACACCCAGGGCTTGAGCAGCACCATCAGGATGAGCAGGAAGGCGCCCGCGAACAGCGTGGACAGCCGGCCCCGGCCGCCGTAGCGCACATTGCCCACGGTCTGGCCGATCATGGCGCAGCCGGCAATGCCGCCGAACAGGCTGGCTGCGATGTTGGCCACGCCGATGCCGCTGCACTCGCGGTTCTTGGAGCTGGGCGTGTCCGTGAGTTCATCGACCACGCTGGCCGTCATCATGGACTCCAGCAATCCCACCATGGCGATCGCCAGCGCGGGCAGGGCGATCAGGCGCAGCGTCTCCAGCGACCACGGCACCTGCGGCAGCCCGAAGCTGGGCAGGCCGTCCGGCAGCAGGCCCAGGTCGGCGACCGTCTTCAGGGGCAGGTCCAGCCAATTCGCCGCCACCGTCAGCACCACGATGCAGACCAGGGGCGAGGGCACGGCCGTGGTCAGCCGGGGCAGGCCGTAGATGATCAGCAGGCCGGCGCCCACCATGGCCCAGGTGGCGGCATTGGCGCCGATCAGGTGCGGCATCTGGGCCGAGAAGATCAGGATGGCCAGCGCATTGACGAAGCCCGTGCGCACCGAGCCCGATACATAGCGCATCAGCACGCCCAGGCGCAGCAGGCCGAACAGGATCTGCACGGCCCCCGCAAGAATGCCGGCCGCAAAAAGATACTGCACGCCATGGGCATGCACCAGCGGAGCGGCCACCAGGGCGACCGAGCCCGCAGCCGCCGACACCATGGCCGGGCGCGCGCCCGTGAAGGCGATGACGATGCTGATGATGAAGGAGGCGAACAGGCCGACGGCAGGATCGACCCCGGCCACGAAGGAGAAGGCGATGACCTCGGGGATCAGCGCAAAGGTGGCCACGGCGCCGGCCATGAGCTCGCGCGGAATGCTGGGCGCCCACTCGGCGCGAAAGGGATGGGGGTGTTTCGACATGGAAATGGCCAGCCCCGCCGCGCTGGATGTGACAGGGCGGGGCAGGATTTTGTAGACGGGAATGAACATGCCGGGCGTCGGGCGATGCCCGAAACAACCTGGCGGCTTGTACGGTTCGACCGTGCTACGGCGGCGCCAGGCGGGTGCAGCCCGAGCGCCGGCTCTGCGAGCCGCGCGCGATGCGGGCCAGCGTGAAGCTGTGAAGGCGTGCGGCATCGCGGCTGCGCGCTTGGCGAGCCTCGGGTTGACGGTGCCGGTGGATTGAAATCACGGGCGCGATTGTACGAGGGGGTGCTGCCTGCCGCGGGATGGGCCCCTGGCCGCAATCAGTCGTAGTGCGCCATGGTGGCGCGGTAGCGCACAGGGCCTTGCTCGGCCGACGAGGCCTGCACCACTTCCACGTAGACGACTTGGCCCGAAGACGCCGTGTACCTGGCATGGCGAACGCGCCGCCCCATGCCGTAGGAGGGGCCGGGCGTTTCGTCGTCCGCAGTCCGGGAATAGCCTTTGCCGAGCAGGTAGGCATCGAAGGCGTGCGTGGCGGGGCCAATGCTTGCGAACTCCACGTCATAGGACACCAGGCCGTGTGGCGGCTTGTTGCCGTCGCCCACGCTGCCGAAGTACTCCGCCTTGCCCAGCGCGCCCACCAGCGGCGCATGGCGCACCAGGGACGAGATGCCGATGTAGTAGGTGAAGCTGCCGGGCTCGGGCGTGTAGTCCTCTTGCGAGATCAGGCACAGGGTTGCAGCCAGCCAGCCGAACACGGCCAGCGGCAGGCACAGGACAAGACTCCACAACAGGGTTCTGGCACGCGGCAGGAGCATGGGATTTGTCGTCGGGCGCCTGGAAAAACAAAACCCGCTTTCCGGGGAAAGCGGGTCTGGATGCTCAAGAACCTTGATGGTCCGAATCAGAACGGAATGTCGTCATCCATGTCGTCAAAGCCCGAGGCCGCGCGCTGGGGCGGGGGTGCCATGGGTGCGGGAGCGGGGCGCTGGGCAGGCGCCTGGCGCGGTGCGGGCGCTGCCATGGGGGCAGGGGCCGGGCGGCGCTGTTGCTGCTGGGGAGGGGCGTCGTAGCCGCTGTCGCCATAGCCTTCATCGCCATAGCCGCCGCCTTGCTGGCCACCGCCGCCGCCTTGGCGGCTGCCCAGCATCTGCATGGTGTCGGCGCGGATTTCGGTGGCGTAGCGTTCCTGGCCGGAGGCCTGGTCGGTCCACTTGCGCGTGCGCAGGCTGCCTTCGACATAGACCTGGCTGCCCTTGCGCAGGTACTGGCCCACGATTTCGGCCAGGCGGCCGTTGAAGACCACGCGGTGCCACTCGGTGGCTTCCTTGTTCTCGCCCGTGTTCTTGTCGCGCCAGCGGTCGGTGGTGGCGATGGTCACGTTGGCCACCTGGTCGCCACTCGGGAAGGTGCGCATTTCGGGGTCGCGCCCGAGGTTGCCGACGATGATGACCTTGTTGACGGATGCCATGAGTGAAATACCTTTACAGAGAGAAGTGGCCCGGGCATAGAAGGATGGATCCCGGGCCAGACGCGCCATTGTGCCGCAAGCCGTCCGCCGTTGGCAGGGGGCGGATATGCCGGTGCAGCGGCTGGCTGCAGCAGTTTGTAACCGTCGGAAAACTGCCGTTCAGCCGTGGCGGCCCACGGGGCGCAGCGGCCAGGTGACGACCAGCCACAGCACGGCCAGGACGCTCGTCAGGGTGAACAGGCCCGGCATGCCGGCCCATTTGGCGACGGCGCCGCCCAGCGCGCCGCCTGCGAACAGGCCCAGCGATTGCAGCGTGTTGTAGGCGCCCAGCGCCGCGCCGCGCAGCGGGGCCGGGGCCATGCGAGAGACCAGGCTGGGCTGGGTGGCCTCCAGCGCGTTGAAGCCGCAGAAGAACACGAACATCAGCACGGCCATGGCCCACAGCGGCGGCTGCGTGCCGCCGGCCGCCAGCAGGCCCAGGCCGATCTGCACGAGGGTGATCAGGGCGATGGCGCCCAGCAGGGCCGCGCGCAGGCGCCCGCGCCGCTCCATGGCGAACAGGCCGCCCATGGCGGCGAAGGACAGCACCACGGCCGGCAGGTAGACATGCCAGTGCGCCTGCTTGTCCAGGCCTGCCTGCACCAGCATGGCGGGCACGGCCACCCACATGGACATCTGCACGGTGTGCAGCACGAACACGCCCAGGTTCAGCCGCACCAGGTCGCCGTGGCGCCACAGCTCGGCCATGCGGCCGCGCGGCTGGTCGGCGTGGCGCGCTGGCTCGGGCGGGACGACCCAGAGCACGACGGCAATGCCCGCCAGCGCCAGGGCGCAGGTCAGGCCGAAGATGCCGGGCAGCCCGCCCCAGGCCGCCAGCAGGGGGCTGAGCACCAGGGCCAGCGCGAACATGAGGCCGATGCTGCCGCCCACCATGGCCATGGCCTTGGTGCGCACGCTGTCGCGCGTGAGGTCGGCCAGCAGCGCGGTCACGGCGGCCGAGACGGCGCCCGCGCCCTGCAGGCCCCGGCCCCACATCAGGCCCAGCAGTGAGTCGGCCGTGGCCGCCAGCAGGCTGCCCGCGGCAAAGACCAGCAGCCCGGCGACGATGACGCGCTTGCGCCCGAACCGGTCCGAAGCCAGGCCCAGGGGCAGCTGGAACACGGCCTGGGTGAGCCCGTACAGGCCCATGGCCAGGCCGATCATGGCCGGATCATCCCCGCCCGGGTATTTGCGCGCCTCCAGCGCGAACACCGGCAGCACCAGGAACAGGCCCAGCATGCGCAGCGCAAAGATCAGCGCCAGGCTGGCGCTGGATCGGCGTTCCTGCGAGGTCATGCGGCCCGATGCGGCCGAGGAGGGGGCTGGCGCCTGGGCGCCGTGGACGGGTGTGGGGGAATCGAGCACGGGGTGCACTGTTGTGGGGGCAAGCAATCCGCCATTCTCGCCCATAGGCCGGCGCTGCGGGGTGGCTGGGTTATGCAAGGCAGTGCAAGACAGTTTTGTGAAGGGGCGCCGCAGAAGGCCCAGCCGCCCCGCAGACCGAGCCGCCATGCGGTGGCACGGGTTCTGACCTATCATGGCGGGTTCGCCTTCGCAGGGGTTTTCCCGATGCCTGGTTCCCACACGATTTCCGAAGACGGCGGCCTGGACCGGGCCGCCGACTCCCGCTCCCAGCCCGACGGCCGCTACCTCGGCCAGGCGCTGGCGCAGTCACGCATCGCCATCCGCGGTGCGCGCACGCACAACCTCAAGAACATCGACCTGGACATTCCGCGCAACCGGCTGGTGGTGATCACCGGGCTGTCGGGCTCGGGCAAGTCCAGCCTGGCCTTCGACACCCTGTACGCCGAGGGCCAGCGCCGCTATGTGGAGAGCCTGTCGGCCTATGCGCGCCAGTTCCTGGGGCGGCTGGACAAGCCCGATGTGGACCTGATCGAGGGCCTGTCGCCCGCCATCAGCATCGAGCAGAAGGCCACCAGCCACAACCCGCGCTCCACCGTGGGCACGGTGACCGAGATCAACGACTACCTGCGCCTGCTGTTCGCACGCGCCGGCACGCCCTACTGCCCCGACCACAACCTGCCGCTGCAGTCCCAGACCATCAGCCAGATGGTGGATGCGGCCCTGGCCCTGCCCGAGGACACGCGCCTCATGGTGCTGGGGCCGCTGGCGCGCAACAAGAAGGGCGAGTTCGCCGAGCTGTTCGCGCAGATGCAGGCCCAGGGCTATGTGCGCTTTCGCATCGACGGCAAGATCCACGAGTCCCATTCCCTGCCCGCGCTGGAGAAGAACGAGCGCCACGACATCGACGTGGTGATCGACCGCCTCAAGGTGCGCGCCGACGCCCAGCAGCGCCTGGCCGAGAGCTTCGAGGCCGCCCTGCGCGCGGGTGGCGCCGACGCCGGCGGCCGCGTGATCGCCCTGGAGATGGACAGCGGCAAGGAACACCTCTTCAGCGCCAAGTTCGCCTGCCCGCTGTGCAGCTATTCGCTGCCCGAGCTGGAGCCGCGCCTGTTCTCGTTCAACTCGCCCATGGGCGCCTGCCCGGGCTGCGACGGCCTGGGCTGCACGGAGTCCTTCGATCCCGAGCGCGTGGTGGCCTTTCCCACGCTGAGCCTGGCCAGCGGCGCCGTCAAGGGCTGGGACCGGCGCAACGGCTACTACTTCTCCATGCTGGAGAGCGTGGCGCGCCACTATGGCGCCGATGTGGAGCTGCCCTTCGAGGAGCTGCCCGAGAAGGTGCGCAACGTGATGCTGTGGGGCTCGGGCGAGGAGGAAATGCCCTTCACCTATGTCTTCGACAGCGGTGCGCGCAAGGGCGAGACCCTGGTCAAGAGCCACCCCTTCGAGGGCATCATCCCCAACATCACGCGGCGCTGGCGCGAGACCGAGTCCAGCGTGGTGCGCGACGACCTGGCGCGGCTGCGCAGCGTCGCCGTCTGCCCCGACTGCGGCGGCACGCGGCTGCGCCGCGAGGCGCGCTTCGTGCGCATCGGCGAGGGCGAGCAGGCCCGCGCCATCTACGAGGTGGGCCACGCCACGCTGGCCGAGGCCCATGCCTGGTGCGCGTCCCTGCAGCTGTCGGGCGCCAAGGCCGAGATCGCGGGCAAGGTGGTGCGCGAGATCGCCTCGCGCCTGCTGTTCCTCAACGACGTGGGCCTGAGCTACCTGAGCCTGGAGCGCGGGGCCGACACGCTGTCGGGCGGCGAGGCCCAGCGCATCCGCCTGGCCAGCCAGATCGGCAGCGGCCTGACGGGCGTGATGTATGTGCTGGACGAGCCCAGCATCGGATTGCACCAGCGCGACAACGACAAGCTCATCGGCACGCTGCAGCACCTGCGCGACATCGGCAACAGCGTCATCGTGGTCGAGCACGACGAGGACATGATGCGTGCGGCCGACCAGATCATCGACCTGGGGCCGGGCGCGGGCGTGCATGGCGGCCGCGTCATGGCCCAGGGCAGCTACGAAGAGGTGCGCGCCAACCCCGATTCGCCCACGGGCCGCTACCTGGCGGGCACCCAGCGCATCGAAGTGCCTGCGCGGCGCACGCCCTGGCAGCCCGTGGTCGAGGCGCCGGCCGAGGGCGAGGTCCGGTCTCCTGCCAAGGGCTTCCCCGCACGCACGGGCCAGCATCCGGCCGAGGCCGGTGCGGCTGCGCCGCAACTGCAGGCCCTGCGCGTGGTGGGCGCGCGCGGCCACAACCTCAAGGGCGTGACGGCGGACTTTCCCGTGGGCCTGCTGACCTGCGTGACCGGCGTCTCGGGCTCGGGCAAGAGCACCCTGGTCAACGACACGCTCTATACCGAGGCCGCGCGCCAGATCCACCGCGCCGGCGGCGAGGCCGCGCCGCACGACGACATCATCGGCATGGGCTATTTCGACAAGGTCATCAATGTGGACCAGTCGCCCATAGGCCGCACGCCGCGCAGCAACCCGGCCACCTACACGGGCCTGTTCACGCCCATCCGCGACCTGATGGCCGAGACCAACACCGCCAAGGAGCGCGGCTACGGCCCCGGGCGCTTCTCCTTCAACGTGGCCGGCGGCCGCTGCGAGGCCTGCCAGGGCGACGGCGTGGTCAAGGTGGAGATGCACTTCCTGCCCGATGTCTACGTGCCCTGCGACATCTGCAACGGCCAGCGCTACAACCGCGAGACGCTGGAGGTGCAGTGGAAGGGCCGCAACATCTCCCAGATCCTGGAGATGACGGTGGAGGACGCCCATGCCTTCTTCAAGGACGTGCCCACCATCGCCCGCAAGCTGCAGACCCTGCTGGACGTGGGCCTGTCCTATATCCGGCTGGGCCAGAGCGCGACCACGCTGTCGGGCGGCGAGGCGCAGCGCGTCAAGCTGGCCCAGGAGCTGTCCAAGCGCGACACGGGGCGCACGCTCTACATCCTGGACGAGCCCACGACGGGCCTGCACTTCGCCGACATCGCCCTGCTGCTCAAGGTGCTGCAGCAGCTGCGCGATGCGGGCAACACCATCGTGGTCATCGAGCACAACCTGGACGTGATCAAGACGGCCGACTGGATCATCGACATGGGCCCCGAAGGCGGCTCGGGCGGCGGCCAGGTGGTGGCCACGGGCACGCCCGAGGACGTGGCGGCCAACCCGGCCAGCCATACGGGGCGCTACCTGCGGCCCTATCTGGAGGCAGCGTCGGTGTCGGCTCCTGCAGCGGCCAAGGCTGGTCGCCGGAAAGCACAGTGAGGCCGGCCATGGACAGCAGCATCCTTGATTTCGTGGTGGTGGGCGCGGGCATGGCCGGTGCCTCGGTGGCCTGGCAGCTGGCGCGCGATGGCGGCGCCTCGGTGCTGGTGCTGGAGCGCGAATCCCAGCCCGGCTACCACAGCACGGGCCGCTCGGCCGCGTTGTATGAGGAGCACTATGGCCCGCTGCAGGTCCAGGCGCTGACGCGCGCCAGCCGCGCCTTCTACGAGCAGCCGCCGCAAGGCTTTGTGCAGGCGCCCATCCTGGCGCCGCGCGGCGTGCTCTATGTGGGCACGGCCGCGCAGAAGGACCTGCTCGATGCCGCCCATGCCGAGGCGCTCCTGCACTCGCCCCAGGCGCGGCGCCTGGGCCCCGATGAACTCAAGGCCCTGGTGCCCTGCCTGAACACCGCGCTGCTGGTCGATGGCTTTGCGGACGACGGCGCGCGCGACATCGACGTGCATGGCCTGCACCAGGGATTCCTGCGCGGCCTGCGCCAGTGCGGCGGCGAGCTGCGCTGCAGCGCCGAGGTCCGCGCGCTGGCGCAGGACGGCGGTGTCTGGACCGTGGACCTGGCCGACGGCAGCCAGGTGCGCGCGCGCTGCGTGGTCAACGCGGCCGGCGCCTGGGCCGATGCGCTGGGCGCACTGGCGGGCGCAGCGCCCATCGGCCTGGTGCCCAAGCGGCGCAGTGCCTTCACCTTTGCCGTGCCCGAAGGCATGGACGCCGCGCACTGGCCCGCCGTGATCAGCGCCGACGAGGGCTTTTACTTCAAGCCCGATGCAGGCCAGCTGCTGGGCTCGCCCGCCAACGCCGACCCCGTGGCGCCGCAGGACGTGGCGCCCGAGGAACTGGACGTGGCCACGGGCATCTGGCGCATCGAGGAAGTGACCACGCTGCAGATTCGCCGCCCCTCCCACACCTGGGCCGGGCTGCGCAGCTTTGTGGCCGACGGCGAGATGGCCATTGGCTGGGATGCCTCGCCTGCGCCGCTGCCGGGCTTTTTCTGGGTGGCCGCCCAGGGCGGCTACGGCATACAGAGCGCCTTCGGCTACAGCCTGCTGGCGCGCAACCTGCTGTGCGGCGAGCCGCTGGATGCACGCCTGGCCGCGCAGGGCGTGCAGCCTGAACGGCTGTCGCCTGCGCGCTGCCAGCGCGGCTGAGGTTCGGTTGAAGCGTGCCGCTCAGAGCGGCGAGCGCCGCGCAAAGCGCACCACGGTCACGCCCGCGCGCGCCTGGCGCACCGAGGGCATGACCAGCACGCAGTCGCCATAGGGCGTGATCACCGGCTCGCCATCGTTGTCGCCGATCACCGTGCCGGCCTTCTCGAAGCGCTCCAGTCCCGTGAACGGCGCCGTGAAGCGAAATCCGCTGCTCTTGGCCACCACGGGCGCCGTGACTTCCAGCGCCCACTGGGTCGGTGCGTCGGCCTGCTTCCAGCCGGGCAGGGCGGCGTGCAGCGCGCCGTTGTCGAAGATGGCGGCCACTTCGAGGAAACGCAGGCATTGGTCGTGCGCCACGTCGCGGCTGGCCAGATCGCCATGGAAGCCGCATTCGATCAGCAGCGAGCGCGAGTCGCCGGCCTCGGCGTCGGGCAGGCCGAAGCGCCCGTAGTCGCGCAGCCGCGTGCCGTCCTTGTGGCCGGCATCCACGACGATGTTCGCCGGCGCGCCCATCTGGCGTGCCAGATCGCGGTTGCGCGGCTGCATGCCGGTCAGCAGCAGCGGGGCCGAGGGCTCGTGCATGGAATGCAGGTCCAGCAGCCAGTCGGCCTGCTGCACGAAGGGGCGCAGCGCGGCGGCGCGGCGGCGTTCGCGGGTGCTGCCCTCGTCGATGCGTGCGTCTATCCACTGGCGGTTCATGTCCTCGTCCACGAAGCGCGAGGCATCGTGGCTGGCCGCGTCGAAGCGGTCGAAGGCATCGAGGTTGGCCAGCACCAGGGTCAGGCGGCCGTTGTCCAGCGCCAGGCCGTTGTGCAGGGCCTGAAGCAGCCCGGACACGGCCCAGGCGCCGCAGATCTCGTTGCCGTGCACCAGCGCGGAAATCATCACGTGGCGGCCCGGGCGTCCCGAGTCGAATTGCCACACGCCCTCGGTACCGGTATTGCCCGCGCGCCAGGCGCTCAGGTCGGGCAGGGGAAGGTCAAATCGCAAAGCGTCCATGGCTGGCTCAGTTCTCGATGTGGGCAAATTGGACGATTTTTGTGTACTTGGCGATCTCGGCGTTGATGTACTTGCCGGCATCGGTCTTGGGATCGGCCACGACCGAGCCCGACTCTTCCATCTTCTTGCGGAACTCGGGCGAGGCCATGGTCTCGTCCAGCGCCTTCTTGACCTTGGCGGCCACGGGTGCGGGCAGGCCCTTGGGTGCCATCAGCGCGAACCAGACGTTGATGTCCACATTCTTGTACTGGGGCAGCTCGGACAGGGCCGGGATGTCGGGCGTGATGGCCGAGCGCTTGGCCTCCGTCGTGCCCAGGGCGATGACCTTGCCCGCGCGGATCTGGGGCAGGCCCGAGGACAGCACGAACATGCCGAACTCGATGTTGTTGCCCACCAGGTCCGTGGTCAGGGGCGCCACGCCGCGGTAGGGGATGTGGGTCATGTGCAGCTTGCCCTGCTCCTTGATCATTTCACCGGCCAGGTGCAGTGCCGTGCCCACGCCCGAGCTGCCGTAGCTGAACTTGCCCGGGTTCTTGGCCACCAGGGCGCTGAACTCGGCGGCGGTCTTCACGCCGGCCTTCTGCGAGGCCACCAGCACCATGGGCTGGGAGCCGATCATGCCGATGGGCGTGAAGTCGCCGATGGAGTACTTGATGCTCTTGTTGATCAGCCGGGCGATGGCCAGCTCGTTGTTGGCACCCACGAACAGCGTGTAGCCGTCGGGCGTGGCCTTGACGGCCTTTTGCGCGCCGATGGCGCCGCCTGCGCCGCCCAGGTTTTCCACCACCACGGGCTGGCCCAGGCGCGAGGCCAGGCCATCGGCCACGAAGCGGCCCACCAGGTCGGTGCTGCCGCCGGCGGGGTAGCCCACGATCATGGTGATGGCGCGGTTGGGGTAGCTGGCGGCGTCGTCGGCGAAGGCGCTGCCGGTGGCGGCGATCAGCAGGCCGCAGGCCAGGGAGGTGCGGCGCAGGAGGGAGTTGCTGGGCATGGGGTTATTCCTGAAATGTATGAGATTGATTGTGCGAAGGACTACCCAGGCATTTGGTGCTGATTCGGCACGAGGCGGAGCCGTTGCAGCACCAAAACCCGCTTGTTCCACAGCGCGGTGCGGGTTTGCACCAGGAGGGCGCATGCATGCACCCGTCAGGCGCCCGTGATGTCGCTCCAGAACTGCTCGGCCGCGGGGCCCAGGTGGCGCTTGGGACGGTACAGGCGCACGTCGAAGTGCACTTCCAGGCCCGGGTCGCCGGCCACGGCCAGGCGGCCGGCTTGGCAGTCGCCGCGCACCATGGACCACGGCATCCAGGCCAGGCCCAGGCCGCGCAGCACGTATTCGTAGTGGGCGTCGGCCGAGTCGCAGTCCACGCAGCGGCGCAGGCGCGGCGCCAGCGGATGCCGGGCCAGGTGGTCTTCCACCAGCCGGCCCAGGGCCATGCTGTGGGAGAAGGCGAGGTAGGGCACGGGAGCGACGGGCTGGTGGCTGGCCGACAGCTCGTACATCGGACGGCCCCGGGCATCGGCGCGGGCCACGGGCACCAGCCTGTCCTGCATCACCGTCAGGTAGCTGAACTGGCGGCCGTCCAGGCGCACGCCAATGGCGGCGTGGTGGTAGACCAGCGTGAAGCTGACTTCGCCGCGCTGCAGCATGGCCACGGTCTCGTCCAGCGTGCGTGTGACCACGCGCAGCTCGGCCGTCTGCAGCACGCTGCCGTGGCGCGTCAGCCAGTCGGCTACGATGGTGCGCGCCAGCGTGCGCCCCGTGGCCAGGGTGATCACGCGGGCCTGGCGCCCGGCCACGGCCTGCAGTTCATCATGCGACTGGGCCAGCATGCGCACCAGTTGCTCGGCCGTATCGCGGAAGGCTTCGCCGGCCGGCGTCAGCCGCACGGGGCCGCCGCCGGGCTCGACCAGGGGCGTGCCGGCCCAGGCCTCCAGCGCGCGGATGCGCCGCCCGAAGGCCGGATGGGTGACATGGCGCAGCTCGGCCGCGCGCGTGAAGCTGCGCTCCTGGGCCAGCAGCAGGAAGTCTTCCAGCCATTTGCCTTGCATGGCCGGGCTTCCCTGCCGTCTCAGGCAGCGGCTGCGTCTTGCAGCGTCTGGCGCGTGGCCTGGGCGGCGGTGCGCGCGGCGGCAGCGAAGTCGTCGCCCTGCGATGCATAGAGCACCGCACGCGAGGAATTGATGATGATGGGGCCGCCGCCGATGCGCGCCGCCTTGACCGTGGCCACGGCATCGCCCCCCTGGGCACCCACGCCGGGAATCAGCAGCGGCAGCGAGGGCGCGAATTCACGCACGCGTTCGATCTCCTGCGGGCGCGTGGCGCCCACCACCAGGCCGAGCTGGCCGTTGGTGTTCCAGGGGCCTTGCGCCAGGCGCGCCACATGCTCGAACAGGTGGGGCTGGCCCGGCAGGTCGGCCAGGCGCTGGGCCTGCAGGTCGTCACCGCCGGGGTTGGAGGTGCGGCACAGCAGGAAGGCGCCCTTGCCCTCGTACTGCAGGTAGGGCGTGATGGAGTCGAAGCCCATGAAGGGCGACAGGGTCACGGCGTCGGCGCCATAGCGCTCGAAGGCTTCCTTGGCGTACTGCTCGGCGGTGGAGCCGATGTCGCCGCGCTTGGCGTCCAGGATGATGGGCACATGGGGCGCGACGGCGCGCATGTGGGCCATGAGCTTTTCCAGCTGGTCTTCGGCGCGGTGGGCCGCGAAGTAGGCGATCTGGGGCTTGAAGGAGTTCACCAGGTCGGCCGTGGCCTCGACGATGGCGGCGCAGAATTCGTAGATTTTGCTTGCATCGCCGCGCATGGCCGCAGGAAAGCGGCTGGGTTCGGGGTCCAGGCCCACGCACAGCATGGATTGGTTCTGGGCGGTGGCATTGCGCAGCATGTCGAGAAAGGTCATGGGGCGCGATTTTAGCGATCGGCCCTTCCCGGGGCCTGTCGCCGGGCATCCAGCGGGTTTGGCGGCCCATGGGCACAATCGGCGGCCTATGCCTGCCTTCACCGCCCGACAAATCCTTTTGCTGATCGCGCTGACCCTGATCTGGGGCATCAATTGGCCGGTGATGAAGCTGGGCGTGCAGCATTTCCCGCCGCTGAGTTTCCGCATGGCCTCGATGTGGGTGGGGCTGCCCATCCTGGCGGCCTTCGTGGTCTGGCGCCGCCTGCCGCTGGCCGTGCCGCGCGCCTGTTGGCCCCGGCTGGCGCAGCTGACGCTGTTCAACATGGTGCTGTGGAACAGCCTGATCATCATTGCCATCCCCATGCTGTCCAGCGGGCGGGCGGCCATCCTGGGCTACACCATGCCCATCTTTTCGGCCGTGCTGGGCAGCCTGTTCTTCCATGACCGGCTGGCGCCGCGTGCCTGGGCGGGTGTGGCGGCGGCCTTGGCGGGCGTGCTCCTGCTGCTGTGGCACGAGGTCGGCGCCCTGGGCAGCCGCCCCATCGGCGTGGGCCTGATGCTGGCCGCCGCGCTGAGCTGGGCCTTCGGCACGCAGAAGCTGCGCCGCGCCGAGGTGCCCGTGCCCCTGCTGACGATGACGCTGTGGATGGTGGCGCTGACCGCGCTGACGCTCACGGTGCTGGCCTTCGTCTTCGAGCGCCACCTGTGGCACTGGCCCGATGCCCAGGCCACGGGCGCCATCGTCTTCAACGGCGTGCTGGTGCTGGGCTTTGGCCAGACGGTCTGGTTCTTCCTGGCGCGCAGCCTGCCGCCCGTGGCGTCCACGCTGAGCGTGATGATGATCCCCGTGCTGGGCGTGTTCAGCGGCGCCTGGTGGCTGGGCGAGGTGCTGCACTGGCAGGACTGGACGGCCGTGGCGCTGATGGTGGTGGCCATTGCCTCGGTGCTGTGGCCGGCGCGCGGCCGCTGAGGGCAAGCAGGAGAAGGTCGGGAGAAGAAGATGCAGCCTGACTGCGCACACGGGCGCAGTCAGGCTGCAGGGCCTCAGCGTTGCGCCGTGGCCGGGGCGCCCAGCAGGCGCTGGATGTCGATGTTGTTGGGCAGCGCGTAGTCGTGGCTGCGCACGATGCGGCTGTCGTCGGTGCGAACCAGCTTCAGGCTCACATAGGTGTACTTGGCAGCCGCCGAGTACGTGCCCACCAGGACCAGGGCCGCATTGTGGTTGCGGGCGATGTCCTTGATCTCGCGCGACAGCAGCAGCTCGCCCGTGCCTTCCTTGACGTACACATCGCCGCGCAGCTTCAGCTCCTTGACGTTGTAGCCCTTGGCGGACAGCTGGGAGGCGTACAGCTCGCTGAGCGTGCGGCCCAGCGGGGCCGAGCGCGTCAGGTCGTTGACGTTGACCACGGTGGCCACGAGCACGGGCGCCTCGCCCAGTTCCTCGGTGTTCAGGCCCTTGACCAGCTCGTCCACGGCAGCGCGGCTGCTGGCGATGAAGGGGTTGGCTGCGGCCGACTGGTAGGTGGGCTCGCCACGGCGTGCGGCCGAGAACTCGGGCGAAGGCGCGGGGGCGGGCACGGCGCAGGCGGACAGCAGGGCTGCCGCAGCCAGCGCGGCCGGCAGGAGGGGCGTGCGCAGCGTCATTGGCCCACCACCTTCAGGTTCTTGGTGGGGAATTCGGGGCGCTCATCCTCGGCCGTGAACAGCACGGCGTCGCTCTTTTCGAGGTAGTAGACGTCGGTCTTGCGCGCCAGGTACTGGTTGTTGCGCACCACCGTCGTCGTCAGCACGAGTTCGGGGTTGGGCAGGCGCTTGCCGTGGCGCACGACCTGGGCGCCGTAGCTCACCTGCAGCTGGGCCTGGGCCGGTTGCAGCATGACGGTCACGCCGCTTTGCACGAGCTTGGTGATGATCAGCTCACGAAAGCCCTTGTCGAACGGGCTGGGCTCGGCCGGCAGGGCCACGTGGACCGGCGTGGTGCGCTCGATGCCGGTCTTTTGCAGTGTCTCCAGCGTCTTGGCGACGACATCGTTGGCCACGGAGTCCCAGTGGCCGGCAGCGCCGATCTTGGGCTGGGCCGTGGCTTCGAAGTAGCTGGTCATCGGTGCATTGACGCAGCCCGCCAGGGCCAGGCAGAGGCCCGCCAGGGCCAGGCCGCCGGCGGATTTGAACGATCGCATGGATTTCTCCTCGGTGCGGGGGCGCGCTGCGGCGGATTGCTGCAGCTGCGCAAAGTGTCGATTGTGGCTTCGCCGCGAGGCACTGACAAGAAAGTGCCCCGTATCCGGATGTTGCCGTGCTCAGCCGTTGGCGCGCTTTTGCAGGATCTCGAAGGCAGGCAGGGTCTTGCCTTCCAGCACTTCCAGGAAGGCGCCGCCGCCCGTGGAGATGTAGCCGACCTTGTCCTCGATGCCGTACTTGGCGATGGCGGCCAGGGTATCGCCGCCACCGGCGATGCTGAAGGCGTCGGACTCGGCAATCGCCTGGGCCACGACCTTGGTGCCGTTGGCGAACTGGTCGAACTCGAACACGCCCATGGGGCCGTTCCAGACGATGGTGCCGGCCTTGCGCAGTTGCTCGGCCAGGCGGGCGGCAGTCTCGGGGCCGATGTCCAGGATCATGTCGTCGTCAGCCACTTCGGTGGCCTTCTTGACGGTGGCGGGCGCGTCGGCCGCAAAGGTCTTGGAGACCACCACGTCGGTGGGAATCGGCACCTCGGCGCCGCGTGCGGCCATGGCGTCGATCACGGCGCGGGCCTCGCCGACCAGGTCGGCCTCGGCCAGGCTCTTGCCGATCTTCAGGCCCGCCGCCAGCATGAAGGTGTTGGCAATGCCGCCGCCCACGATGAGCTGGTCCACGTTCTTGGCAAGCGACTGCAGGATGGTCAGCTTGGTCGAGACCTTGGAGCCGGCCACGATGGCGGCCAGCGGGCGGCGCGGGTTGGCCAGGGCCTTGGTGATGGCGTCGATCTCGGCCGACAGCAGCGGTCCCGCGCAGGCAATGGGCGCGAACTGGGCGATGCCGTAGGTGGTTCCCTCGGCACGGTGGGCAGTGCCGAAGGCGTCGTGCACGAAGATGTCGCACAGCGCGGCCAGCTTGCGGGCCAGTTCTTCCTTGTTCTTCTTCTCGCCCACGTTCACGCGGCAGTTCTCCAGCAGCACGACCTGGCCGGGCGCCACCTGCACGCCGTCCACCCAGTCGGCGACCAGGGGCACTTCGCGGCCCAGCAGCTCGCCCAGGCGGCGGGCCACGGGCGCCAGCGAATCGGCGGGCTTGAACTCGCCTTCGGTGGGGCGGCCCAGGTGGCTGGTCACCATCACGGCGGCGCCGGCCTTCAGTGCCATCTCGATGGCGGGCACGGAGGCGCGCACGCGCGTGTCCTCGGTGATCTCGCCAGCATCGTTCAGGGGCACGTTGAGGTCGGCGCGGATGAAGACGCGCTGGCCCTGGGCCTTGCCCTGGGCGCACAGATCGGAGAAACGGAGAATGTTCATGACGGCGGCGTTGCGATCGGTGGCGATCGCCATGGAATTGAAACGAAAAAGAGGTAAAGCGCGGCCATTGTAGGCGGCGTGCCCGCCCTGGCAGCGGGCGGCCGCTCCGGCGATCCGGGGCATCGGGAGCGCCTGTAATCCGGTTTCAGCCGGGCAGCCGGGCGCTCTCGGCCGCTCTCGGCCGCGCTGCGCCTACCAGCCCAGGCCGATATGCAGTGGCAGATAGACCGCCATGCCAAGAGCGATCGTTCCCATGATGCTGCGCTTGTAAAAAAAATACATGACCGCGCAAGCCAGGGCCGGCAGGCGCGCATCGACCACGGTGGAGATCAGCCGGCCGTTGGTCATCACGATCTCGGGCGCAATCACGGCCGCCAGGGCCGCCAGCGGCGCGTACTTGAGGCCGCGCTTGAGCCATTGCGGCAAGGGCACCTCGCGTTCTGGAATCAGGAAGAAGGCGCGTGTGAACAGCGTGATGGCCGCCAGGCCCACGCAGGCCAGCCAGGGCCACAGCCAGGACAGATCCATCAGAGCGTTTCCTTTTCCTTGGTTTGCACGGGCCGGGCGTCTTCGTCCAGCGGCAGCCGGGCATGGCGCTCGCCATGTGCTGTATCGGGCGGGACAATCACCGGGCCTGGCTCCCCTTTTTCAGGCGCCTGCAGTGCGCGCAGGCGCTGCTGCAGCGATTCCGCCAGCAGGCCTGCGGCCACGGCTGCCGCGATGGCCACGAGGATATTGAGCTTGAGCGGCAGCGCAAAGGCCGCCACGGCCGCGCTGGCTGCAACCACGCCTGCCACCCAGGTGGCACGGTCGTTGAGCATGGACAGCAGCACGCCCATCAGGGCCAGCACGCCCGCAAAGCCCAGGCCCCAGGACAGGGGCACCTGGTCGGCCAGCAGGATGCCCAACGTGGACGGGATCTGCCAGGCCAGCCAGTTGGTCGAGGCGGCACCCCAGAAATAGGGCAACTGCTCGGGCTGGGGCCGGGCATCGGGGTAGCGCTTCATGAAGCCCACGAAGATCACGTCGCCGCTGAAATAGGCGATGGCCAGGCGGTGGCGCAGGCGCAGGTGGGCAAAGTAGCTGCGCCACATGCTGCTGAGGATGACGAAGCGCAGGTTCACGCAGATGGCCGTGAACCAGACCACCCACATGGGCGCGCCCACGGCCATCAGCGGAAGCACCGCCAGCTGGGCACTGCCGGCATAGACCAGCAGGCCCATGAACAGCGCCAGGGGCAGGGACATGCCGCTCTTGATCATGGCCACGCCCGTGACCAGGCCCCAGGCGCCGATGCCCAGCGCCGTGCCCGACATGTCGCGCACGCCGGTCATGAAGGCGGGATCGCGCGCAATGCCGCGTGCGCGCTCCACCAGGGGCTGCAGGTTCATGGCGTGCCGCCGCTGGCAGCACCGTCCAGGATGGCTCCTTCAGGCAGATCGAAGCCGCGCAGGAAATCGCCTGCCGCCAGCCGCTTGCCGCCCGCGCGCTGCAGCAGCGTCATGCACAGCACGCCCTGGCCGCAGGCCACGCGCACGCCGTCGGCGCCTGCGGACAGCACGGTGCCGGGCACTGCCGCCGCCACGGCGGCGGCGGGGTCGGCGTGAGCCTCCCAGACCTTGATGGCTTCATCGCCGTACTGCGTGGCGCCACCCGGGAAGGGGTTGAAGGCGCGCAGGCGACGGGCAATGGCCTCGGCATCCTGGCGCCAGTCGATCTGGCTTTCGGCCTTTTCGATCTTGTGCGCGTAGTTCACGCCTTCGGCAGGCTGGGGCGTGCGCGGCAGGCCGCCGCAGGCGCTCATCTCCAGCGCCTCGACGATGAGGCGCCCGCCCAGGTCGGCCAGCTTGTCGTGCAGGCTGGCCGTGGTGTCGTCGGCGGTGATGGGCAGGCGCTCGATCAGGCACATGTCGCCCGTGTCCAGGCCCGCATCCATCTGCATGATGGTGACGCCGGTCTCGGCATCGCCGGCCTCGATGGCGCGGTGGATGGGGGCGGCGCCGCGCCAGCGCGGCAGCAGGCTGGCGTGGATGTTCAGGCAGCCGCGCGGAGGCGTATCGAGCACCCACTGCGGCAGGATCAGCCCGTAGGCGGCCACGACCATGACATCGGCCTGGGCCGCTTCGATGGCGGCGCGGGCGGCGGCGGCCTCTTCGGGGTATTTGCCGTCCAGGCGCAGGCTGCGCGGCTGGGCCACGGCAATGCCATGCTCCAGCGCGCACTGCTTGACGGGCGAGGCCTGCAGCTTCATGCCGCGCCCGGCAGGACGGTCGGGCTGGGTCAGCACCAGGGGGACGGTGAAGCCCGCGGCGAGCAGGCGTTCAAGGGCAACGCGCGCGAACTCGGGCGTGCCGGCAAAAATGACTCTCATGCAATCCAGTAGGGACGGTGGGGACGGTGTGCAGGCTCAACGCCGATCGTCGTCATTGAACACTTCGTCGGTGAACATCACGCGGCGCACCACGCCGGCGGGGTCGATATGCACATGGGCCTGGCGGCGAATGCCATTTTCCAGGATACGGTAGGTCCAGATGTCGCCGTTGAAACTGTAGACCCTCTCGATCAGCGCAGGCGGGCCGAAGAGCTGACGCACGCTTTCCCGGGTGTCCTCGCCATTGCGCAGGGCGTGGAAGCGTTCGATGGTGAGCGCCTGCTCCACGCGCACCAGGCGCTGGCTGGCGTCGAAATCCATGTGATAGACCTGCTGGCCTGCAGGCTGCCAGCTGTAGACCAGGCGCGTGCCGCCGCCGTCCAGCGGCAGGCTCAGGGTCGGGCGGCCCATGGAGCGCTCGATGTCGGCCCGTGGCGTGCCGGGCTTTTGCCACTCGGGTACGGTGCAGCCCGCCAGCAGCAGGGACAGGGCCAGCAGCGCCCAGGCAACGAGGCCCGCGCCGTCCATCTTCCAGCGCGGCATGAAGCGAAGCGCTGGCAGGCGGGTCATGCGCGTTCTGCCTGTTTCTGCTGCTTGAGCAGCTTGGTCTTGATGCGGTTGCGCTTGAGCGGCGACAGGTATTCGACGAAGACCTTGCCCATCAGATGGTCCATCTCGTGCTGGATGCAGATGGCCTTGAAGCCTTCGGCCTCGATGATGCGTTCGTTGCCGTTCTCGTCCAGCGCCTTGACCTTGATGGCCGTGGAGCGCTCGACACCGTCGTAGATGCCGGGCACGGACAGACAGCCTTCCTCGCCCAATTGCTTCTCGTCGCTGGCCCAGAGCAGCTCGGGGTTGATCAGCGCAAAGGGCTCGTCGCGGCCTTCGGAGACATCGACCACGACCACGCGTTCATGCACATTCACCTGGGTGGCGGCCAGTCCCACGCCCTGGGCGTCATACATGGTGGCGTACATGTCCTGGACCAGTTGGCGAATGCGGTCATCGACCTTGGCGACCGGCTTGGCGACGGTGTGCAGGCGGGGGTCGGGATAGCAAAGAATGGGCAGAATGGACATGGCGTGGTCGGTGAATGTCGTTATTTTCGCCACTTTTCTGCCTGGGCGCAGCGGGACGACGCAATAAGCGTTGCCCTCTCATGGCCTTGCACGCAGAATCTTTGCTGATTTGTAAGACCTGTATGGCCGTTCATGACAAGATCGGCCGTGCCGCAGTGCCTAGGAGGGACGCTGTGTCAGACACAAGAAGAGGAATTCCATGACTGCATTCGCCACAGCTCGTACCTGGACTGTTGCCTCGGCCCTGATCGCCGCGTGTGCGGCGGCCCACGCGCAGCAGTATCCGGTGACGCCATCGCAGCGCTCGGCAGCCCAGCAGGTGGCGCAGCAGGGCGTTCCCGTGGGTGAGCTGGCGCCCGATGCGCCCGACAGCTACACCGTCAAGCGCGGCGACACGCTGTGGGGCATCTCCGGCATGTTCCTGCGCCGTCCCTGGCGCTGGCCCGAGCTGTGGGGCATGAACATGCAGGCCATCGCCAATCCCCATCTCATCTATCCGGGCCAGGTGCTGTACCTGGACAAGCGTGACGGCTACGCCCGCCTGAGCACGGCCCGCCCCATGGGCGATGTCGGAGAGCCCGGCGTGGTCCGCATCACTCCGAGCACGCGCAGCGAATCCCTGGCCCAGGCGGCCCTGCCCACGCTGCAGCCCCATCTGATCGAGCCCTTCCTGGCCGAGCCCCTGGTCGTCGATGCCGAAACGCTACTGCGCGCGCCACGCCTGATCGCCACCACGGACGAGCGCGTGCTCATGGCCAGCGGCGACCGCGCCTATGCACGCGGCACCGCCGAGGCGCCGCTGCGCAAGGGCGACGGCCTGCCGCGCCAGTACCGCGTCTTCCGCGATGCCGTGGCGCTCAAGGATCCCATCTCCGGCGAGGTGCTGGGCTATGAGGCCAAGTACCTGGGCCTGGCCGATCTCATCGAGGGCGAGACCACGCTGGAGATCGTCGACAGCAAGGGCGAAAAGCACCAGCAGAACTCTCCCGCCACGGTGGACCTGTCGCGTTCCAAGACCGAAATGCGCGCCGGCGACCGCCTGCTGCCCGCGCCCGAGCGCAGCTACATGAACTACGCGCCCCACGCGCCGCAACAGGCAGTGAAGGCCCATGTGGTTTCCCTGTACGGTGATCAGGCCGTGCGCTGGGCGGCCAACAACCAGGTCATTGCCATCAACAAGGGCACGCAGGACGGCATGGACGTGGGCACGGTGCTGGAGCTGATACGCCGCGGCGCACGCATCGTGGACAAGACGGGCGAGAAAAAGGAAGAGGTGCAACTGCCCGACGAACACAACGGCCATGCCATGGTGTTCCGGACCTTCGATCGCGTCTCCTACGCGCTGATCCTGGAGGCGCGGCGCGGTGTCGAGGTCGGCGACAGCCTGACCTCGCCGGCTCCTTGAGCCACCACGGCCTGCCGGCAGCGCCATGGCGGCCGCCCTGCAGTCCACGGACCGGTTGGCTCCTGACGAACTCTTTGCCTGGCTCCGGCTGCTGCTGACGCCCGGTGTGGGCCGCACCACGGCCCGGCGTCTGTTGGCGGCCTGCGGTGGTGCGCAGGACATCTGGAGCGGCCCGCCGGCCGCCTGGCACGGACTGGTGACCGCCGCACAGTCCCATGCCCTGCAGACGGTGCCCCAGCGCCTGGACCAGCTTGTAGCGGCCACGGCGCAATGGCTGGACAAGCCCGCGTCCGGTCAATTGCACGCCGTGCTCGTGCTGGGCCATCCCCAGTATCCGCAGGCGCTGCTGCAGACCGAAGATCCGCCGCTGCTGCTGCATGTGCAGGGCAGCGAGCGCTGCATGACAGGTTCTGGCCCCTGGTTCCCCTATCCACAGTCCCTGGCCATGGTCGGCAGCCGCGGGCCGACGGTCCAGGGCGCGGCCAACGCGCGTGCCATGGCGCAGGCGCTGGCCGAGGCCGGCCTGTGCATCGTCTCCGGACTGGCGCAAGGCGTGGATGGCGCGGCCCATGAAGGCGCGCTGCGCGCGGCGCCACGCCTGGGCGGACTGGGTGCTCCCGTCACCATTGCCGTCGTCGGCACGGGCCTGGACCAGGTCTACCCGCGGCGCCATGCCGCCCTGGCCCGCGAAGTGGCCAGCCACGGGCTGATCGTCAGCGAATATCCGCTGGGCACCGGCCCCATGGCCGCGCACTTTCCACAGCGCAACCGCATCATCGCGGGCCTGTCCCAGGGCACGCTGGTGGTCGAGGCGGCCCTGCAGTCGGGCTCGCTGATCACGGCCAGGCTGGCCAGCGAACAGGGCCGCGAAGTCTTTGCCATTCCTGGCTCCATCCACGCGCCCCAGTCGCGCGGCTGCCATGCGCTGTTGCGCCAGGGCGCCAAGCTCGTGGAAACGGCGCAGGACGTGCTCGATGAGCTGCAGGGCACGGCCGCGCGCCTGCCGCTTCCCAAGCCTGTATCGGCAGCGGTAGCTGTCCAGTCCGCCCAGGACCCTGAGAGCGACGCCACCCTGCGCGCCCTGGCCCACGACCCGCTGTCGCTGGACGAGCTCATGGACCGCACAGGCATGGACGCCGCAGCCCTGCAGGCCCGCCTGCTGGAGCTGGAACTGGAAGGCCGCGTGGAACGCCTGCCCGGCGGCCTGTTCCAGCGCCTGGCCCAGGCCTGATCTCAAAAACTGGCGCGTCCCCAAGCGGGAGATGCCGAGCAAGAGCCGCCTCGCGGTGGGGGCGCCTAGCCGATGGCATCGTCCCCCTCCCCCGCGAAGCGGGTAGAGAGGCGCCGTGCCCCGGGGGGAAGGCGCGTAGCGCCTCAGGGGGAGCTTAGCCTTTCAGGGTTCGCCTGAATCTTCTGCAGCGCATCCCGCGTCGCGCGCACGGTGAGCGCCTCCTCATCATGCACGGCCAGCAGGCCGGACTGCAGGTAGGAGGCCATGCGCCGCAGCTGCAGCAGGTGGCAGGTGCCATCGAGCGCGGCGAACAGGTGCAGTTGCTTGCGGCGGCTGCGCCAGGTGTATTGCACCTGGATGCGCGCGCCGTTGTGGTCCAGGGTGAACCAGCGGCCCGTCTCCAGAGAGGCCGCCCATTCCAGCATCACCGGCTCCACGGCCGTGTTCGTGCTCGGGATGACGTTGAGGCCGGCAGTGTCCACGCCCAGGATCATCTCGATGTTCTCGGGCGACAGCGGCATGTCCTCGTCGAGCATGCCGTCTTCATTGATGTACTGCTCCAGATGGGCCAGCCGCTGCGCCATGGCCTCAATGCGGGCCGGGGCGATGGTCGCGGTCTTGGAGACAAAGGCCTCGGCCAGCGTGTCGGTGACCAGCTTGATGCGCGTGGACTGGGCGTCGCCCGTGACACCGATCAGGGCCAGTCCTTCGCGCAGGGTCTGCAAAAGCGTCGGCAGCGTCTGGATCACGCGCGAGCGTTCCTGGCGCGTGGGCTTGGCGCTGGCGGCCCAGACCAGTTCGCTGGCGGCCTGCTTGAAGCGCATGGTGCGCGCGTCCTTGGCGCCGTGGCGCACGGCGGCCAGGGCCAGCACCTCGGTCCAGGTCTTGAACAGGAACTCGCGGATCTCCTTGCGCACCGGCATGTCGGTGAGCAGGTGGCGCAGCTCGATCGTGTATTGGATGGCCAGGGTTTCCTTTTGCTCCACCTGCTGGGCCACGGTGACGATCTTGGCCTTGTCCTGCGACTGGGTCAGGTAGCGCGCCAGGAAATCCTCGAACTCGCGCAGCACCAGCACGAACACTTTCTGGCCCGTTTCGGGGTATTGCTCGATGACCTGGACGATGCGCCGGATCTCGGACTCCAGCGCGCTGCCGCTGATGCTGGAGGCGTCGAATCCCATCACGCAGGAGCCCAGGCGATCGATCAGCAGCCGGGCCGGATGGCGCAGGTTGCTGAAGAATTCCGGCTCGGCCAGTGCCACGCGCAGCACGGGCACCTGCAGCCGGGCAAACCAGACGCGCACCGAGGGCGGGATGCGGTCCTCGGTCAGGATGGCCTGGAACATCAGGGCCACGATCTCGATGGTGGCCTTTTCGCCCGAGGTGGTGGCCTTGCGCTTGAGGTCGGCCGAACGTTCGCGCACCTGCCCGACCAACTGGCCGATGGCAGCCGGGCTGACATCGATGTGCAGCGTGGTCAGGCCCTGGGCCAGCATCTGCTGGTACTGCGTCTGGGCCACCACGCGCTGCTCCAGCAAGGCCTGGGTCAGCGCGGCCGATGCGGGCGCCTGGGGCATGCCTGCGCCCACACCGGGCACCAGGCCCTGCACGCCCACGCCCGGCTGCATGAGCAGGCGGCGCAACTGGCCCACGACTTCCTGGGCGCGGTGGCGTGCGCGCGAAAGGGTTGTCAGGCCTACGGGCATGGCGGGCATCGCCGGCATCTGGCCATGGGGCGCGGCGGCGTCAGGCGGGTAGGCGGCAGCGCCGGGCACGCCGCCCATCTGCGTGGGCGCATAGGCCGAGGAATGCTGTGATGCAGTGGCATGCTGCGAGGCCGCAGCAGGTGGCGCGGCGGTCTGGCCCAGGCCCATGGCGCGCGTGGAGTTGCCTGCCTCGGTGCGCCGCACGCGCATGGCCACGTCCTGCGAGCGGGTGACGCCCTGGCCGTCCAGCAGCACATGGGCGGCCTGGTACTCGGTCACCAGCACGGGCGCCAGGGCCGTCTGCAGCAGGTCCAGCACGCGCTGCAGATCACCGCGCTGCAGGCCCGTGGCCAGCCATTGCTCGACCAGGTGCCGGCACACGGTTTCGGTACGCAGGATGTCGTCCGAGGGCAGCTCGCGGCCCTCGATGAACTGCATGCGCAGACGCAGCGTGTCGAAGGCCGGCGCTGCGGTCTCTCCCATGGCCAGGGCCATGCGGGAGGCCAGGATCTTGTTCTCCACCACATCGTCGCTGAGCAACTCGAACTGCAGCGCGCCGCGCTGCGGCACGGCGGCAGGCGCGGCTTTGGCCGGCTGCAGCGCGCCTTGCAGGGCCTGCATGCTGGCGTTCAGCCAGGCGTTCTGGTGCTGGCGGTAGTTGCCCCAGGCTTCACGCCGTTCCTGCATTTCGCGCTGCGTGCCCACGGCCTGGGCCTGTTGCTCCATCTGCGCCAGCAGCTGCTGAGCCACGCCGGGCAGGCCCTTGCACAGTCCTCGCACCCAATGCAAACGCGCCTGCTGGCCCAGGGAGGACTGGGGGCCAGCAGGCGCGTTGGAAGGGTGGGGCAGGGAGGGCATGCCCGGGAGTGTAAGCCGGTCCAGGGCTAAAACATCCGCTTACACGGTGGCGCCGGCGTTGGGGTCGTTGGGGTCCGAGGAAGCCTTGGGCGCCTTGATCAGATCCTCGCGCTTGACGCCCAGCCACATGGCGATGGCGGCGGCCACGAAGACTGAGGAATAGATGCCGAACAGGATGCCGATGGTCAGCGCCAGCGCGAAGTAGTGCAGGCTGGGACCGCCGAAGAAGAACATGGACAGCACCATGGCCTCGGTGGAGGCGTGGGTGATGATGGTGCGGCTCATGGTGCTGGTGATGGCGTGGTCGATCACCTCGGTGGTGCTGAGCTTGCGGAACTTGCGGAAGGCTTCGCGGATACGGTCGAAGATCACGACCGACTCGTTGACCGAGTAGCCCAGCACGGCCAGCACGCCGGCCAGCACCGACAGCGAGAACTCCCATTGGAAGAACGCGAAGAAGCCCAGGATGATGATCACGTCGTGCAGGTTGGCGATCACGGCGGCCACGCCGAACTTCCACTCGAAGCGCATGGCCAGGTAGATCACGATGCCCAGCACCACGAAGCCCAGGGCCATCAGGCCGTTGTGCATGAGCTCGTCACCCACCTGCGGGCCCACGAACTCGGTGCGGCGCAGCGTGACTTCGGCGTCTTCCTTCTTGAGTGCCGTGAGTACTTGCTCGCTTTGCTGGGCCGAGGTCACGTCCTTTTGCACGGGCAGGCGGATCATCACGTCGCGCGATGTGCCGAAGTTCTGCACCGTGACATCGGCGTAGCCGAGGCCGGCGACCGTGTCGCGCACCTTGGCAATGTTGGCGGGCTGGGTATAGGCCACCTCCATCACGGTGCCGCCCGTGAATTCCACGGACAGGTGCAGGCCGCGGGTGAGCAGGAAGAACACGGCCAGCGCGAAGGTGATGAAGGACACCGCGTTGAGGATCAACGCGTACTTCATGAAGGGGATGTCTTTGCGGATGCGGAAGAACTCCATGGTCTTCCCCCTTTCAGTTGTTGGCGCCGGAATCGGCGACGCTGGATCCCTTGGCCGTCACCGAGCGCAGCTGGCTGGTGTCTTCAGGCTTCCAGACCTGGCCGATGGAAATGCTCTTGAGCTTCTTGCGGCGGCCGTACCAGAGGTTGACCAGGCCGCGCGAGAAGAACACGGCCGAGAACATGCTGGTCAGGATGCCGATGCAGTGCACCACGGCGAAGCCGCGCACCGGGCCGGAGCCGAAGGCCAGCAGCGCCAGGCCCGCGATCAGCGTGGTCACGTTCGAGTCCAGGATGGTGTGCCAGGCGTTCTCGTAGCCCGCATGGATGGCCGCCTGCGGCGACGCGCCGCCGCGCAGTTCCTCGCGGATGCGCTCGTTGATCAGCACGTTGGAGTCGATGGCCACGCCCAGCGCCAGCGCCATGGCGGCGATGCCGGGCAGGGTCAGCGTGGCCTGCAGCATGGACAGGATGGCCAGCAGCAGCAGCACGTTGACCGACAGCGCCACCGTGGAGATCACGCCGAACAGCAGGTAGTACACGCACATGAAGGCCGCGATGGCCACCAGGCCCCAGACCACGGAGTGGATGCCGCGGTTGATGTTGTCGGCGCCCAGGCTGGGGCCGATGGTGTATTCCTCGATGATCTCCATGGGCGCGGCCAGCGAGCCGGCGCGCAGCAGCAGGGCCGTGTCGTTGGCTTCCGCCGTGGTCATGCGGCCCGAGATCTGCACGCGTCCGCCGCCGATCTCGGTGCGGATCACGGGAGCCGTCACGACCTCGCCCTTGCCCTTTTCGAACAGGATGATGGCCATGCGCTTGCCCACGTTCTCGCGCGTGATGTCCTTGAAGATGCGTGCGCCCTTGGCATCCAGCACCAGGTTGACCGTGGGCTCCTGGGTCTGGCTGTCGAAGCCGGGCTGTGCGTCGGTGAGGTTCTCGCCGGTCAGCACGACCTGCTTTTGCACGATCACGGCCTGGGCGTTGCGGTCCAGGTATCGCTCGGAGCCGAAGGGCACGGGGCCCGAACCCAGTTCGGCGCCGCGCGCCTCGGAGGATTCGTCGACCAGGCGCACTTCCAGCGTGGCCGTGCGGCCCAGGATGTCCTTGGCCTTGGCCGTGTCCTGCACGCCGGGCAGTTGCACGATGATGCGGTCCAGGCCCTGCTGCTGGATCACGGGCTCGGCCACGCCCAGCTCGTTGATACGGTTGTGCAGGGTGACGATGTTCTGCTTGAGCGCCTGCTCCTGCACCTTGCGCAGGGCTTCGGGCTTGATGGAGGCCAGCAGCTTGAAGCCTGCGCCATCCGGCTCGGAGGTGGCCGCCAGATCGGGGAACTGGTCGGAGACCAGGTTGCGCGCGGCCGTGAGCATGGCTTCGTCGCGCACGCGGATCTCGACGGTGTTGCCGTTGCGCGAGACGCCGCCGTGGCGGATGTTCTTGTCGCGCAGCGAGCTGCGCAGGTCGCCGGCAAAGGAGTCGGCCTTCTTGGTCAGGGCGGCGGCCATGTCCACCTGCAGCATGAAGTGCACGCCACCGCGCAGATCCAGCCCCAGGTACATGGGCTTGGCGCCGACGGCCGTGAGCCATTGCGGCGAGCGCGACACCAGGTTCAGGGCCACGATGTAGGCCGGGTCGTTGGCATCGGGGATCAGGGCCTTCTGGATCACGTCCTTGGCCTTGAGCTGCTCGTCGGGCGTGTTGAAGCGCGCGCGCACCGAGGTGCCTTCGATGGACAGGACGTCGGGCTTGACATCGGCAGCCTTCAAGGCCTCTTCGACTTTCTGCAGCACGGCGTTGTCCACCTTGATGGTGGCCTTGGCCGAGGAGACCTGCACCGCAGGCGCCTCACCGAAAAAATTGGGCAGGGTGTAGAGCACCCCTACCAGCAGCGCGATCACGATGATCGCGTACTTCCAGACCGGATATCGGTTCATGATCGCGCTCTTCGCTCTTTGTAGACAGCAACGCACAAAAGGGTGTGCTGCCGCCTGCGCGGTCCGCACACCCGCAAGACAGGGACAGCGCTTACTTCAGCGTGTCCTTGGGCAGCACCTGGACGACAGCGCTGCGCTGGATCTGGACTTCCACACCCGAGGCGATCTCGATGTGCAGGAATTGCTCGGACATGCGCGTCACGCGGCCGATGATGCCGCCGGCCGTTGCCACTTCGTCACCCTTGGCCAGTGCCTCGATCATGGAGCGATGCTCCTTCTGGCGCTTCATCTGCGGACGGATCATCACGAAGTACAGCACCACGAACATCAGCGCCAGAGGCGCCATGCCCATCAACTGCGACATGAAGTCGCCACCGGAGGCTGCTGCTGCGGGTGCGGTCTGGGCAAAAGCGGAAGAAATAAACACGGGCAAGACTCCAGGATTGGAAGGTCGAAAAAGGGTCGCTGCGCACGCCGATATGCACGGGCCCGCGCAGGAGAACGGAGCATTGTATGCGTCAGCCCTGACCCACATGGGCTGCCAGGATCTGGCTGCTGCGGGTTTTTCGGCGACGATGGCTGCAACTGGCGGCCATCTGCCGTTTTTAAAGGGGCGGAGCGCGGTTTTTCGTGGTTTTTGCGCCCGGCGTGACGGCACTTGAAGCGGCCCCGGAGGCAACCGCGCCGCCCGCACCTCACGGTACGGGCGGCGGCCGCGATCTTACAGGACACCCCTGTGGCGGGGCTGTCCGTGTGGTTTCAGGCCACGCCGACTGCGGGCTGTCCCGTGCTGCCCGCACCCCGTGACGGGGCGTTCCAGCGTGCCATCAGCGCCTTCCACTTGGTGCGGGCCGCAGCCAGGTTGCGCTCCTTGACGTGGCCGTAGCCGCGGATGTCCTCGGGAATGCTGGCGATCTCCACGGCCAGCGCCAGGCGCTCGGGCGTGAGCTCGGACAGCAGTCCTTCTATGCACTGGCGGTATTCCTGGATCAGTGCGCGCTCGGTGCGGCGCTCCTGCGTGCGGCCGAAGGGGTCCAGCGCCGTGCCGCGCAGGCCCTTCATCTTCGCCAGCACCTGCATGGCCTTGCGCATCCAGGGACCGTAGGACTTCTTGACCAGATGGCCCTGCTCGTCCTTGGCGGCCGACGACGGCGGCGCCAGGTGGTGGACCACGCGGTAGTCGCCCTCGAACATGCTGGCGATGCGCTGGCTGAAGGCCGCATCGGTGTGCAGGCGCGCGACCTCGTACTCATCCTTGTAGGCCATGAGTTTGAACAGATAGCGGGCCACGGCTTGCGACAGGCGCGTACCCGAGCCCGCCACGGCGCGCTCGGCGGCATGGACCTTGTCCACGAAGGCCTGGTACTCGGCCGCATAGGCGGCGTTCTGGTAGGCCGTGAGGAAGTCCACGCGCTTGGCCACCATCTCGGTCAGCGAAGGCTTCTTGACGAACTGGATCACCTGGGCCGTCTGGAACAGGGCGCGCACGGCAGCCAGGTCATGGGCGCAGCGGCGGCCCCACTCGAAGGCGGCCTTGTTGTTGTCGGCCTGCACGCCGTTGAGTTCGATGGCACGCATCAGCGCCGCATGCGACAGCGGCACGCGGCCCTTTTGCCAGGCGTAGCCCAGGATCAGCGGGTTGGTGTAGATGCTGTCGCCCAGCAGCTGCACGGCCACCTGCTCGGCGTCGAAGCTGCCCAGCAGCTCGGGGCCCACGGCCTGGGCCAGGGCGCTGGCGCAGCGGTCGTCCGGTGCCTGCCAGTCAGGGTTGGTGACGAAGGCTGCCGTGGGCGAGCCGTGGCTGTTGAGCGCCACGAAGGTGCGGCCCGGCTGCATCACGGACATGGTGGTCGGCGTGGCCGTGACGATGGGGTCGCAGCCGATCACCAGATCGGCCTTGGCCATGTCCACCTTGGTGGTGTAGATGGCTTCGGGGCGGTTTGCGATCTGGATGTGGCTCCAGGTGGAGCCGCCCTTTTGCGCCAGGCCGGCCGCATCCTGGGTGATCACGCCCTTGCCCTCCAGGTGGGCCGCCATGCCCAGCAGCGAGCCGATGGTGATCACCCCCGTGCCGCCGACGCCGGCCACGACGATGCCCCAGGCCTGCTCGGCCACCGGCAGCACGGGCTCCGGGATGGCGGGCAGCATGGACAGGTCGCCCTTTTTCTCCTTCTTGGGCTTCTTGAGCTGGCCGCCTTCGATGGTGACGAAGCTGGGGCAAAAGCCCTTCACGCAGGAGTAGTCCTTGTTGCAGGTGTTCTGGTTGATGCGGCGCTTGCGGCCGAACTCGGTCTCCACCGGCTCGACCGACAGGCAGTTGGACTGCACCGAGCAGTCGCCGCAGCCCTCGCAGACCAGCTCGTTGATGACCACGGTCTTGTCGGGCGTGGCCAGCGTGCCGCGTTTGCGGCGGCGGCGCTTTTCGGTGGCGCAGGTCTGGTCGTAGATGATGGCCGTGCAGCCCTTGAGGGTGCGGAACTCGCGCTGGATGCGGTCCAGCTCGTCGCGGTGGTGCACGGTCACGCCCTCGGCCAGCGCCACGCCGTCGTACTTGGCGGGCTCGTCGGTGACGATGACCAGTTTGGCCACGCCCTCGGACTTGAGGCTGTTCATGATCTGCAGCACCGAATGGCCCTCGGGCCGCTCGCCCACGCGCTGGCCGCCCGTCATGGCCACGGCGTCGTTGTACAGCAGCTTGTAGGTGATGTTCACGCCGGCCGCGATGCTCTGGCGTATCGCCAGCAGGCCGCTGTGGAAGTAGGTGCCGTCGCCCAGGTTGGCAAAGACATGGGCGTCCTTGGTGAAGGGCGCCTGGCCCACCCAGGTCACGCCCTCGCCGCCCATCTGCGTGAAGGTGCTGGTGGAGCGGTCCATCCACACCGTCATGTAGTGGCAGCCGATGCCGGCCACGGCGCGGCTGCCCTCGGGCACGCGGGTGCTGGTGTTGTGCGGGCAGCCGCTGCAAAACCATGGCACGCGGTCGCCCGTGGGCTGGCTCTGGGCCACCTTGAGCGCGGCCTCGCGGGCGTCCAGCACGGCAATGCGCTCGTGCATGCGCTGGGCGATGTGTTCGGGCACGCCGATCTTGGTCAGGCGCTGGACGATGGCGCGCGCGATGAGGGCCGGCGTCAGGTCCGCATTGGGGCGCAGCAGCCAATCCTGGCTGGGATTGGGCACCGACCATTCGCCGCCGTGTTCGTCGCTGAACTTGCCGACCACGTTGGGCCGCACGTCGGAGCGCCAGTTGTACAGCTCTTCCTTGATCTGGTATTCGATGACCTGGCGCTTTTCCTCCACCACCAGGATTTCCTGCAGGCCGCGCGCGAAGTCGCGCGTGATGGTGGCCTCCAGCGGCCAGACCACGTTGACCTTGTGCACGCGTATGCCCAGCTGGCGGCAGGTGTCGTCGTCCAGGCCCAGGTCGGCCAGGGCCTGGCGCATGTCGTTGTAGGCCTTTCCGCTGGCGATCAGGCCGAAGCGGTCGTTGGGGCCCTCGATCACGTTGTGGTTGAGCCGGTTGGCGCGCACATAGGCCAGGGCCGCATACCACTTGTAGTTCATCAGCCGCTGCTCCTGCTCCAGCGGCGCATCGGGCCAGCGGATGTGCAGGCCGCCGGGCGGCATCTGGAAGTCCTCGGGCAGGATGATGTTCACGCGGTCTGGCTCCACCGACACGCTGGCCGAGGACTCGACCACCTCCTGGATGGTCTTCATGCCCGACCACAGGCCCGAGAAGCGGCTCATGGCAAAGGCATGCAGGCCCATGTCCAGGATGTCCTGCACATTGCTGGGAAAGAACACCGGCGTGCCGCAGGCCTTGAAGATGTGGTCGCTCTGGTGGGCGGCCGTGCTGCTCTTGCTGATGTGGTCGTCGCCGGCCAGCGCGATCACGCCGCCATGCCGGGCCGTGCCCGCCATGTTGGCGTGCTTGAACACGTCGGAGCATCGGTCCACGCCCGGGCCCTTGCCGTACCACAGGCCGAAGACGCCGTCGAACTTCTTGGTCTCGGGATAGAGATCCAGTTGCTGCGTGCCCCAGACGGCCGTGGCGCCCAGCTCTTCATTGACGCCGGGCTGGAAGACGATGTTGTTGGATTCGAGGTGCTTTTTCGCCGCCCATAGCGCCTGGTCATAGCCGCCCAGCGGGGAGCCCCGGTAGCCGCTGATGAAGCCTGCGGTATTCAGGCCCGCTGCAGCGTCGCGCTGGCGCTGCAGCATGGGCAGGCGCACAAGGGCCTGGACTCCGCTCATGAACGCACGGCCGTGCTGCAGAGCGTATTTGTCGTCAAGAGTGACCGTCTCCAGGGCGCGGCGCACGTCTTCGGGCAGTGGGGCATTCATGGCTTGTCTCCATCGATGGTCGGCGCCCTGTCATGTCCTGCCCGGAACGGGAAGGAGGCATGCACGGCACTCGTTGTCTGAACCAAATCGCCTTTTTTCAGTGTATTCGTGCTCGTCTGATAGGTCTTTGCTTTCTTTGCGCTGTTTCAAGTATCCTGAGCAAGGATCTTTCTTGAAAACGGTGTTTTGTGCAAACTTTGGACAAATTCGACATTGCCATCCTCGGCCACCTGCAGGCCGACGCACGCTTGACCAATGCCGAGCTGGCCCAGCGCGTGGGCCTGTCGGCCGCGCCGTGCTGGCGCCGCGTGCGGGCGCTGGAAGAAGCGGGCTTCATCCGCGGCTACCACGCCGACATCGACCGCCACAAGATCGGCCTGGGCGTGCTGGCCTTCGTGCGGCTCGATGCCGTGCGCACGGCCGGCACGCTGACGCTGGAGATGGAGGACGCCATCCGCAAGCTGCCCGAGGTGGTCACCTGCCACTACATCAGCGGCACCGGCACCTTCGAGCTGCAGGTGGTGGCGCGCGATCTGGACAGCTTTGCGCAGTTCGCGCGCAACACGCTGCTGAACCTGCCCAACGTGAAGGACATGCAGACCAGTTTCTCGCTGGGCGAGATCAAGTCCAGCCATGCGCTGCCGCTGTCCCAGCTGGGACCCATGGCGGGCCAGGGACTGCCTGGCCAGTAGCCGCAGGCCGGCGGACTGGCCTATGAAGGTCGCGCCGAAGCGACAGTGTGCTCCTGTAACAGGAGCGAAAAACGGTTGTCGTACAAGGTGGTGATCGTGGTTATTAGTAAGGCAACCATTTCTGGCGCCACCCTGCGTTTGGCCCGAGAATCGGGACACATGGCCGCAGAACAATCAACACCAGACCCCGCCCAGCCACCCGCCTCAGAAACCGAGCCTTCCACCCAGCCCCCGGCCGAGCCCTCGGGCGCGGGGGCGCCGGGCACCCTGCTCGAGGACCCGTCCGGCATGGCCGCTGCCGACAGGGCGGCCGCCGAGGCCGAAGGCCAGAAGACGGCCCAGGCCCAGCAGGGCGTCTGGGCGCCGCTGTCCGGCCCCACCTTCCGCATGCTCTGGCTGATCTGGATGGCGGCCAATACCTGCATGTGGATGAACGATGTGGCGGCGGCCTGGCTCATGACCTCGCTGACCACCTCGCCCGTGCTCGTGGCCCTGGTGCAATCGGCCTCCACGCTGCCCGTCTTCCTGCTGGGCCTGCCCAGCGGCGCGCTGGCCGACATCCTGGACCGGCGCCGCTACTTCATCGTTACCCAGTTCTGGGTGGCGGCCGTGGCCCTGGTGCTGTGCCTGTTCGTGCTCTCGGGCCGGATGACGGCGCACTGGCTGCTGGTGCTGACCTTTGCCAACGGCATCGGCCTGGCCATGCGCTGGCCGGTGTTCTCGGCGCTGATTCCCGAACTCGTGCCCAAGCACCACCTGCCCTCGGCCATGGCGCTGAACGCGGTGGCCATGAACGCCTCGCGCATCATCGGACCCCTGGTGGCGGGCGCCATCATCGCCAGCCTGGGCAGTGCCTGGGTGTTCGTGCTCAATGCCGTGCTGTCCGTCATCTCGGGCATCGTGCTGATCCGCTGGAAGCGCCGCCACGTGGCCAACCCGCTGGGCCGCGAGCGCCTGCCCTCGGCCATGCGCGTGGGCCTGCAGTTCGTGCGCGAGTCGCCGCGCATGCATGCGGTGCTGGCGCGCACGGTGTGTTTCTTCCTGCAGTGCACGGCGGTGATGGCCCTGCTGCCCCTGGTGGCACAGCGCCTGCACGGCCCGACCGAGGGCGGGGGCGGCGCCGAGACCTTCACGCTGCTGCTGGCCTCCATGGGGGCGGGCGCCATCGTGGGCGCCATGTTCCTGCCGCGCCTGCGCCAGGCCATGTCCAAGGAAAGGCTGATTCGGTCGGGCTCTGCCGTGCATGCGCTGGCCACGCTGGCCGTGGCCCTGTCGCCCAATGTCTACATGGCGGTGCCGGCCATGATGCTTGCCGGCATGGCGCTGATCTCCACGGCCAACGTGCTGGGCGTTTCGGCCCAGATGGCCCTGCCCAACTGGGTGCGGGCGCGCGGCATGTCCATCTACCAGATGTCCATCATGGGCGGCACGGCGGCAGGCGCCGCGCTCTGGGGACAGGTGGCCAGCATGGTGGGCGTGCGCGGCAGCCTCATGGTGGCGGCCGCCAGCGGCGTGGCCTGCATGCTGCTGGTGCAGCGCCTGGTGCGCGACCGCCAGATCGAGGAGGACCTGAGCCCCTCCAAGGCCTTCCAGCGCCCCGAGGTCAACATCCCGGAAGCCGGCCGCGTGGTCGTCACCATCGAGTACCAGATCGACCCCACCCAGGCCGAGGCCTTCCGCGCCCTCATGCAGGAAAGCCGCCGCAGCCGCATGCGCCAGGGCGCGCTGGGCTGGAGCCTGCTGCACAGCATGAGCCACCCGGAGCGCTACGTGGAGCAGATCATCGACGAGTCATGGACCGAGCACCTTCGCCGCTTCGACCGCGTCACCGCCGCCGACGTGGCGCTGCGCGACCGCAAGCTGGCGTATCACAAGGGCAAGGAACCGCCGCGCGTCACGAGGTATTTTGATACCCCCTGAGGCGCTGCGCGCCTTCCCCCTGAGGGGGACGGCGCCCTCGCCGCGAGGCGGCTCTTGCTTGGCGCCCCTGGCGTTGGGCCGCGCCAGAGCGTGGGACGGTGGATAGAGGTGTGTCTGCGCTGGTCTTGTGCCATGCGGGGCGAGCCTTGGCGCAAAGGATAAAACCGGCGCACCCCAAAGCGGGAAGCGGCGTAGCCGCTCAGGGGGTCACCTCAAGTGCGGCGCCTGGCTGGCAAGGCTGCGCGGCCAGAAGGCCCACAGGCGCAGGTTCTGCTTGATGCGGCCGGCCAGGTCGCCGGCTTCGGGGCCCCAGCCCATGAAGTAGTCGGCACGCACGGCGCCGACGATGGCGCTGCCGGTGTCCTGGGCGAATACCAGGCGGTTCAGGGCCACGGTGGGCCCGGATGTGGACAGCCAGACCGGTGTGCCGTAGGGGATGCTCTGCTTGTCCACGGCGATGGAGCGGCCTGGCGTCAGGGCCACGCCCTGGGCGCCCTTGGGGCCGAACTGCAGGTCCAGGCCTTCCAGCGGCTCCTCGCGGAAGAAGACGTAGCGCGGGTTGCTCCACAGCATTTCATTGACGCGGCCGGGGTTGGCGGCCACCCAGGCGCTGATGCCGGGCCAGGTGGCGTCGCGCACCAGTCCCTGGTCCAGCAGCCAGCGGCCCACGCTCTTGTAGGGCTGGTCATTGGTGCCCGCAAAGGCGACGCGGATCGTGCGTTGCGCGCCTGTAGGCTCGGTGATGTTCAGGCGCCCCGATCCCTGGATGTGCAGCACCATCGCATCGACGGGGTCGCGCAGCCAGGCGATGGCGCGGCCTGCCAGGGCCGCCTGGGCCTCTGGCAGGGTCTCGATCTGCTGGCGCGAGAACCAGGGCTTGCGGCTGCCGAAGCCGGCGCCGGCCGGCGTCTTGTACAGCGGCACGTTGAATCCGTCGCCGGGCAGGCGCCGCGCCTCGAAAAGCGGCTCGTAGTAGGCGGTCAGCATGCCGTCCGGGCCGCCGCCCAGCGCCTCGATGCGGTAGGGTTGCAGATTGGCCATGAGCCAGGCGCGCTGCTCGTCGCCCGTGGCGATGCTCAGCTGGCGCACATCGCGGCACAGGCCTGCGAAGACCGAACTGGGTCGTTCGCAGTTCTTGAGCCAGGCATTCCAGGCCTCGTGCAGCGCGTCCTCCTGCAGGCCGGGCAATTCGCTCCAGTCGGCCGCGATCCAGCGGCTCTTGGTGGGCGTGTTGGTGACCAGCGGGGGCCTGGGCGTGACGGCGGGAGAGCCGCCCGGCTGCAGATCGGGTACGGGCGAGGGGTCGTAGACCGGCTTGGTGGTGGTCGTGCAGGCGACCAGCGTCCCTACAATCAGCGCCATCGCGGCATGGCGCAGGAGGTGGAAATTCATGGGGTTGATTTTGCTCGAAGCACTGCTGGCCTTGGTGATTCTGGTCGCTATTGTGTGGTGGACCATGTTCTCCGGACGCCGCAAGGGCGAGTTGCCCGTGGACACGCCACGGGATTCGCATCCGTCTCCAGACAAACCCTCTCCCGGGCAGGATCGCAGCGGCCCGTGACGGCCGTGGAGGCGGCCTCGCGGAGCGGGCGCCGTCCTACGGGTATGCCCTGCCCGCACTGATAGGCTGTGCGCAGCCTGCTTTCCACAATGGGGACCCTGGCGCTACCGCACGGTGCGTTCCCAAGATTCAAAAGGAGTTTCCAATGCGCAAGCACATCGTTCTGGCCGCCGCAACGGCGGCCGCACTGTTCATCTCCGGCTGCGCGAACATGAGCGACACCCAGCGCCGCACGGCCACGGGCGCTGGCGTGGGCGCTGCAGCCGGCGCCGTGCTGGGCGCCGTCACCGGCGGCAGGGCCGGCACGGGTGCCGTGATCGGCGCTGGCGTGGGCGCACTGGGCACCTACATCTGGTCGCAGAACATGGAAAAGCAAAAGCGCGAGATGGAGCAGGCCACCCAGGGTACGGGCGTGAACGTGAGCCAGACGGCTGACAACCAGCTCAAGCTCGACATTCCCAGCGACATCTCGTTCGATACCAACCGTTCCGACATCAAGGGCAACTTCGCTCCCATCCTGGACCGCTTCGCCGAGGGCCTGCGCAACAACCCCAATGCCGAGGTGCGCATCATCGGCCACACCGACAGCACCGGCTCGGATGCCATCAACAACCCGCTGTCGCTGGACCGCGCCAACAGCACGCGCAACTACCTGACCATGCGAGGCGTCTCGGGCGCCCGCATCGCCACCGAAGGCCGTGGCTCGCACCAGCCCGTGGCTTCCAACGACTCGGCCAGCGGCCGTGCCATGAACCGCCGCGTGGAAATCTTCGTGGGCGAGATCCCGCAGCAGCACCAGCAGCAGCCCCAGTATCAACAGCAGCCGCAGTACCAGCAGCCGCAATACCAGCCCCAGTACCAGCAGCCCCGCTGACCCGGGCTCTGTGCCAGATGCAACGCCCCGCAACGCGGGGCGTTTTTGCGTGGGCGGGCACCGGCATTGCCCTATGCTGGCTCCCATCCATCAATGGGGAGTCGTATGAGTGAAGCAAGCACAGCGGGCGCGGCCGACGTGGTCAGCCCGCTCGACAAGGGCCTGGGCGCGCTGTCCGCCCCCTGCGCGCCGCAGGACGCTGCCGCGCAGGGCTGGAATCTGCTGCGGGAAGACTTGAGTTTGCCTGTGGCTGTGCTGTCGCAGTCGCGCCTGTCGCACAACCTGGCCTGGATGCAGCGCTTTGTGGATGCCTACGGCGCCCAGCTCGCGCCCCACGGAAAGACGACCATGGCGCCCCGCCTGTTCCGCCAGCAGATCGACGCGGGCGCCTGGGGCATCACGCTGGCCACCGCTCAGCAGACGTGCGTGGCCCATGCCCATGGCGTGCGCCGCGTGCTCATGGCCAACCAGTTGATCGGCCGGCGCAACATGGCGGCCGTGGCCGAGCTGCTGGCCGATCCCGGCTTCGAGTTCTTCTGCCTGGTCGATTGTGCCGAGCAGGTCGAGCAGCTGGCCGCCTTTTTTGGCGCAGCGGGCCGGTCCGTGCAGGTGCTGATCGAACTGGGCCCGCCCGGCGGGCGCACGGGCGTTCGCTCCGATGCGCAGATGCAGCCGCTGCTGGACGCGCTGGTCCGGGCCGGTGCCGGCGTGCGACTGGCCGGGATCGAGGTCTACGAGGGCGTCCTCAAGGAAGAAGAACCCATCCGCACCCTGCTGCGGCGCGCCGTGGACTGGCTCCAGCGGCTGGCGGGCGAGGGCCGGCTGCAGCGCAGCCCGGCCGTGCTCACCGGCGCCGGCTCGGCCTGGTATGACGTGGTGGCCCAGGAGTTCGGCAAGGCCGACATTGGCGGTCCGCTGGATCTGGTGCTGCGCCCGGGCTGCTATCTCACGCATGACGCGGGCATCTACCAGGCAGCGCAGCGGCGCATCGACCAGACCAATCCCGTGGCGCAGCAGATGCGTGCCAGCCTGCAGCCTGCGCTGCAGGTCTGGGCCTATGTGCAGTCGCTGCCCGAGCCCGGCCGCGCCATCGTGGCGCTGGGCAAGCGCGATACCGCCTTCGAGGCTGTGCCTCCCCGGCCCGCTCTGCGCTACCGCCCCGGCGATGCCGCGCCGGTGGCCACACCGCCCCATTGGGAGGTCACGGCCATGATGGACCAGCATGCTTTCCTGAAGGTGGCCGAGGACGATGGCCTGCGCATAGGCGACATGCTGGCCTTCGACATCTCCCACCCCTGCCTGACCTTTGACAAATGGCGGCAGTTGGCCGTCGTCAATGACCGCTATGACGTGGTGGACGTGATTGCCACGTATTTCTGAAGGGGTCAGCCGTGTGTGCGCAGCAGGTTGGCCAGTTCAACGGCCGACTTGACCTGCATCTTGTCGAAGACGCGCGCGCGGTGGACCTCGACGGTGCGCACGCTGATGTCCAGCTGGTCGGCGATGAGCTTGTTGGGAATGCCCTCGACCACCAGGCGCATCACGTCGCGCTCGCGCTCCGTCAGCTCGTTGAAGCGTGCACGCACGGCTTCGCGCGCACGGGTTTCGGCCTGGTGCTGGGCCGACAGTTCCAGCGCCTGTTCGATGCGGTCCACGAGGGCATTGTCCGAGAAAGGCTTCTCGCAGAAGTCGAAGGCGCCGCGCTTGACGGTGTCCACGGCCGTGGGCACGTCGGCATGGCCGGTCAGGAAGATCACGGGCATGCCTGCGATCTGGTTGCGTTCCAGCATGAGGTTGAACAGCGCCAGCCCGCTCATGCCGCCCATGCGCATGTCCAGCAGCAGGCAGCAGGGATTGCGTGGCGGTGGGCGCGACTGCAGCATGGCGTCGAAGGCCTCTGCGCTGTCATAGCATTCGCTGAGCAGGCGGCGCGAGCGCAGCAGCCAGGCCAGCGCTTCGCGGACATCGGTGTCGTCGTCGACGATGTAGACGGTGGCGTCGGGTACAGGTTCCATGGGCCTATTGTTCCATTTGTTCCATTGGTGCCATCTATGCCTGCACCTGCGCAGGGCTGTGCGCCGGCAGCGTGAAGGCGAAGACGGTCCCGCGCGGGCTGTGGGGGCTGTGCTGCAGGTGGCCGCCATGCTGCTCGACCACGGTACGGCACAGGCTCAGGCCCAGGCCCATGCCCTCGTTGCGCGTGGTGAAAAAGGGCGTGAACAGTTGCTCCGCCACATGCTGGGGAATGCCGGTGCCGCAGTCGATGACGGCGAACTCCACCCAGCTGCGGCGCGTGCTGGCGGCCGCACGGCGCACGCGCAGCTGCAGCTCGCGCTCCATGGTCTCGGGCGAGTCCATGGCCTGCATGCCGTTGCGCGCCAGGTTGAGCAGCACCTGCTCGATCATGGTCGGATCGCACAGCACGGGCGGGAGGCCGGGCTCGATGTCGGTGGTCACGCGCACGCCCAGGTTGCGTGCCTGCAGGCTGATCAGCGGCAGCACGGCGTCTATGAGTTCGGCGGCGCCTATGACTTCGCGGGACTGGTCGCGCCGCCGCACGAAATCGCGCACGCTCTTGATCACGCGGCCTGCGCGGTCGGCCTGGAAGCTGATGCGCTCCATGGCCATGCGCAGGTCCTGCAGTTGCTGGCGCAGCCGGGCTTCATGGTCCGAGATGGCGCTGCCCGCACCTGCACCTGTGCCCGTGTCCGTGCCCGTGCCATCGTCGCTCCCCAGCATGTTCAGCGATCCCGTGGCGTAGCTGGAGATGGCCACCAGCGGCTGGGTGAGTTCATGGCTCAGCAGCGAGGCCATCTCGCCCACCGTGGCCAGGCGGGCCGTGGCCTGCAGGCGCTCCTGCGAGGCGCGTGAGATCTCTTCCATGCGCTTTTGCTCGCTGATGTCGATGAAGGCACTCATCCAGCCGGTGTGCTGGCCCTGGGCATTGATCAGCGGCGCCTCGAAGATCAACACCGGAAAGCGCGTTCCGTCCTTGCGCATGAAGATGCTTTCATGGCCCTCGCGCGGCGGCGGGGCGTTGCCGGACAGGCGGCTGTCGCGCCGGCGCGCGTAGATCTCGGCGCGCTCGGGCGGCCAGTAGGGCGCAATGCTCAGTCCCAGCAGTTCCTCGGCCGTGAAGCCCACCATGCTGCAGAAGGCCGGGTTCACATAGCTGATGCGGCCCTGCAGATCGCGCGCGCGCAGGCCCGTGACCAGCGAGTCCTCCATGGCCTTGCGAAAGGCCAGCGCATCGCCCAGATCGCGCTCGGCGCGCAGGCGTCGGCGGTTGTCGCGCACCAGCACGGCGACCACGGACACCAGGGCGATGGACATCAGCGTCACCAGGGCCGTGAGCACGTTGGGGAATACGCTGGGCGCGCGGTGCCAACTGTCCATGCGCAGCACCAGGGTGCTGCCCGGCAGGTCCAGCAGCTGCTGCGCCGTGAACATGCGCGTGCCGCGCCAGGAGGCGCCCAGCAGGGCCAGGCGCGTGCCGTCCGGCTCGGTGAAGGACACTTCCTGGGTGCGCGGCAGGTTCTTGCTGACCTGGGTGATCAGCAGGCTTTGCAGGCTGTAGGTGCCGATGACAAAGCCGATGATGTGGCCGCTTTGCGTCAATGGCAGGCAGACCTCCATCATCTCCGTGCCCAGGCCTTCGGCCAGCAGCTGGAAGTAGCTGGGCGAGTAGGCCGGGCCGTTGAGGCGGCGCGCGTGGGTGCAGGTCAGCACGGCCTCCGGATGGGTGTTTTGCGTGCGCAGCTGGTCTTCCCACTGCACGTTGCGGTAGGGCGTCTCGGCATGGGAGCGGATCTGCAGGCCCGCATCGCGCCATTCGATGCGCATCAGCTCGCGGCGCACCTGCAGCAGCTCGGCGGCGCGGGTCTTCCACTCGGCAGGGTCGTTGTCGGGCGCGTTCAGCGCCTGCAGGTCCTGCAGGTTGCGGTTGAGGGCGGCGCGTATGTCGGCCACGGCATTGGCGGTGTCGCGCTCCAGCTTGTCCTGGACCTGGGAGGCCTCATAGCGTCCGGCCAGCCAGACCATGGTGATGAGCATGCTGGCCACCAAAGCGACCAGCAGGCTCCACAGCGACCAGCGCCGCCAGGCAGTGCGCCAGCGGCGCCAGGGCCAGCGGCCTTCGGCAGGGGCGGGCGTGGACAGGTGCAGCGGATTCACAGGACGCGGTGCTCCAGGGCCGGCAACTGGCGGCGCACATGCGCCAGGCGCTCGCGCTTGATCTCGCCCAGCACCACGCCGGCACCCTCGGCCTGCTGCGCCAGCACCATGCCCCAGGGGTCGGCCAGCAGGCTGTGGCCCCAGGTGCGGCGGCCGTTCTCATGGTGGCCGCCCTGGGCGGGCGCCAGCAGGTAGGCCTGGTTTTCGATGGCGCGGGCGCGCAGCAGCACCTCCCAGTGGGCCAGGCCCGTGATGTGGGTGAAGGCGGCGGGCACCAGCAGCAGGTCGGCACCCTGCTCGGCCAGTCGGCGGTACAGCTCGGGAAAGCGCAGGTCGTAGCACACGCTCAGGCCCAGGCGCCAGGACTCGCCCTCGCGCGAGGTGATGTCGCAGGTCACGGGCGTGTGGCCGGCCTGGACCACGGCGGCCTCCGTGTAGCGCTCGCGGCCGTTGTCGTAGTGGAACAGGTGGATCTTGTCGTAGCGCGCCACGCATTCGCCCTGGGGCGAGAACACCAGCGAGCTGTTGAGCACGTGGGCATCGTCATCGGCCACCAGGGGCAGGGTGCCGCCGACGATCCACAGCTGCAGCTCGCGCGCGGCGCGGCCCAGGAAGTCCTGGATGGGGCCTTGGCCGAAGCTCTCGCGGTAGGCCAGCTTGTCGGTATCGCGCAGGCCCATGGCACAGAAGTATTCGGGCAGGGCCGCGAGTTCGGCTCCCTGCTCGCGCGCCTGGCGCAGCAGGGCCATGGCCTGGTCGAGGTTGGCGCGCACATCGGGTTCCGACACCATTTGCAGGGCTGCGATTTTCATGGGTTCTCTCCTGAAGGGGCTGACTCGGTGGCGGTGGAGGGCGTGCGCGACGGTGTGTCAGAGGGCGGGGCGGCCCGGCGGCGCGGCAAGGCAGTGACCTGGGGATCATCCCAGCTGCCGTCGATGCGGAATTCCTTGGTGGCTGCTGCAATCAGCGGGCCCCGCAGCAGCACCTGCGCCAGAAAGCTGCCCAGGCCGATCACGGGGTTGATGGCCGTGGCCACCAGGGAGGCGGTCATCGCGTTGATCTCTGGCACCACCACCACGTGCAGATTCTGCGTCTCCTGGACCAGGTCTGCCGTGCCTTCCATCAGCACGGCGGCGTTGACGCCCTTCATCTGCATGTTGTTGGTGCGCGCCACGCCATCGGTGATCTGCACATCACCGCGCATGAAGTCGAAGGCAAAGCCGTTGCTGAAGACATCGCGGAAATCCAGCGTCAGCCGGCGTGGCAGCGCCTGCAGGCTGAGCACGCTCAGCAGCTTGGCCAGGCCCGGTTCGGCCTTGAGGAACTGGCCGGTCTGCACATCCAGGTGCATGGAGCCCGAGAGGCTGCGGAAATCGGGCGTGATGGGCGAGCCCGTCCATCCCGCCGAGCCCTGCAGGCTCCCCTTGCCATTGCCCACCACGCCGGGCATGTCAAAGCGCGTGAGCAGCTTGCCCACGTCGCGCAGGTCCAGCTGGAACTGCAGCTGGCTGCGCCCCGGATGCTCGGACTGCCCCTGGGGCAGGCGCCACTGGCCGTTGGCCGTCAGCGTGGCCTCGGGCGTGGAAATGTTGAAGCGCGACAGCTGCCATTCGCGTGCCGCCGCGTTGCCGGGCACGGGGCGGTTGCGGGCCTCGACCTCCAGGCGGCCCAGCGCATGGCCCGACAGGTGCATGTCGTCCACCACGATCTGCAGCGCCGGCAGCTGGCGCGGCCCTTCGTTGAACAGGGCGTCTACGCGTTCGGACTTGGCCTCCGGCACCGTCAGGCGGGACAGCCGGGCGACCAGTTGCCCTTCGGGCTGGGCGTCCGTGCCTTCGCGAAAGCCCACATAGCCATCCAGCTCCTGGGAGGTGAGGTTGCTGTGCCACGAGCCACCATCGCGCGAAATGCCCGCCACCACATCGTGCAGCTGCCGCCCCTTGGCCTGCAGTTGCTTGACGCGCAGGCTCAGCCGATCGGGAAGGTATTCGCGCGCAGGGTCCGTGGCGGCGTCGGCGGGCTCTGGCCTGGCGCCGTTGGACTGCGGCGCCAGCGCCAGCCAGTCGTCGATATTGAAGAGCGGCAACTGCACATGGGCCTGCACGCCCTGGCCCGAAGTGGGGGCGGTGCCCGCTTCCTGGCCGATGAGGATGCTGCCGTGCAGCACGCGGCTGTGCTTGCCACTGATGTCGCGCTCATAGAAGACCGAGCCCGTGTCGCCCAGTTGCACGCTGATCTGGTCGCGCAGCGGGGCATCGGGCGCGGCGAAGCTGGCGGGCGCGAGCTGGTGGCTCACGGCCAACGGCTGGATGGACTCGGCGGCCTTGCCCAGCGGAGCCGGCAGGTTGATGCGCATGCCCTGCAGGCTGGACTGGACCTGGATTTCGGGCGTGCCACGGCGCACCTTCAGCAGCAGGGAATAGGGCGACTGGCCCTCGGCATGGCGGGCCAGGTCGGCCACCCAGCCCAGTTCCCTGGCATCGCGCAGCCCCTGTGCCGTGGCCGTGCCCTGCACCCGCACCTTGACGGACGATTCGGTGGCTGGCGCATTGCGCGCCAGCGCCTGCATGCCGCCATCGGCACGCAGCTCACCGCCCAGGGCCCGCGCCTGCAAGCCCACCAGCGAGAAGCCGGTGTCGGAGAATTTGACGGCGCCACGCAGCTGGCTCAGGTGCGGTGTCTCGTCATCGAGCTGCAGCGAGTTGCCCGCCAGCGTGACCTGCCCGGACACCTTGCTGCGGTCCAGATGGTCGATGGGCAATTGCAGTTGCAGGGCCAGTTGCGCGGCGCCCGTAGCCTCGCTGCCGTCCAGTACGTGCCCGGTCAGCGCCGACAGGGCCGAGGTCTTCACCACCCCCAGCATGTCGGCCAGCGGGCCCTGGCCCTTGGCGGTGACGGCCACCTCGGTGTGGGCCAGGTTGGGAATGCTGGCCTGGATGTCGCGCATCTGCAGCTGCGGATAGCCGGCGAACTGGCCGCGCGCATTGCGCACGGCCATGGAGGAGCGGTCAAACACCAGCTCGCCGGACAGATCGACCAGGGCCGGCCAGTGCGCCTCGCCATGCGTGAGCAGATGGGGCGGCACATATTCATAGTGCACGTCATGCAGCTTGGCCGCGATGTGGAACTCGCCCTGGCTGGGCTTGTCGGCGGGTACGTGGTCCAGGTTGCCGCGCACCTTGAAGTTCACCGTGCTCGCGCGCCCGGCGTGTATGGCCTCGCGCACATAGTGGCGCGCGTCGGCGGGAATCTCCAGCGGCAGGTAGCGGTGCACGCGCGTGCCATCGGCGTTGCGCAGCTGGCCCTGCAGGTCCAGCACGCCGGGAAAGCGCGGCTGCCTGTCGCTGCCGTCGCCGGTATGCCATTGCGCGCGGGCCTCGCCTTCGGTGTCGTCATTGGCAAAGCGCAGGCTGGGCACCTGCACGCTGATGGCCTGGCCGCGCAGTTGCCAGCGCAGGCTGGCCTGCAGGCGGTGCAGCGGGATCTCGGGCTCCTCGAACACGCCGGGGAACGACAGCGACGCCGGCCGCTGCTCTGTGCCCTCCATCTCCAGCTGGGCCTGGCCGCCGTCCTGGTCCAGCGAGAAGCGCGCGTTCAGGCCCTTGAGGCCGGGCATGCCCGGCGCCGCGGGGCCTTCGGACGATGCCACGCCGTTGATCGACAGTTGCTGCAGTTCGCCACTGGCCTTGTACTGCTGCAAGGACTCCAGCGGGCCGCGCCAGCTTCCCTGGAACTGGTGCAGACGGCCGGCCGGTGCCAGATCGGCCAGGTGCTGCTGCACCTGCTCTGGAAGCGGCAGGCGCTGGCCCAACTGGGTGAGGATGGCCAGGTCAATGCCATCGGCCTGGAACTCGCCGTGCTCACCCAGCGCCCCCTGCGTGCTGGCGCCGGCGGGGTTGTAGCGCGCGCGCAGATTGCCAGCCGGCCAGTGCAGGCCATCGCCCGTGGAAAATTCCAGATTCTGCGCAGCGAAGCGCCAGCCGTCCTGGTGTTGCACGCTCAGCCTGCCCGTCACGGCCTGCAGCTTCAGCGGCTGCAGGTCTTCGCGCCACTGCAGCTGCAGCGCGTTCACGGCCACGTCGGCCATGGCGCCCACGGGCTGGCCCTGGCGCAGGTCTATCCAGGCGCGCAGCGCGCCCCGGCCCTGCTGCAGGCGCAAGCCAGAGGTGTCTATGTACTGGCCGAGCTGGGACAGGTCGATCTGCGTGAACATCGCATGGGCCTGGCCGCTCCAGCGGCGCCAGTTGCCCTCGTGCGTGGACAGCAGCGGCTCGCGGAACAGGCCGGTCAGCATGAAGCGCTCGCCCCAGCCTTCGGGCGGCGTGGCATCCAGGCGCAGTCCGTGGCCCCAGCCCTTGTTGCGCAGCACCAGGTCCACATCGCGCAAGGCCAGCGGCGGAGCCTGGCGCAGTTCGTCCAACCACAGCAGGCTGCCGCCGCGCAGCGCCAGTTCGGTCTGCGAAAACAGCCAGTCGGCGGCGGAATTGTCCCCGCCGGCCGAAGGGCTGATCTCGATGCCGGCCACGAAGACTCGGCCATCGGCCGCGCGGCGCACCACGAGTTCAGGACGGTCTATGTAGATCTGTTCCACGCCCAGGCGCATCAGCGAGCGTGCCGAAACGGCGACCACCACGCTGGGCAGGCGCAGGGCGTCTGCCGAATGTTCGGGGTCTTGCACCACCACGTCGCCCAGCTCGAAGCGGGGGACCAATCCCTCGCTGCGGGCCGTGATGCTGCCTATGCGAACCGGTAGGCCCAGCGTGCGTGAGGCCAGGGATTCCAGCTGAGGACGCCATTCGCCGATTCGCGGCACAATCCAGCCATGGAGCACCCCCCACACGGAGGCGAGGACCAGCCAGAAGGCCAGGACCAGCCCCAGTGACCACCGCGCAAGGCCGGCCATCCAACGGGTCAGGCGTGTGGGGTGCGGTTTCGGTTCGATCATCGGCGGCATCAGCTATGACGGGAATTATGACCGGCGCCCTCAGGGCCTGGGCGGTAACCAAGGGTTGCTGCAATCCCTCTGCGCGTGAGTGGCCGCTTCTTTCGCGTTCCGTATGCAATCCTCAGTTCACGCAATGGCAGGTACGGCCTTGAATGTCCCCGCACAGGCCGCCTATTCCCGTTTTCACCAACGGCTGCACCGTCGCTATGGCGACGAGCTGAGCCTTTTGCCGCCGGGTCCGCCCGAGCGCGCGTCCATGGAGCAGGCCCTGGCGGCACTGCTGGAGCGTGGCCTGGATCTGTCGGCTGCGCTGCGTGTGCTGCGCCAGCTGGTCATGGAGCGCACCATGGTGCTCGACTGCGAGCAGCAGGCGCCGCTGGCCGTGGTCACGCGCGCCGTGACCGAGCTGGCCGAGCTGGCGCTGGAGCGCGCCTGCATCCAGGCGCGCGCTGAGCTCGACGCGCGCCATGGCGCGCCCCAAGGCCCCGACGGCCGGCCAGTGCAGCTGTGGATCATCGGCATGGGCAAGCTGGGCGCACGCGAGCTCAACGTCTCCAGCGACATCGACCTGATCTACGTCTACGAGCAGGACGGCGACACCGCCGGCCTGCCCGATGGGCGCGGGGTGATCTCCAACCACGAGTACTTCGCGCGCGTGGTCAAGGGCATCTACGGCCTGATCGGCGACACCACCGAGCACGGCTTTGTCTTCCGCGTGGACCTGGCGCTGCGTCCCAACGGGAACTCGGGGCCTTCGGCCGTCTCGCTGGCCTCGCTGGAGGAGTATCTGCAGACCCATGGACGCGAGTGGGAGCGCTTTGCCTGGCTCAAGAGCCGCGTCGTGGCGCCCATGGACTGCGTGCGCTCCCAGCAGGTGCAGGCGCTGCGTGCCGTGGTCCTGCCCTTTGTCTTTCGCCGCTACCTGGACTACGCGGTCTTTGATGCGCTGCGCTCGCTGCACCGCCAGATCCGCGAGCATGCGGCGCGGCGCAGCGCGGGCCATCCGGGCCGCTCCAATGACGTCAAGCTCTCGCGCGGCGGCATCCGCGAGATCGAATTCACCGTGCAGCTGCTGCAGGTGGTGCGTGGCGGTCAGTTCCCCGAACTGCGCTGCCGCCCCACGCTGGAGGCGCTGGGCCGCCTGGCGCGCGCCGGCCTCATGAGCCAGGAAGTGGCCGACGCCCTGGGCTCGGCCTACACCTTTTTGCGCCGTGTCGAGCACCGTATCCAGTACCTGGACGACCAGCAGACCCATGTGCTGCCCACCCGCGACGATGACCTGGAATGGATTGCGCGCACCATGGGCTTTGCCGATGCCTGCGCCTTTTTGCACCAGCTCGATGCCCATCGTGAAAAGGTGGCCGAGGAATTCGACACCCTGCTGGGCGGCTCGGCCCAGCCCCAGTGCGGCTCGGGCCGTTGCAACGGCGCGCGCAGCCCCGCCCAGGGCACGCCGCGCGAGATAGACGGCCTCATGGAGCAGTTGCCGCCAGCCCTGGCCGCCCATGTGGCCGACTGGCGCGGCAATGCCCGCATCGCCAACCTGCGCGACGAGGCGCGCGGCCGGCTGTTTCGACTCGTGCAGCGCACGGCGCAATGGGTGGCCGAGCGCAGCGTGCCCGAAGACGCCGCGCTGCGCTTTCTGAACTGGCTGGAGCCGCTGCTGCGCCGTGAAAGCTATCTGGCCCTGCTGCTGGAGCGCCCCGCCGTGCACGAGCGGCTGCTGGACCTGCTGGGCGCGGCACGCTGGCCCGCGCGCTACCTGCAGCAGCACCCGGGCGTGATCGACGAGCTGGCCAACGAAGCCATGCTGGGCGAGCGTTTCTCGCCCATGGACTTCGAGCATGAGCTGGCCCTGCGCCTGGCCGCGCTGCAGGCCACGGGCGAGGACGATGACGAAACCCTGCTGAACCTGCTGCGCCGCGCCCACCATGCCGAGGTCTTTCGCACGCTGGCGCGCGATATCGAAGGCCGCATCACGGTCGAGCAGGTGGCGGACGATCTCAGCGCACTGGCCGACTGCGTGCTGCGGGTGACGGCCAGCTGGTGCTGGAGCCGGCTCAAGAACCGCCACCGCGAGTCGCCGCAGTTCGCCATCATCGGCTACGGCAAGCTGGGCGGAAAGGAGCTGGGCTACGGCAGCGACCTGGACATCGTCTTCGTCTTCGATGACGAAGACGAACACGCCTCCGAGATCTATGCCGCCTTTGTGCGCAAGCTCATCAACTGGCTGGCCGTCAAGACGGGCGAGGGCGACCTGTTCGAGATCGACACCGCGCTGCGCCCCAACGGCAACTCGGGCCTGCTGGTGACCAGCTTCGCCTCCTATGCCAACTACCAGCAGCAGCGCGGCAGCAACACGGCGTGGACCTGGGAGCACCAGGCCATGACGCGGGCGCGCTTCGTGCTGGGCAGTGACGATCTGCAGGCCCGCTTCGATGCCGTGCGCGAGGCTGTGATCACCGCGCCTCGCGACCCCTCGGCGCTGCGCGACGAAATCGTCGCCATGCGCGAACGCGTGCGCGGCGCCCATCCGGTGCGCGGCGGCCTGTTCGACGTCAAGCACAGCCCGGGCGGCATGGTCGATGTGGAATTCGCGGTCCAGTACCTCGTGCTCTCCCAATCGGCCTCGCACCCGGAACTGATGGCCAACCTCGGCAATATCGCATTGCTGCAGCGCGCCGAACAGGCAGGATTGATCCCGGCCGGCGTAGGCCAGCAGGCGGCCCGGGCCTACCGCGAGCTGCGCCGCCTGCAGCACGTGGCACGGCTGGATGAGCGCTCGGCACAGCTGGTGCCAGGGCAGGCCGAGCCGCTGAGTGCGCCCGTCAAGGCCTTGTGGGATGCGGTTTTCGCCAACGCCGTTGCGGCTTGACGATGTGAAGCAAAGAAGGCGGCTTGCGGCTGCGAACGCCTTCACTTCAGCATCCGTGGAAATTGGCCTACAGCAGGATCGCGGGCATCCTCAAAATGTTACATTTTTCCTGCCCACGACCCCTGGAACTTCTGCAAAAGTAGCTCATCTATTGAACAGCTTGTTGAGAGAGAGTATCCAGACCGAATTTCACGTTGCGAAGCCTCTGGGGCCACAGTCCTGAACTGTTCCGCCCGAAGCGCTTCTCCTCCCTCCCTCTCTTTATTCGTTTCGGGATGCTTCGCAACTTTTTTATGCCAGCAAAAAGGCCACCCATCGGGTGGCCTTTTTGCATTCCCGGGCTGGTGCGGCGTCAGGGCTGGGGAGGGCGCGTGGCTGCAAAACTGGCACGCTCGGCCAGCTTGGCCTGCAGTGCGGCCAGATTGGGGTGGTCGGCGCGCCAGTCCAGCTCGGGAAAGCGAAAGTCCAGCCAGCCCAGGGCGCAGCCCACGCACACGTCGGCCAGGGTGAAGTGGATGCCGCAGCAATACGGCTTGTCGCCCAGGCCCTGGGACATCACGTTCAGTGCAGCCCGCACCTTGGCAAGCTGGCGGTCTATCCATGCCTGGCAGCGCTGTTCTTCGCTGCGGCCATCCCAGGTGGCTTCGAGGCGGGCCAGCGCCCCGGCATCCAGCAGGCCATCGGCCAGTGCTTCCCAGGTCTTGATCTCGGCGCGCTCGCGCCCCGTGCCGGGAATCAGCTTGCCTACCGGGGAAAGTGTGTCCAGATATTCGACGATCACGCGCGAGTCGAACATGGCATCGCTGCCGTCCATGACCAGGCGCGGCACCTTGCCCAGCGGGTTGCCGGTGCCGGGCGACAGCTCGCGGCTCCAGGGGTTTTCCTCGACGAACTGATAGTCGAGCCTTTTCTCTGCCAGTACGACGCGTACCTTGCGTACGTAGGCGCTGGTGGAGGAACCTATCAGTTTCATGGCAATTTTCCGTGGCGAAGAGGCGGCCCATGGGCGGGCAGCAGATTCTATGCGCTGCCCGGCGATCTCCCCCTCGGCCCCCGTTTTTGCCGCGCGCACCTACAATCACGGCCCATGAATCTGCCGCACATCTCCGCCCTGTCCCCGCTCGACGGCCGCTACGCCGCCAAACTGTCTCCTCTGCGCCCGATCATGAGCGAGATGGGATACATGCACCGCCGCGTGCAGGTGGAGGTGACCTGGTTCATCGCCCTGTCGGATGCCGGCTTTGCCGAGTTCAAGCCCCTGTCCGAAGGCGCGCGCGTCTATCTGCAGGACCTGGTGAAGAACTTCTCCGAGGCCGATGCCGTGGCCATCAAGGACATCGAAAAGACCACCAACCACGACGTCAAGGCCGTGGAGTACTGGATCAAGGGCAAGTTCGACGGCCGTCCCGAGCTGCTCAAGGCCGCCGAATTCGTGCACTTTGCATGCACCAGCGAAGACATCAACAACACCAGCCACGCGCTGCAACTGCGTGCCGGCCGCGACAGCGTGCTGCTGCCCGCAATCTCCGGCATCACGGCCAAGCTGCGCGAGATGGCCCATGCCTATGCCGCCGTGCCCATGCTCAGCCGCACGCACGGCCAGACCGCCAGCCCCACCACCGTGGGCAAGGAAATCGCCAACGTGCTGGTGCGCCTGGAAAAGGCCTCTGCCCGCATCGCCGAGGTCAAGCTCCTGGCCAAGATGAACGGCGCCGTCGGCAACTACAACGCCCACCTTTCCGCCTGGCCCGAGTTCGACTGGGAAGCCTTCAGCAAGAACGTGATCGAGTCGCCCGAGCCCCAGGGTCTGGGCCTGAGCTTCCAGCCCTACTCGATCCAGATCGAGCCGCATGACTACATGGCCGAGCTGTTCGACGCCATCGCGCGCGCCAACACCATCCTCATCGACTTCTCGCGCGATGTCTGGGGCTATGTGTCCCTGGGCTACTTCAAGCAGCGCCTGAAGGCCGGCGAGATCGGCTCCTCGACCATGCCGCACAAGGTCAATCCCATCGACTTCGAGAATGCCGAAGGCAACCTGGGCTTGGCCAACGCCCTGCTCAAGCACCTGGCCGAAAAGCTGCCCATCTCGCGCTGGCAGCGTGACCTGACCGATTCGACCGTGCTGCGCAACATCGGCGTGGCCATGGGCTATGCCACGTTGGCCTACAGCTCGCTGATGACCGGCCTGAACAAGCTCGAACTCAACGAAGAGCGCCTGCAGGAAGACCTGGACAACGCCTGGGAAGTCCTGGCCGAGCCCATCCAGACCGTGATGCGCCGCTACGGCGTGCAGGGCGCCTACGAAAAGCTCAAGGAAGTCACGCGCGGCAAGACCGTGCAGGCCGAAGACCTGCACCGCCTGATCAACGGCCTGGAAATCCCCCAGGCCGACAAGGACCGCCTGCTGGCCATGACGCCTGCCTCCTATGTGGGCAAGGCGGCCGAGCTGGCGCGCCGCGTTTAATCCATCCTTTGCCGCGCCATGAAGGGCGCGCTTCAACCATTCAGGGCTGCCGATGCAAGCACAGGCTTGCTGCGGCAGCTCTTGTTTTTGATAGGTTCTGTCCCATGGCCCTCAAATCCACCATCTTCAAGGCGAACCTGTCCATCGCCGACATTGACCACGGCTACTACGCCGACCATGCGCTGACCCTGGCTCGCCATCCCAGCGAAACGGACGAGCGCATGATGGTGCGCCTTGTGGCCCTGGCCCTCAATGCCCACCAGCTCAGCGACATGTGCAACGGCGACGGCACGCTGGCCTTTGGCGCGGGCCTGTCCGATCCCGAGGATCCCGATGTCTCGCTGACCGACTTCACGGGAGCCAAGCGCCTGTGGATCGAGGTCGGCCAGCCCGAGGAAAAGCCCATCGCCAAGGCATGCAACAAGTCCGATGCCGTAGTGCTCTACGCCTTCCACCATGCGGCGGAAGTCTGGTGGAAAGGCCTGGAAGGCAAGCTGGCACGACTGAACAAGCTGCAGGTCTGGCGGATTCCCTCCGAAACCTCCCAGTCGCTGGCGGAGCTGGCCGAGCGCAGCATGCAATTGCAGGCCACCATCCAGGAAGGCGCATTGACGCTCAGCAGCAATCTGGGCACCGTCTTCATCGAGCCGCTGCGCTGGAAGTAGCCGGGCACTGGCCCAAGCAAGCCACTGTGTCAGGCAGGCAACTGCATCCGGACGGCTTGGGCGAAGGACTTCACCGTCCAGCCCGCGCCCAGCAGCATGCGGCGAGTGGACAGCCGGTCCATGACATCGTCGGGCACATTGCAGCCCAGATGGATCAGCGACTTGCTCTCCGTGATGCCCACATAGCGGCCGTCATAGCTGCGCGCCAGATGGTTCCACAGGCCGTGGGCACCCGGCGACTGGCGTGCGCCGCTGACGAGGCAGGTGCCCGTATCGAGCACGCTGCGGTAGACGGCGCTGGCGATGCCGCGCCGCTGGTAGTCCGGCGCAAAGCGCGAATGGGGCGAGCGCACGCGGCGGTCGGTGCGCTTGTCCACTTCGACCAGGCGATTGAACACCGTGTAGCCGGCCAGGCAGCGCCGCTCCATATCCTCCACGTAGGCAAACCATTCGCCGTCGGCCTCCCGCCAGTGCAGCTGGAACTGCGGATCGTGAAGCGGACGTCGCTCCAGGCCGTGCAGCTTGTTGCCGGGCTGGTACAGGCGCTCATGAATGGCTTCGAGCTCGCCCTCCACCAGCGGCTGCATCACGTCGATGCGCAGTTCGGTGACGTGGTGCGGCCGCAAGCGGGCCGAGGCGCGATGCGCCACGGCATCACGCAGATGGCGCCAGAGGGTGGAAAACGAGGGCCCGGCTGGGGCAAAGGCTAGACAGGTCACGGCAAAGCTCGCTTTGTCGGCAGGCCTTGTGGCCCGGCAGACGCGTGAAAATCCAACCGCCTTCAGTTTCAAGGTGAAGGCGGCGCAAGAAGAGCGGATTCAGTGAAGCGACGCTGCCCGGTTCCGCGCAGGGCAGCGCATCAAGACCGTGCGGCCTGTCTGGGGCCGATGTTCAGCCGCGCTGCATCGCGCTCGCGCAGGCGAGCGGCCGTGGCAGGCCAGGCCTTGCCGGCCGGCACGCGCGTGCTCCCCGCATCACTTGCCGTGAGGCGCATGCAGGGGCGGGGGCGGCGGTGGCTGGAAGCGGCGGTCTGCAGCATGGGGGCTGATGTTAGGCCGCCTGCAACATCGCACTGGTTCGGTGCGATATACGGCAATCAGCTGGGTTTGCGCGATATGTCCGCGCGCTCGGCCGCACGCTCTGCATAGCGGGTAAAGCGCCAGGAGTCGCCTTCTGTCGTGATCCTGCGCCATACGGCACGCTTCTGTGGTGGCTCCATGGCGGTCCACATCTGCACTTCGTCGAAGCTGCGGCCACAACCCTTGCATTTCTCGTCGCCCTGGCTGGTGGAGCAGATGGCGATGCAGGGCGTATCGGGGGTCGTGTCGTACCAGGCCAGCCAGGCTGCCATGGCGTGCGAGGGAAAGCCCTCAACCTGCACTTCGGTCTCATGCCAGAAGATCATCAGCGCGTACACCTCGGCCAGGGCCCGTACTTCGGGCTGCAGCAGCACACCATCCGGGGACGGGTGGCGCTCTCGCCAGTAGTTGATGGCGGCTTCGATATCGGTGATGTGCAGTGCGGTCATGGACGGGCAAGGGGAAGGGACAGCGATGATAAGGCGCATGCCAGTCCTCGGCCGGGCACTGCTGCAACACTCCATCAGCTTCAGGGTTGCTATGAATAGTGAAGCGTTGGGGGCAGATGTATAAAAGGAGTGCGGGATGTGTTGCTTGTGCTTTCCGTGGAATTGAAGGGTTTTTTCACTTGCGTGCCGCAGCGGCTTTGTGTTGCAATCCGCAGGTTCGAAGGGGAGTAGCTCTCTGCCGGCAGGGGTGGTTGCAAAGCCACCGCGCCGGCATCGGAATGGTCGTCAATACGAAGCGCAAGCTTCCGGCCTTCCGGGCTGCGGTGCATACCGCAGCCGAGCAAGACCTTTGATGGACCTGATGACGGTCGATCAAGGTGTTCTCCCCTGAGCCAGGCATGTCCTTGCCCGGGTAGGCGCTGTGTCGTCGCATCGGTCTTTCTGTGCTGGTGGGTGTTTCTCCAGGAGGGAGGAGTTTCCGCCGGCCGTACTCAACAGCGAGGACCTTATGGACTTGGACTTTCTGACTCACGCCCCGTTCTGGGTGGCCCTGGGCCAAATCATCATCATCGACATCCTGCTGGGCGGGGACAACGCGGTCGTGATCGCGCTGGCCTGCCGCAAGCTGCCGCCCGCGCAGCGCAAGAAGGGCATCATCTGGGGCACGGCTGGCGCCATCATCCTGCGCGTCATCCTGATCGCCTTCGCGATGACGCTGCTGGCGCTGCCCTTCCTGAAGTTTGTCGGCGCACTGCTGCTGGTGTGGATCGGTATCAAGCTGATTGCACCTGATGAAGATGGCCATGACAACATCCAGGGCAGCGACAAGCTGCTGGCGGCCATCAAGACCATCATCGTCGCCGATCTGGTGATGAGCGTGGACAACGTGATCGCCATCGCCGGCGCCGCACAGAGCTCGGGCGAGCACCAGCTGCTGCTGGTCGTGCTGGGTCTGTTGATCTCCATCCCCATCATCGTCTGGGGCTCGCAGCTCGTGATCAAGCTGATGGAGCGCTTCCCCATCATCATCGTGGCCGGCGGCATGCTGCTGGGCTGGATTGCCGGCGGCATGCTGGTCACCGACCCCGTCTTCGCCAATACGGAGAAGTGGGACTGGATGGTCAAGCTGCCCCAGACCGACATGCTCAAGTACGGTGCCAGCGTGTTCGGAGCCCTGCTGGTGCTGGCACTGGGCAAGTACATCGCTTCGCGCCGTCCTGCTCCCAAGGCGGATGCCCACGGAGCTTGATTTCCTGAAAAGTTGAGGTTGGCGCCGGGTTGGCCTGTCTGGCCTCCCGCGCCGATTCGCGACAATCCAGTGCAAGGGCGGCTTTGACCGCCCGCCTGTCCCACCCCGCAAACCCAGTTCGACAAGGACTTGCTTTGAACCCCATCATCGTCTACGTGGATGACGCTTCCTACGCCCTGCCTCTGGTCCAGGCCCTGGCCGCCTCGCCGCAGGCCCAGTCCTCGCACTGGTTGCTGGTGGCCTGCGCACCGCGCATAACCCACCGTGTCAGCAAATGGGTGAGCCACAGCGCACGCGAAAGCTGGCGCGGCAAGTGGGCCGACAAGCTGTTTGCCCAGTTGCTGCCGGTGTTCGGTGACAGTGCAGGCCGAATCACGCCGGTGCTGGCCAAGGGGCCGCTGGCCGAACTGGTGGCCCAGCTCCAGCAGGAGCATGGCGCGGCCCAGATCGTCGATGCGCGCCGCCCCAAGCAGGAAGCCACGGCCCCAGCCGTGGCGCCTGCAGCCCCGCTGGGCCGGCGCTGGAATCTTCCGGGAACGCTGGCGGCCATCGGCGCGCTGATGGGCCTGGTGTTCGAGGAAGCGATGGTCTAAAGGCTGGCATCTGCCTGGCTGCTCTGGTCAGGCGATCACTGTCAGGACGGCATCCCGGAAAACGGGATGCCGTTTTTCATGGAGTTCTCCGGTCCACGGTTCCCAGTGCGCCGCCTCAACCCGGATCTGCCGGCTGCTGCTATGCTGCCCGCATGAAAATCCTGATCAAATGGCTGCTCAGCGCCGGTGCCCTGCTGGTCGTGGCCTATCTCTATGGCGGCGTGCAGGTCAACAGCTTCAGCTCGGCCATGATCGCGGCGCTGGTCATCGGCCTGCTCAACGCGGTGCTGCGGCCCATCCTCGTGGTGCTGACGCTGCCCGTGACCATCGTGACGGTCGGGCTGTTTCTCTTCGTGGTCAACGGACTGATGTTCTGGGCAGCCTCGGGCCTGCTCAGCGGCTTTCATGTCGCGGGCTTCTGGGCGGCCATGCTGGGCGCGCTCATCTACTCGCTGCTGGGCCTGGCCATCGAGTCACTTCTCGCGCGCCTGTTCCCTTAGCAGCTCCTCCACGGCACGCAGCCGCGTGTCCACGATGGAGGCTTCAATGAAATCCACCTTGGGCCCGCCCTTGCGGGCCAGTTCCTGCGCTGCCTTGAAGCGATCCACCGCGGCCGCATAGTCGTAGTGCGCGACCTGGGCCTCGGCCTCGGCGCGCAGGGCGCGCAGCTCCTGGCCCTGAGAGCGCTGAACCTGGGCCAGCAGTTGCCAGGCGCTGGCATCGCGCGGGTGGTCCGTCACCCAGGTCTGCAGCGGGCCTGCCATGCTGGCGGCGCCCTGCTCGCGCAGCAGGATCTGTGTGCGCATCAGCAGCTCGGGCCGGCGCACCGCGCGGCTTTCGACCACATTGACGGTGGCCAGACTGGGGCCGCTTTCCGTTGTCTTGGCGGGGATGGATTCCGTGGGATTGGCCTGGGCAGGCGCAGCTGCCGGCAGGTAGAGCGGTGGCAACGCCTGCAACGCGGCGCCGGGCTTGCCGGCCGTCAGCTCCAGTTCGGCCTGCAGCAGCCTGGCCTGCCGCTGGGCGCCGGCATCTGCGGCGGTTGCCACTTGAAGCCGCCCGGACATTTCCCGCGCTTCGGCCCAATCGCGCAATTGCACGGCGCTCAGCGTGGCGGCATATAGCTGCGCCACCTGCTGGGTTTGGGTTTGGCTGCCAAAGCTGGTGGAGCGCGGCTGCTCGGCCCACTGGCGCAGCACATCCACGCCGGGGCGCGACAGCACGCGGGCCCGTGCGGCCATCATCACGTGTTCCAGGGATGGTGCTGGCGCAGGCGCAACGCCACGCGGCAGGCGCGAATGCATGTCGGCCATGCGCTCCGTGGTCAGCGGATGGCTGCGCAGATAGGGCCAGCTGCCGTTGTCATTGAGCCGATTGGCCTGCTGCAGTTTGTCGAACATGGTGACAAAGCCCTGAGGCGCAAAGCCCGCAGGCGCCATCAAGCCATAACCCATGCGGTCGGCCTCGCGCTCCATGTCGCGAGAGAAGTTCAGCTGGTTCTGCACGGCCAGCGCCTGGCCGCCCATCATCATCGCCATGGCGGCATCCGGGCTGCGGCTGGCGGCCAGGGCGCCCAGGATCATCGAGCCGATCATCAGCGGCGTCTGCTTGCCCTGCTGGGCAATGAGCCGCGCAATGTGGCGCTGCGTGACGTGGCTCAGCTCATGCGCCAGCACCGACGCCAGCTCGTCGCGCGTGCTGACCACTCCGATCAGTCCCAGGTGCACTCCCAGATAGCCGCCGGGCAGCGCAAAGGCGTTGACCGAGCGGTCCCGCCCCAGCAGGATCTCCCAGGCAAAGCGCTCTTCCAGCTCGTCCGACAGCTCGCCACGCGTGCGCGCCGCATCGACCAGGTGCTGCCAGATGCCTTCCACATACTCCTGCAGTACCGCATCGTCGATGTAGTCCGGATCGCGGTACAGCGAGCGGATGATGCGGTCACCCAGGCGCCGCTCGTCACTGGTAGTCGTGGCTGCGCCATCGCCCAAGGTGGGCAGGCGCAACTGGGCCTGTGCGGGTGCATGCGTTGCGATAGTGAGAGAGGCCGCCAGCAGCTGCAGGCCAACGGCGATACGTGTCTTCAGGCGTGATGGGCGCATGGGCAGGTAAGAACCAAGGGGCCGGGCCCGTGCATAGTCACGGGGCGGTGGAACACCCCACTATGATGCCTCGGTTCGCCGAACGTTCATGGCGGGTTCGACCAGCGTGTCAGGACAGCCGTGGGCCGGCCAGTGCATTTTCAGGAGTTTCCATGTCTTCCCTCACCCACTTCGATGCCCAGGGCCAAGCCCACATGGTCGATGTCGGCGCCAAGCCTGCAACCCACCGCATCGCGGTCGCCGAGGGCAGCATCACCATGCAGCCCGAAACCCTGGCCATCATCCAGAGCGGCACGGCCAAGAAGGGCGACGTGCTGGGCATCGCGCGCATCGCCGCCATCATGGCTGCCAAGAAGACCAGTGACCTGATACCGCTGTGCCATCCGCTGGCGTTGACGCGGGTGGCAGTGGAGTTTGAGTTGCTGCCCGAAACGTCGTCCGTCCGCTGTCTTGCCACCGTGGAGACCGTTGGTCCGACCGGGGTGGAGATGGAGGCGCTCACGGCCGTGCAGGTGGCCTTGCTCACGGTCTATGACATGTGCAAGGCTGTGGACAAGGGCATGGTGATGGAGGGAATCAGGGTGCTGGAGAAGCACGGAGGCAAGACGGGGAGCTTTGTGGCGCAGTAGCGTCTGTCGTGCGATTGCCGGTACCAGAGAAAGAAAGGCCGGTTCACAATAACTGCTGGAAGGTCGCGGGATGTCCGTGACAGAGAACGACAAGAAATCAGAGGGAAACACCAATGCATGCTGGCAACCCGGGGGGCCTCGCGCGCCTCAAGGAAAAAATCTCCCATGGCTCAGTCCGTGTGGGTATCTACGGTCTGGGCTATGTGGGCCTACCTCTGGCCCTTCGCTTCGCCGAGGTCGGAATCAAGGTCGTGGGCTTTGATATTGACGAGGCCAAGGTCCGAACGCTTGGCGAAGGCGGCAGTTATATAGAGCGAATCACTCCCCAGCAGATCGGACGTGCGCTTGAACAGGGATTCGAGGCCACCACTGACTTTGCACGGACAGAAGCAATCGATGCCCTGATCATCTGCGTGCCCACGCCCCTGAACGTTCACCGCGAGCCCGACCTGAGCTTCATCATTAACACGGTGGAAGCGGCGCTGCCTCACATGCGTGAAGGTCAGCTGCTGAGCCTGGAGAGCACAACCTGGCCCGGCACGACGGACGAAGTGCTGGCACCGCGCCTGCGCAGCCGTGGACTGGAGCCTGGCGCCAATTGCGCTCTGGTGTTCTCTCCGGAGCGCGAAGACCCTGGCAACCCGAACTACGGTACCAAGGACATCCCCAAGGTGATCGGAGGGTGCACTGCCAGCTGCCTGGAACTGGGCATGGCGCTGTACCAACATGCCATCCAGACCATGGTGCCCGTCAGCAGCACCAAGGCGGCTGAAATGACCAAGCTGCTGGAGAACATCCACCGCAGCGTCAACATCGGCTTGGTCAACGAGATGAAGATCGTGGCGGACAAGATGGGCATCAACATCCATGAAGTCATTGATGCAGCTGCCACCAAGCCCTTCGGCTTTGTTCCCTATCGACCCGGCCCCGGCCTCGGCGGCCACTGCATTCCCATCGATCCCTTCTACCTGACATGGAAGGCGCGTGAATATGGCGTGAATACGCGCTTCATCGAGCTGGCCGGGGAGATCAACCACTACATGCCGCACTGGGTGGTAGGCAAGGTCGCCGATGCACTCAATGAGCACGGGAAAGCCATCAAGGGGAGCCGTATATTGGTGCTGGGGCTGGCCTACAAGAAGAATATTGATGATACGAGGGAATCGCCAGCCGTGGAGATCATGGACTTGCTGCAGGCCAAGGGTGCACATGTTGATTACAGTGATCCGCATGTGCCGGTGTTTCCACGTAAGCGTGACTATTATTTTGACTTGCGTTCTATATCTTTGAATGAGCAATCCGTGGCGAGTTATGACTGTGTGTTGCTGGCGACAGATCATGATGGGTTTGACTATCCTCTTCTGGAGAAGAGTGCGCAGATATTTGTGGATACACGTGGCCGCGTGAAGAGCGCCAAGAATATTATTCTTGCCTAGTGAAAAATGCATGATCATGGTGCCTCTCAGCAGCACCAAGGCGACTGAAATGACTAAGCTGCTGGAGAAAATCCACCTTCGTGTCACCATTGGACTGGTCAACGAGATGAAGATACGTGCATCAATTTATTTTCAAATGCGTACTGCTTGCGCCTAGAGCTGTGGCTGATTTCGAGAGTGTGGGCCGGCCTATTGGTTATGATGTATTTTTTTGTGTATATAAAATCAAGACGAAAATTTAAAGATCGTCGTATCCAGCAGGTAAATGAGGATTTTAGAAATAGAGTTGCAAAAAATTTAGATGGTTTATAAGAGCAATCTGGAAATAAAAGACTTGCTGCGGGGGTTGCTAAGGGGTAAATATAGATGTCATCAGTGTCTTCTTCCAATCGTCGCCCACGCGTACTGGTCGTTACTCGCAATTTGCCTCCGCTGGTAGGTGGGATGGAACGGTTAAATTGGCATATGGCGGAGGAGCTTTCGCGTCTTGCCGAAGTGCATATCATCGGGCCAGAAGGCTCTGCGACTCAAGGTCCTAAGGGCGTTACGTTCACAGAAGTGGCATTGCGTCCATTATGGAAGTTTTTGTTTTTATCTGCCATAAATACAGTACGAATAGCCAAAGAGTGGCGACCCGACCTGGTTTTGGCGGGAAGTGGACTCACAGCTCCTGCAGCGTACTTTGGGGCTAAAGTGGCCAAGGCCCGTTGTACAGCCTATGTTCATGGTCTAGATATAACGGTAAAGCATCCGATCTATCAATGCGCTTGGCTTCCATTCATTAGGCGTATGGATACGATCATAGTCAATAGCTCTGTTACTCGAAGATTGGCAATTTCTGCAAATGTCACAGAGGATAGAATTCATACCGTATACCCTGGAGTTAGCTTACCCAAGCAATCTGTTTCTCTGGAGGCAAAGCAGCTCTTCTTGGGGAAGTATGGGCTAGAGGGGAAAAGTGTGCTGATCTCTGTTGGGAGGCTCACGTCCCGGAAAGGGTTGAGAGAGTTTGTTCAAAATTCTTTGCCTGGCATTGTGCATGTCCACCCTCATACAGTTTTGGTGATTATTGGTGAAACGCCTTCAAATGCACTTGGCGCAGATCTGCAGACGCCGCAGAGTATTGTGGATATTGCGCGAGCAGGAAAAGTTGAAAAAAATATTCGATTATTAGGTTCGGTGAGTGAGGCAGAGTTAGCGACCGCATTTGAGTGTGCTTCGCTGCATATATTTCCAATAAGAAATATTCCAAATGATCCAGAGGGCTTTGGTATGGTGGCTATCGAAGCTGCGGCTCATGGGGTTCCGACAGTCGCATTCGCCAATGGAGGTGTGATAGATGCTGTGGCTGTAGGTCGGTCCGGTGAACTTTTGCCTCCTGATGACTATGACGGGATGATAAAGACAGTTTTGAATATATTGAGACGATCTCCTGAGAATGGGTCTTGTCGCGAGGAATGCAAGAGCTTTGCGCGTCAGTTTGAATGGGCGGAATTCGGTGCAAAAATGAATGTTGCGTTGAGACTGGGGGATTTGCCAGAAGATCGTGCAAGATAAAAAGGCTATAGATAGTATCTAATACTATTTCATAGATCTGATGTCGTGTTGAAAATAATTGCCGCTTTAAATCGATTTTCAGAATATTTCTGAATGTGATAAATATGTCGAAGTAATGTTTGGGATATGTGAATTGCTAGAAATTCTCACTGCATTTTTTGATTATATCGATAACTCCCCGGAGGGGACTTTCGACTACAGAGAGCGTGTTTCAGAATCATGAAGAAAGAGCCCGCTGTTTGGCTGCCTACCGTGCGTGCAGGAACTGGTACTGATGTATTTACTGAAGCGCTTGCAAAAGGCCTGCGGGAAAATGGTTTGCGCGCGGAGATTACTTGGCTGCCGCTGCGAGCAGAGTACGCTCCTTGGTCTGTAAATATTCCTCGACCGCCAGACTGGGCCAATATTGCTCACGTTAATACTTGGTTGCATCCTAAGTTTCTTCCGCAGCATCTTCCAGTGGTTGCAACATTGCATCATTCCATTCATCATCCTGATGCAATCCGTTATAAAGGAAATCTGCGATCCTTTTATCATCGACATTGGATTGGGAAGATTGAACGAGCCAACATGGGTGCTGCAAATCAAGTGGTGGCTGTAAGCAAATTTGCCGAGGATGCAGCAGTTACTGCGCTGTTGAATTGTCCTATTCGTGTCATTCACAACGGTGTAGACACATCCCTGTTTATTCCAGGTTTGCAGCGAAGTGGATGCCGGCCGTTCAGGCTACTTTATATTGGAAGCTGGAAATTACTCAAGGGAGTGGATTTGCTGGCGCCTATTATGCGAATTCTGGGTGAAGATTATGAGCTGGCATTTACCGGCGGGCTTACGTCAATGGCCGATAAGAGGCGGTTATGTCCTAATATGCACGATATAGGTCGTCTCCACGGCGCTAACGAGGTCGTGTTGGCTATGCAGCAGGCTGATGCCTTACTGTTTCCTTCGCGAAGTGAGGGGTTGCCTTTGTCTGTATTGGAGGCCATGGCCTGCGGACTTCCTGTAGTGGCGGCTTGTGGCTCATCGCTAAAAGAACTGGTGAGACATGGGGAAACAGGTTTGCTCGCCGGTGTGGACGATATCCAAGGATTTGTTGATAGTATTCGTCAACTTGCCTCGCAATCAGAAATGTACTCTAGATTCTCTGTAAATTCGAGAAAAGTCGCGGTTGAGAAATTTTCTGTTCAGAAAATGCTGGATAAATACATTTCTTTATACAGAGATGTTTTGAAATAAAAGGTGGTGCTAAATGAAGGCAGTAATTTTGGCCGGGGGGCTGGGTACCCGCATCAGCGAAGAAACAGGTGTTCGTCCAAAACCTATGATCGAAATTGGAGGACGGCCTGTTCTTTGGCACATCATGAAAATATATGCCTCACATGGCATCAGTGATTTCGTGATTTGTTGTGGATACAAGGGGTACTTGATCAAGGAATACTTTGCCAACTATTTTCTCCATATGTCGGATGTGACGTTCGACATGGAGCACAACCGAATGGAAGTGCATTCACGACACGCCGAGCCGTGGCGCGTTACGTTGGTGGATACAGGGGAACACACACAGACGGGTGGGCGTCTCAAGCGCGTCGCGTCTTATCTACGGGGGGAGCGGTTTTGCTTTACTTATGGAGATGGTGTTGCCAACGTCGACATCAGAGCGCAAATCACCTTCCATGACAGCTGCGGCACGTTGGCCACGGTCTGTGCCGTTCAGCCGCCAGGCCGCTTTGGAGCGCTGGATCTGGATGGACAGCGTATCACCAGCTTCACGGAGAAGCCGCAAGGCGATGGCACATGGGTCAATGGCGGCTTCTTTGTACTGGAGCCCCAGGTACTTGACTACATTGCCGGCGATGATGACATCTGGGAACGAGGGCCACTGGAGCGCCTCGCCCAGGAAGGCCAGCTATCGGCTTACCGTCACGCCGGGTTCTGGCAGCCGATGGACACGCTGCGTGACAAGATCAAGCTGGAGCAACTCTGGGAAACGGGAGCGCCCCCATGGAAAATTTGGCGATGATCCCCTGCGCCGATTTCTGGCGTGGCAAGCGCGTGCTGTTGACGGGCCATACCGGCTTCAAGGGAGCGTGGCTGGCATTGTGGCTGCAGCGTCTGGGTGCGCATGTCACAGGCGTATCGCTGCCTGCTGCAACAACGCCTGCGCTCTACACCCTGGCAGGCGTGGAGCAAGGCATGGCAGAGAGCCATTTATGCGACATCCGTGATGCCCGGGCCTTGGCCGATGTCGTACGCGGTGCGCGGCCTGAAATTGTGCTCCATCTGGCCGCGCAGGCCTTGGTTCGGCCTGGCTACATTGCACCCGTGGATACATTCGCCACCAATGTCATGGGCTCCGTTCATTTACTTGAAGCCGTGCGAACGTCAGGAGGCGTGCGCGTTGCTGTAGTGGTGACTACGGACAAGGTATACCGCAACCGGGAATGGGCCTATCCCTATCGGGAAGAGGACGCATTGGGAGGTCATGATCCCTACAGTGCAAGCAAAGCTGCTGCGGAATTGGTGGTTGCCAGTTATCGACAGGCTTTTATGGCGGATCTAGGGGTTGCCGTTGCCACGGCCCGTGCGGGCAACGTGATTGGAGGAGGGGATTGGGCCGCAGACCGACTATTGCCCGACGCTGTACGTGCCTGGGAGGCGGGGCAGCCATTGATGATCCGGCGGCCCCAGGCCACGCGACCATGGCAGCATGTACTCGAGCCCTTGGCCGCCTATCTTTGCTTGGCCCAGGTCCTATGGCACGATGGCGCTCTCGCCGGAGCCTACAATTTCGGCCCCTCACCTCAGGATGCAGCCTCTGTCCGGGCGGTCGTGGAGATTGCTCGCAGTACCTATCCATCAGCTGCAGTCTCCTATGGAGACGAGACTTCGGGCCCCCATGAAGCGGGTCTTCTGGCTTTGGAGACGGCGCTTGCGCGCGAGTGTCTCGGTATTGTGCCTCGGTGGCAACTGAAGGCATCCATACTGCGTACCATGCGTTGGTACAAGGCGTTGAGTACGGGAGCATGTGCGCGCGCGTTGTGCGATGCGGATATTGAAGCATTCATGGCCACAGATGCCATTTCTTACCCATGACCGCCTCGCGCTTTGTTGTATCTGCCACACCTCTTTCGGGAGTAATGCGCATCCAGCGTCAGCGTCGTGGCGATGAACGCGGATTTCTGGCACGCATGTTTTGCCGACAGGAGCTCGCCCATGCGGGCTGGACCTGGCCGATCGCTCAGATCACTCATACCCAAACTGAGAACGTTGGAACGTTGCGCGGAATGCACTGGCAGTGCGCTCCCATGGCGGAGGCCAAACTGGTGAACTGCTTGCGCGGGGCCGTGTGGGATGTGGTGGTGGACTTGCGCTGCGGTTCACCCACGTTCCTGAAGTGGCATGCAGAGTGTCTGTCCGCCGCTAATCAAGTGGCTTTGTTAATCCCCCCTGGATTTGCACATGGCTTTCAGGCGCTGGAGCAAGGCAGTGAGCTGGTCTATCTGCACTCTGTCCCACATTCTCCTGAACACGAGGCTGGGGCCGATGCCCTGGACCCAAGCCTGTCGATTGCTTGGCCGTTGCCCGTACGGGAGCGTTCGGCCCGAGATGCCAGCCACCCGCCTCTTGGCGCAGATTTTGAAGGAATTGTATTGTGAGCATGCGCTGCCGTCACTGTGACGCATTGGTTTCCCTTCCTCTGGCTGACTTGGGGACCTCACCTCCTTCCAATGCCTACCTGAGCACAGCAGCTTTGCAAGAGCCTGAGCGGTGGTACCCGCTGCGTGTTCTCGTGTGTGAACGCTGCTGGCTTGTGCAGACTGAAGATTTTGCGCAGGCCCATGAACTGTTTGACGCGAACTATGCTTACTTCAGTTCCTTTTCCAGAAGCTGGCTCGACCATGCGCGCCGGTATACGAATACTATGCGCGATCGTTTCGGCCTTGGAAAAACCAGCCACGTGGTGGAGATTGCATCCAACGATGGCTATCTGCTTCAGTATGTGGCAGAACTAGGTATTCCCTGTCTTGGGGTTGAGCCGACTGCGAGCACAGCAGCAGCAGCCCGAGCCAAGGGCCTGCAGGTTGTGGAAAGTTTTTTTGGTCGCGAGTTGGCTCTGGAGTTGCATGGGAAAGGCCATGCAGCTGATCTCATGGTCGCCAACAATGTACTGGCGCATGTGCCCGATATTAATGATTTCGTGGCCGGATTTTCCCTGTTGCTCAAACCAGCAGGTGTCGCAACTTTTGAATTCCCACACTTACTGCAACTCGTTCAGCAGGCCCAGTTCGATACACTGTATCACGAGCATTTTTCCTATCTTTCACTCACGGCAGTGCAGCGCATTTTCTCGGAAAATGGCCTGCGGATATTTGACGTCCAGGAACTGCCTACTCATGGTGGCAGTCTTCGTGTTTTCGCGCAGAGAAGTGATTCGCCTACTCCATTCAATATGGAAGCCGCAGTCTCTATTATGCAAGAACGAGAAGATATGGCAGGGATGCGCAGCTCGGATTTTTATAGAAATTTCCAGGACCAAGCTCTTCGTATCAAAGATGAATTGCTTGCATTCTTGTTGCAAGCAAAATTAATTGGCCAGAGGGTGGTCGCATATGGAGCTGCGGCAAAGGGAAATACCTTGCTGAATTTTGCAGGTGTACGTGCAGATATGTTGGCCTATGTAGTAGATAAGAATCCATCAAAGCAAGGTTTCTATATGCCTGGCAGTCGTATTCCTATTGTGGATGAGTCGCGATTGCGAGAGGATCGCCCAGATATAGTGATGATTCTGCCTTGGAATTTGAAAGATGAAATAGTGACGCAGCTTGACTATGTGCGGGAATGGGGTGGTCGCTTTGCTGTTGCTGTACCTGCTTTGAGAATCCTCGAAAACATGCAAATATGAGAGTTCTGATAACTGGGGGCGGCGGATTTATTGGTCGGCATGTTTTGCGTGAACTGCAGCATCGTGGGATAGATACGATTGCTGTGGGGCGGACCCGTCCTGATGGCGCTGATTGCTTCCATCATGTAGATCTGTTGGCAGAAAATGATTGGAAAAAAATATTCTCGGAGAATGAGATAACACATTTTATTCATCTGGCTTGGTATGTCGAACATTTGAAGTTCTGGACGTCGCCAGAGAACTGGAGATGGGTTGATGCTACTACCAAGATGGTGGAGGCATTTTGTGTTTCTGGTGGAAGAAGAATAATCGTTTCTGGCACATGTGCAGAATATGACTGGAGTTCTGGTTATTGCAGGGAAGCTGCGACACCTCTTGAACCTTCAACCACCTATGGAGTTGCAAAAGATGTCACGAGGCGAATCGCCGAGAAGATATGCTTTGAATATGGGGTTTCATGTGTCTGGGGGCGTATATTTTATCCGTTTGGTATAGGCGAAAGTCCAGATCGTCTTATTCCGTCGTTGATTGATGTGTTCCAAGGGCGGCGTGACGCCTTTGAGATCAAAGCAAAAGCATACAGGGATTTTCTTCATGTCTCTGATGTTGCTAGTGCAATGGTCACTCTGCTTGGGCAGGATTTTTCAGGAGCATACAATATTTGTTCAGGAAGCCCTGTGGCGCTGGAAGATGTTGTGGTCGAGTTGGCAAAAATACTCAATGCGAATCCGGATTGCATGCTCGATTTGCAGGAAAAAGATCTGCAAACGGTTGATTTGCTCATTGGCTGCAATAGACGTTTGTTGGCAACCGGTTGGCGTCCTGCGGTTGATTTGCAGCAGGGGCTGAGAGACATATGCAAAGAAAGGCAGGGCGAAAATGAATAAGGAATGCATGTTGTGTGGAAGCAGTGAGGTGATCGGCTTTCTGAAAAGAACAGGCGTTCCCGTGCATCAAAACATCATCTTTCCATCGAGTGAATCCGCACGCTTGGGTACTCGAGGAATTTTAGACATGTGCGTTTGCCCATCCTGTGGTTTTGTTTTCAACCGAAGCTTTGATGAAAAATTGCTGAGTTATGGGCCAAGCTACGATAATAATCAAACATGCTCCGAGCATTTTAATTCGTACTTGGATGAAATTGTCAAAAAGCTGGTCAACGAGAATGATGTTAGAGATTCGGTTATTGTTGAAGTGGGCTGTGGTCGAGGGCAATTTCTTAAAAAGCTGATCGACTATCCTGGTGCCAATAACAAAGGCTATGGATTTGACCCAAGCTATGTGGGTCCTGATACTGACTTGGATGGCCGAATACAGTTCCGCAAATGCTTCTATGACGAAAGTTGCACGGACGTGACTGCCGACGTCATCATATGCAGGCATGTGATTGAACATGTGCGAAATCCAGTCGGATTGCTGCAATCTGTGGGGAAGGCACTTGCAGGCTCACCAAGAGCAAAAATCTTCTTCGAAACGCCATGCGTCGAGTGGATTCTTAAAAATGGAGTGCTTTGGGACTTCTTTTATGAACATTGCTCCTTGTTCACCGCAAATTCACTGACGACGGCTTTTCAACGTGTGGGATTTCATGTCGAAAGCGTTGGTAAGGTATTTGGTGAGCAATATCTCTGGATTGAAGGAGTTGGTACTGGAGCCTCGGTGCCGGTGGTATTTTCCTCTGAGAGGATAGTGGAGCTTGCAAGAGAATTTTCACTTCAGGAAAAGAATTCGATTCTGAATTTTCAGGAGAAAATAACGGGAATGAAAAGCTCTGGATCCATCGCGCTATGGGGAGCGGGAGCCAAGGGCGTTACGTTGGCCAATTTAATTGACCCTCAACAGAAGTTGATTGACTGTATCGTTGATTTGAATCCTGGTAAACAAGGATTTTTTATTTCGGGGACAGGGCATCCCGTTGTAAGTCCTAAAAATCTCAAGGACCGTCATGTTGCTTATGCCGTGGTGATGAATCCAAACTATATGGATGAGAATAAGAGAATCCTGACGGATGAGTGTATAGATACCAAGCTGGTGCTTCTGTAAAATCTGTATTTCTGGAAAATTTTTAATTTAGAGGTGAGTAATGGATTCGATTGAGAAAAATATGCAGGAGCTCTCTAGAGAATGGATGAGCAAAAGCATTGAAGATAGATACTCCTACAACTTCTCATGGATGGGGCGGCCGATTATTCAATATCCCCAGGATATGCTTGCCATGCAAGAAATAATTTGGAGAGTGAAGCCTGATTTGATTATAGAAACAGGAATAGCGCATGGGGGCTCACTGATCTACTATGCTTCGTTGTGTGAGCTCGTAGGACATGGTGAGGTTCTGGGGATAGATATCGATATACGTCTCCACAACAGGGTTGAGATAGAAAATCACAGTATGTTCAAGCGTATTCGGATGATAGAGGGATCCAGCATTGATCAACATATTATCGATCAGGTGCGAAAGCAGGCGGAGGATAAGCGCGTCATCGTCGTGCTAGATTCCAATCACACCCACGCCCATGTGCTGGCTGAGTTACGTGCATATGCGCCACTGGTTAGCGAGGGGGGGTATTGCGTCGTTTTCGACACCGTTGTGGAAGATCTGCAACCCGGCTCCTTTCCGGATAGGCCTTGGGGCGTAGGAGACAATCCCAAAACTGCCGTTCACGAATTTTTGAAGGAAAATGATAATTTCGAGATTGACCGTGATATCGAGTCCAAGATTCGAATTACAGTTGCTCCGGATGGATATTTGCGCAGAACGAAATAAAATTCAAATCTAATTCGGTGACGAAACTTCATCACAATATCATTGCAAATCTGGCCGGGCAGGTCTGGACAGCGCTTCTTGGTGTCCTTTTCATGCCGGTCTATCTGAGAGTGATGGGTGGAGAAGCGTATGGCCTTGTGGGTGTATACATCAGTCTTCAGGCGCTTTGGTATACCTTGGATGCAGGTATGGCCACCACCTTGAATCGTGAGCTGGCGCGGCATGATCCAGCTGAAACATCCGCACAATCTGCACGCGATACGGTCCGCACATTGGAGTGCTTGTTTCTCCCATTGTGCGTGCTGACCTTGATGGCTGCGCCAATCATCGGACATATGATTTCCGCGTATTGGCTCAAGCCTGTAGATATGAGCCAAAGCGAGGTGTCTTATGTTATTTCAATATTGGCATTGGCCATTGCGTTGCAATGGCCTTCTTCTTTTTATGCGGGAGGCTTGGCGGGGCTGGAGTGTCAAATATCACAAAATGTCATACAGATAGTATTCAGTTCGTTGCGTTGGATAGCCGTGATACCTTTGTTGGTATTCACGGATTCAAGCATAGAAACTTTCGCGTGGTGGCAAGTATTCATTGCAGCTCTTCAGACTGCAGTCGCGCGAGTCATTTTCTTTCATAAACTGCCGATTCCTGTCCAACATGCGCGATTCCAACGTAGCATCGCTTTCAGCATAAGGAAATTTGCGCTGGGTATGCTCGGAATCGCATGTGTGTCTTTTGTATTGGCTCAGGCTGATCGCATCGTACTGGCGCGGATTCTGCCCTTGGATGCATTTGGGCACTACTTTCTGGTGGCAACGGCTGCTGGAGCATTGTCGCGTGTGTTCACTCCATTCTTCTCCGCACTTTATCCACGCTACAGCCGCCTTGTGGCGCAAGGGAAGATCGAGGATCTAACAGGCCTATACCATAGAAGCAATAGAATTCTGGCATTGGTTGTTTCCACTTTGGCTGCCATCATGGTTCTCTACGCGGAAGGAATATTGACGCTTTGGACGGGGGACGAATTTTTTGCGGCCAGCAATGCGCAAGTCTTTGTGCTTTTAGTGCTCGGCTCCGCCTTGAATGGGATCATGAATCTCCCATATGCTATACAACTGGCTTATGGACAAACGAGGCTATCGCTACTGCTCAATGTATTTTCGATTATTTGGCTGGTGCCAATGATATGGTACTTGGCGGATAGATATGGTGCGCTGGGTGCAGCATGTGCGTGGCCTCTGCTGAACTTGACCTATGTCAGCCTGGGTATTTTTCTGATGCATAGGAAAATACTGAGAGGAGAGATGATGAAATGGTACGTTGCGGATATCATTTTGCCAAGTATATTTTCAGTGGCAGTTGTATGCTTCGTTGGGATGGTATTTCCATTTCTTTTGCAATTGATGGGAAATTCGATTGCATTGCCAGTAATTGTTCTTATTAGTCTGCTCTCTGTGGGATTTCTCTATTTTTTATGGATTAAATGGTCGGTAAATGGTTGATTCATCATTTGTCCAGAAGATGACCAAAATCATCCTGCAGATGACGCCTTGAATTGATCAATCGCTTCTCGAGAGTTCGGTAGATGCGCGAAAATATTCTATGAGCAAAATTGGAATGCTCGCACATGATTGTCGCTGCCCTGAGCAGGGATGAGGTAAGGAGTTTTCCACAATCCTCCTTGAGTGCTGTAGATGCGTCTTTCGCAAAATCATACTTTCTGTGTACAATTGCATTGACCCCTCGGCGGAAAAGCATTTTTTCACTACTGTGCCTGAGCATTCTTGATAGATTATCATGATGCATTTTGGATATGCCGGAATAATATTCCAGACTCTTAAGCATCTTTTTCCAGCCGGGCCAAAATGACGAAAGTGGCTGAGAGCCGCTATATGTATCTTGTGAGATGAAGAAGGCCGCGCTGGGATATTTCCTGAGTATCAATGGATATTGAAGGGAAAGTCTTAATAAAAATTCATAGTCCATTACGCCCAGCATGCTCGCATCTATGAATCCTGTGTCATCCAGGATTTCTCGGCGGAAAACAATACTTGTCCAGACAGGAAGTAATCCACCGACTATGCAATAGGCAGCCTCTGGTGGTGTATAAATCCCTTCTTTGGGCCAGCGCTGAACCCTGGCGTCAATGATGTTTTTCGACTCATCAAAGTGCAATCCCAGGCCCACCCATAACATCGCCTCTGGATGATTGTTCAAGTCATCTATGGCCCGTCGGTAGAAGCCCGGCAGAAGATAGTCGTCATCAGAAAGAATGGAAAAAAATGGAGTATCGACTGTGCCAACTCCATGGATGAAATTTCCCAGGGCTCCTATATTTTCGGGGTGGCAATGATAAATTATCTGAGAATATGTCTGTTGAATTTCATTTACGACATTCTCGGTTTCATCCAGAGAGTGATTGTCGAAGACAGCTACTTTAGTGACGACGTCCCCTTGCTCGGCCGCACTGACAATGGCGCGTCTGAGCTTATCTGGTCTTTTATAGGTGGGTATGACCGTGGTTATTTGCGGAATTGGTAGCTTTTTTCCCACGTAGTCTCCTGGGCTTTGACGTCATGCGGTATGGTGGTCACTTGCTGTCTTTGTACATGAGGGCGGTGATTTGCTCCGAGATGAGGCCGAGCAGAAATATCAGTACACTTCCAGAATAGAGTAGTGCACTCATATTGGTGAATCGATTGCCACTCAAGTAAGTGTATAGATACCAGCCAGATGCCAAAGTAAACATGATTGACGCGATTGGGGCGAATATTTTAAGAGGTGAAAATAGCGTTCCTATCTTGAAAATAATCAATAGAAATCTGGTTCCATCTTTTAGTAAATGAATATGACTTTTTCCTATGCGCTGAGATGCATGTATCGGTAAATAGGCTACAGAATAGCCTGCCCTAAAGAATGCCATTGTGGATGTCGTGGGGTATGAGAAGCCGTTGGGTAGGAGATACAGGAACTCGCGGAACTTGGTCGTTCTTACCGCACGAAATCCGGACGTCAGGTCAGCTATTGGATGTCCCGTCATCCAGCTTGCAAGACGGTTGTAAAGACCATTTGCAAGTCCTCGCCCAACGCTTGCCTGAGAGCCTTTTTGACGAGCGCCAACCACCATGTCATGGCCTTGGTGCATTTTTTCAAGCAAACGCGGAATATCCGCTGGGTCGTGCTGCCCATCGGCGTCCATAAATACAATGATTTCTCCTGCGGCTGCACGAGCTCCAGTTTTGATTGCAGCACCGTTGCCCTTGCTGTATGGATGCTGGACTACCTGCGCCCCTGCAGATATGGCTGTTTGTGCTGTTCCATCCGAAGAGCCATCGTCCACGACCAGAATCTGGATTTCTGGAAACTGTTGCCTTATCTTGGCTACTGTCTGACCGACTGCATCCACTTCATTCTTGGCAGGAAGAACAATGCTGACCTGAGCCAGATCAGTCTTAGATACAAGGTTTGTCATTGTGCTTTCTCTTCGGAGGTGGATTGTTTCAACAGTAGATTTTCCCGTGCGATTGCGGAAGTGTATCGCCCAAAACCATCCATACTCTTAGCGATTTCGAGTTGTAGTCTGGATGCCTGGAAATCTCCCCTATTGCGTAGCACCTGCGCATAAACAATACGTGTGCTGGGTACATCTGAGTGGTTCAGGGCGTCTTCGACCATGGTTTGAGCCAATTCCCAGTCATTGGCGCGGGCAATGGCATACTCTGCCGCCATCTTGAGGACTTCACCCTTTGCGGAGGGGGACATGGATGGGTTCTCAATAGGGGCCGTGATCAGTGCGAGGGCATCCATGTCCTGGAGGCTGCACGGACCACTCAGCAGGCAGTGGGAGAGCGCTGCAATATGTGCCGGAATAGCAGCCTCTGCGGGACTGTTTTTCAGCCGAAAAATCAGTGAGTCTACGATGTCCTGTACATCGGCGTCTGCTCCTTCTTCTTTAGCCAAGGCAAATTTTACCGCAAGCAGACCGAAATACGAAGACACAGAGTCGCTGCGAGAGGCTGCAGCCGCTTCAAAAGCGGTTTTGGCTTGTGCCAGCAAAGACCGCTTGTCTATTGCATGGTCAGCGGCGAATATTAATTCACTGCCTAATTGGTAGTTGGCTCGCATGGATAATGGATGCCTTGATGCTTCCATGGTGGCCAACACCAGAGGCGATGACCATTCCAGTGCGCGAATTGCTGTTGACGATCCTAGAAGGATAATGAGGGTATGTGCGATGATCCATATTTTATTACCCGCCTTGACAAAAAATGGAATCGAGAAATATGCGAAGGCGATGCAGAATCCTGCGGTCGCGAAATAGTTTCTGTGCTCATGCACAAGTTCCAACGGAAAAATGCTGGATTCCAGGCTATGGCAGATCAAAAACCAGAGCCAAGAGAATAGAAGGATAGGGAAATTTTTTCGTAACTTGAATAGACTCAAACTTACGATCGATATAAAGCTTATCGCCAATGCTGTCGTCAGCGGTTGCCAGAATGAGCGGGATATCTCTATATCATCATGATATAGAGACATTTTTGAAATTTGGGGGATGAAAAATTCACTGAGATAAAAAACAAGTACTCTGCTCTGCGTCAAGAGACGATCGGGAGTGGAAAAATCCCGATATGGAATGCGCGTTGTATCCAGTATTCTTGGAGTGATCCAGATGAGGATGCAAACGGCAACCAAGATAACTGCATAAATGGCCCAGCGCTGCAGCGATTGACCGAGCACCGTGATGCTTGATCCACACTTTTTGAAATTAAAAAGAAAAAATTCACATAGAATGATCAACGGAATAAAAAGAAGCCCACTTTCCTTGCTCAGGCATGACAGGACAAGCAAAACCACGACACTCGCATAGTGATGAATTCCTGATCTCGATGTGTTCGAAATGGGAGGAATGAAAGCGCTGCGAGAGCGCGCCTCTATGTATATTGCAACGGCCAGCAGGCCAAAAAGTGCGGCGAGACTCGTCATGCGTTGCACCACATAGAGCACGCTGGTCAGATTGAGCGGATGCAGACCCCAGATGGACGCAGCCAGCCAGCCACCCCAAGCCCATGCCCTATGGTCAGGTTCAGAAGCTGATCCGGCGGTTTGCTGTAAATTCCAGGCTCGCAGAAACCGGGAGACCAAGAGTCCGATGGCAATCGTGCAGGAAAGATGCACAAATATATTGGTCAGCTTGAAATACCATGGATCAGGCCCGCTGAAGTAGATGTTCAAGGCAAAGCTGAGAACGGGCACAGGTCGTCGTAGTGGGCCCGCATCTCCTGAAAATGCTGCGCGCCATAATTCTGCTGGTGAAAGATTCTTCAGCACCAGCTGATCACTGTCTACTATGTTTGGAAAGTCATCAAATATGAATGACCCGTCAAGCCCCTGGATATAGACGAAAAATATGGCAAATAATATTGCCATCCATGCTGCCAGAAGGCGCCCATTTATGTCTTCTGGATTTCTCTTGTGATTCAGCAAGAATTTGTTGATTTCCATTATTAGTCAATAGCTCTGCATGTATGGGTATTTTAGATTTATTTCTATTGACGGCACTCTGATGGAAGAAATATTGTCTGAATGGTCGTTCCAACAGAGGGGTTGCATCGCCAGGTCATTGAGTCTCCCGTGTTGCTCCCCTTCAAAACAACCACTCCTCCGCCAGGAACCGCAAGGCTGCGCATGATCGCCGTGATCACGCTGCCATTGACCTGTACTGACTGGACGCTGGAGCCTTTTATGGAGGTGGGTTGGGCCAAACCCACGTCTGTATTATTGGAGGGCCATGAATTTCGGCTGAGCCGGTATTCTGTTACCGATATTTTTGCGCCGGCCATCAGGTTGAGCGCCTCTGTCACCCTGGCGCGAGAGGCATAGTTCTGATAATTTGGCAGCGCAATGGCTGCCAGTACGCCAAAGATTGCCAAAACAATCATTAGCTCTATCAATGTGAAACCTTTGGCCATCTGCGCCCCCCAAAAAAAAAGCGCATCTCCACTTTGGGTGATGCGCTAGGAGTGTAACCAAGCCACCTCTACGGGTGACTGCTTATATATTCAGTTTAGCGGCATTCGCTTGGCAGGAACTTGGCGTTCACATCGGTGCCGGAAATGGCGTTCTTGCAGCTCCAAGTCACTCCGCCAGACGTTGCCGTACCCTTGAGGACCACCTTCTTGCTGCCCGATTCGATATTGGTCCGAACCACGGCAGTGATCTTGCTACCTGTCACAGTGACGCTAAGCACGCTACCGCCATTGATGGAGGTTGCGGGGGCCAAGCCTGCAGACGCATTGTTGCTAGGCCATGTGTTGTTTGTAGAATAGTACTCGGTCACCGAGGCCTTCGCGCCGCTCATCAGCGACAGGGCTTCCGAAACGCGGGCACGCTTCGTGTAATCCTGATAAGCCGGCAGCGCAACGGCTGCCAAAATGCCGATGATCGCCACAACGATCATCAATTCGATCAAGGTAAAACCTTGCTGGATGGAACGCTTCATGAACTTCTCCTCATAGGGGTTGATTGCATGCTCTACTGAGCAAGAGCCGTGCCAGTCGCTCCAGGGGGGCCAAGGTCCAAGTCTATGTATGGTTTGGTTGCAACTGACACGGTTGGACGCCATTCTCTGACAAATTGATCCACTTGTTGTGACGTTTTTGTCAGAGATCGTGCGCTTGCTACAGACGTCACGCGAAGCTTGGCGGCGGGGTCGAGCTGGTTCCTTACGCCACCAGGAACTGCATCTGCGTGCCTGCCAGCTCCACCGTGTCTCCGTGCTGCAGTGGCATGGGGCGGCGGCCGATTTCCTGGCCGTTGAGCTTGAGGCTGAGGGCGTCACCTTCCAGCTGGGCGAGCACGAAGCCGTGGTGCTTCTGGGTGATGGAGGCGACGGCCACGCCGGGCTTGCCCAGGGTAGTGACGACTTTGACCAGCGGGACTTCGCGGCCGGCGGCGTTGCCGTTGAGCATGCGGATGGCAGCCTGGCGTGTGGCCAGGCCGGCCATCGAAGGCGGCAGGGTGTGGTCGAAGCCTGAGGGGGTCTGGGTGCTGAACTGCGATGGCAGGTCTTCCGCCAAGGGGGCTGGGCGGGTTGCCTCCACTGCTGCGGCAATGGCCGCCAGTGCCGAGCGCGAGGAGGCGCTGACCTGCTGCTGCACGAAGCGGATCTTGTACTTGCCGATGTCCAGCAGGTCGCCGTGGTTCAGGGTCTGGCGCAGTATGGGCTGGCCGTTGACATAGGTGCCATTGGTGCTGCGCAGGTCTTCGATGATGACGGCACCGTCGACGATGCTGAGCACGGCATGCTCCCCGCTGACCGCGAGGTTGTCGATGACGATGTCGTTGTAGGGGCGGCGTCCCAGCGTGGTGCGCTCCTTGGTCAGCTGCACTTCCTTGATGACGGCGCCGTCGATGGAGATGACCAGGGTCGGCATGCTCAAAATTCCTTTGTTATGCCCGGCTTGCACTGCACTGGGTGATCCGGAGCTGGGGTCTATCCAACTATTATGTCTGCGGCCCGGGCACGCCGGAGTCCGTCATCGTATTTGATACAGGCTATGGCTTGTCTTTGACCGATTGTTGGGTGCGCAATCATTTTTGACAATTGGAACCTGGGGTTTCTGCGCACGCAAGCGCGTCCATCGGATGGGTTCTGCCGTCGATCCCTGCGCTCTGTCTGGGCTCAATCGATGGCAGCGCAGGCGGTAGAGGGCGGATTGGCCTGGAGTTCGATGAGCGCTGCGCTGATGTTGTCGTTTCCGCCTGCTTCATTGGCGGCCGTGAGCAGCGAGGTCAGCAGCACGGGCAGCGGGCTGGACTGCTTGAACAGTGCGGCAATGGCGTCGTCATCGAGCATGTCGGTTAGGCCGTCGGAGCACAGCAGGATGCGGTCGCCAGGCTGCAGCGGCCATTCATTGAAGTCGGGTGTGACGTCCTGGGTCACGCCCAGGGCCTGGGTGAGCAGGTGGCCCAGGCCGGATTGCCGGGCTTCGTGGTCCTGGATGCGGCCTGCATCGATTTCTTCCTGGAGCCAGGTGTGGTCCCGGGTCAGGCGCAGCAGTTGTCCATCGCGCCATCCATAGGCCCGCGAGTCGCCGAGGTGGGCCAGCATCAGCAGGCCGGGCAGCAAAGCGGCTGCGATGACGGTGGTGCCCATGCCGCGGCAGCCGGGTGTTTCCTGGGCGGCGGTGAGGATGGCGGCGTTGGCCAGGTTCAGGGCATTGGCAAGTGACTGCTGCAATTCCTGGCGGGCCTGCGGCGTGTTGGCCACAGGCGCCTCGGTGGTGGTGCTTTGCAGCGCCACGGATACCAGGCTGATGGCCATGGCGCTGGCGACTTCGCCGGCGTTGTAGCCGCCCATGCCATCGGCCAGCACGGCAATGGGCCAGGGCTGGGCGCTGGGATGGATGGTGACGGCGTCCTCGTTGTTGTCACGGCGCCGGCCCACATCGGTGCGTGCAACCATGGCGCAGTACTGGGCAGGAGCTTCCTGCCGGGTGGGTTGGTCCGGGATTTGGGGGGCGCTGGGCATGGTGGCAAAGGACGGATTCGGCGGTGGTGCCATCAGTCCCTGGTGTGCAGATGCAATGGTGAAGACCGGTGCACAGCGTAAATGAAAACAGTGCGCGCAAGTGCCCGGAATGCGCGGGCGCAACGGCTCGTCAGCTTGACGCCACATCAAGATGGGTCCTCACAAAGCAAAAACGCACTGCCGGGGCAGTGCGTTCGTGATGCGGCGAAGGTGCTGCCTGCGGCAGCGTCAGGCCTGGGCTGCGTGCTTTGCGCCGGAGCGCGCCTGCAGGAACTTGCCAATGCCCACGACCAGCACGGCGCCGGCTGCGGCCGCCACATAGTGCAGCCAGGGGTGGCTGATGGCGTAGCCGTGCAGCAGGCGGTCGTTGACGATGGTTTCTCCGCCGACCCAGCCGATCAGGGCGGCGCCCAGCGTGATGATGACGGGGAAGCGCTCCATGAGCTTGATCATCAGCGTGGAGCCGAAGATCACCAGCGGGATGCTGATGGCCAGGCCCAGGATCAGCAGGACCATGTTGCCCTGCGCAGTGGCGGCCACGGCGATCACGTTGTCCAGGCTCATCACCAGGTCGGCGATCAGGATGGTGCGGATGGCGACCATCATGCTGCCATGGCCCTTGGATTCGCCTTCATCATCTTCTTCGCCGGTCAGCAGCTGCAGGCCGATCCACAGCAGCAGGCAGCCGCCCACGATCTGCAGGAACGACAGCTCCAGTAGCTTGGCCGCGACCACGGTCAGGATGATCCGCAGCACCACGGCGGCGCCGGAGCCGAACATGACGGCTTTCTTTTGCTGTGCGGGAGGCAGCGAGCGTGCTGCGAGGGCGATGACGACGGCGTTGTCGCCAGACAGGATGATGTTGATCCAGACGATCTTCAACAGGCCGATCCAGAAATCGGCGCTTTGCAGGTATTCCATGGTTTCTCCGCTGTTATGAGTTGAAAAGCGCCAGGGCGGTAGCCTCTGGCGCTTTTTCTTTTTTGGAGTCGTCAGTGTAGGGCGGACTTGCCGCCTTACCGATTCGTAATTCTGCGTAATTTCTTCCTGGAGCGAACCCTGGATGTCACGCAGAACCGGTGCCGCTTAGATCAGGCCCTTGAGCAGGCGGCCCATTTCGGAGGGATTGCGGGTGATGACGAAACCGCACTCTTCCATGATGGCCAGCTTGGCGTCGGCCGTGTCGGCACCGCCGGAGATCAGCGCGCCGGCGTGGCCCATGCGCTTGCCGGGAGGGGCGGTGACACCCGCGATGAAGCCGACGATCGGCTTCTTCATGTTGTCCTTGCACCAGCGGGCAGCTTCGGCTTCGTCGGGACCGCCGATTTCGCCGATCATGATGACGGCGTCGGTGTCGGGATCGTCGTTGAAGGCCTTCATCACGTCGATGTGCTTGAGGCCGTTGATCGGGTCACCGCCGATGCCCACGGCCGACGACTGGCCAATGCCCAGTTCGGTCAGCTGTGCCACGGCTTCGTAGGTCAGTGTGCCGGAGCGGCTGACCACGCCGACGCGGCCCTTCTTGTGGATGTGGCCGGGCATGATGCCGATCTTGATCTCGTCGGGCGTGATCAGGCCGGGGCAGTTGGGGCCCAGCAGCAGGGTGCGCTTGCCGCCTGCAGCTTCCTTGGCGCGCATCTTGTTGCGCACTTCCAGCATGTCACGGACGGGGATGCCTTCGGTGATGCAGATGGCCAGGTCCAGGTCGGCTTCCACGGCTTCCCAGATCGCGGCGGCAGCGCCTGCGGGGGGAACGTAGATCACGGAGACCGTGGCGCCCGTGCCTTGTGCGGCTTCCTTGACGGAGGCGTAGATTGGCACGTCGAAGATCTTTTCGCCGGCCTTCTTGGGGTTCACACCGGCCACGAAGCAGTTCTTGCCGTTCGCGTACTCGATGCATTTTTCCGTGTGGAACTGGCCCGTCTTGCCCGTGATGCCTTGGGTGATGACCTTGGTGTCTTTATTGATGTAGATAGACATGGTGTGTTCTCCGGGCCTGCTTACTTGACGGCTTCGACGATCTTCGTGGCCGCTTCGGCCATGGTGTCGGCGCTGATGATGGGCAGGCCGGACTCGGCCAGCATCTTCTTGCCCAGTTCTTCGTTCGTGCCCTTCATGCGCACGACGAGGGGCACTTGCAGGTTCACGGCCTTGCAGGCAGTGATCACGCCGGTGGCGATGGTGTCGCACTTCATGATGCCGCCGAAGATGTTGACCAGAATGCCTTCGACCTTGGGGTTCTTCAGCATGATCTTGAAGGCTTCGGTGACCTTCTCGGGGGTGGCGCCGCCGCCCACGTCCAGGAAGTTGGCCGGCTCGCCGCCGAACAGCTTGATGGTGTCCATGGTGGCCATGGCCAGGCCGGCACCGTTGACCAGGCAGCCGATGTTGCCGTCCAGCGAGATGTAGGCCAGATCGAACTTGGAGGCTTCGACTTCGGCGGGATCTTCTTCGTCCAGGTCGCGCAGTGCCACGATTTCGGGCAGGCGGAACAGGGCGTTGGCGTCGAAGTTGAACTTGGCGTCCAGGGCAATGACATTGCCCTTGCTGTCACGGTTCAGGGGGTTGATCTCGACCAGCGAGGCATCCGTGTCCATGTAGCACTTGTAGAGCTTCTGGCAGATGTCGATGAACTGGGCAGTGGAGTCGGCAGGCATGCCGATGCCCTTGGCCAGCTCTTCGCCCTGGGCCTGGGTCAGACCGACCAGGGGATCGACGAAGATGGTGATGATCTTCTCGGGCGTGGAGTGGGCCACTTCCTCGATGTCCATGCCGCCTTCGCTGGAAGCGATGAAGGCCACCTTCTGCGTGGCGCGATCGGTCACGCACGACAGGTAGTATTCCTTCTGGATGTCGGCGCCGTCTTCGATGTACAGGCGGCGGACCTTCTGGCCTTCGGGGCCAGTCTGGTGCGTGACCAGCTGCATGCCCAGGATCTGGCCAGCCAGTGCCTTGACGTCGTCGATGCTCTTGGCAACCTTCACGCCGCCGCCCTTGCCGCGACCACCAGCGTGGATCTGGGCCTTCACGACCCACACGGGGCCGCCGAGCTTCTGGGCGGCCTCGACGGCCTCTTGCACTGTGAACGCAGGGATACCGCGAGGTACAGGCACACCAAACTGACGCAAGATGTCCTTGCCTTGGTATTCATGAATCTTCATGATGTCTCTCTCAAACAAATAGGGGGGGATTGACCCGGTAGCCCTGGGGTGCTGCCTCAAGGCGGAGTGACCTGGCAATCGCCGAATGTACCATGCTGCACTGCGCCATCCGACACGCCCCCATGCGCAGAATCCACAATTTCCTGCGGGCCAAGCAGCATGCCAGGAACTGTGCAATGCATTGATATGTCAGGGAAAAGACGGTTTCCCGACATTTCCTCCAGACGCCACAGCTCTTTTGTCTTATAGAGGATCTGCAGGCGGCCCTGCCCGCCGTTTGTAACAGGCGCATGTCAGCGGCCCTGGATCGCCGCTGCCAACCGTTTTGCGACAACGGGCGCAGGGGGACCCGGTTTCGGTGAGAATCCGCAGCTGGAACGCGGCAATGGTGCCGCAGCGGCTCCAGGAGGGCCGCGCAGCAGGAGAAATACAGCGATGGCAAAAGTCTTTATCGATGGCGAAGCAGGCACGACAGGGCTGCAGATCCGTGAGCGTCTGGTCGATCTGTCCGGCGTGGAGCTGGTCAGCATTGCGCCCGAGCTGCGAAAGGATCCTGCTGCCAAGCGTGCGCTGATCGCCGGCGTGGACCTGGTCATCCTGTGCCTGCATGACGACGCTGCGCGCGAAACCGTGGCCATGGTCGACGCCATCGAGGCCGAGACCGGCCGCGCCATCAAGATCATCGATGCCTCCACCGCCCACCGCGTGGCGCCGGGCTGGGTCTACGGCTTTCCCGAGCTGCGCAAGGGCCAGCTGGACGCCGTCAAGGCTGCCACGCGCGTGGCCAACCCCGGCTGCTATGCCACGGGCGCCATCGCACTGCTGCACCCGCTGGTGGCGGCAGGCCTCATTCCAGCCGACTACGCGCTGAGCCTGCCCTCGGTGTCCGGCTACTCGGGCGGCGGCCGCAGCATGATCGAAGCCTACGAGGCCGGCACGGCCGCGCCTTACGAGGCCTATGCGCTGGGCCTGTCGCACAAGCACATTCCCGAAATCCTGCACTACACGGGCATGACGCGCCGCCCGGTCTTCATTCCTGCCGTGGGCAATTTCCGCCAGGGCATGCTGGTGCAGCTGCCCCTGCATCTGGACCTGCTGCCGGGCGCGCCCAAGGCCGCCGATCTGCACGATGCGCTGGCCGCCCACTACGCGGCGACCAACACGCCCGAGCAATGGGTGTCGGTGCTGCCGCCCACCGAAGACATGAAGCTGGCTGCCGATACGCTGACCGACACGAACAAGCTGGAGCTGCGTGTGTTCGCCAATGAGCAGTACCGCCAGGCCGTGCTGATCGCCCGTCTGGACAACCTGGGCAAGGGCGCCAGCGGCGCCGCCGTGCAGAACCTGCAGATCATGCTGGGTCTGTGAGGCCCCCCGCGCCCCCGTCCTTGCCGGGCCGGCGCGGTCCGGTCTGGGGCCATGTACTGGCCCTGGCCGTGCTGTGTCTGCTGATCGTTGTGTTCGCCTGGAAGCTGCGGCCGGCATTGCCTTCCTCATCGCGCCTGCTGCTGAGTCCGCTGCTGGGCAATATGGAAGCCTGCCTGGTGCAGGACGGGCTGCGCGAGGATTTTCCCAAGGAATTCCAGCAGGTGCCTGCCAGTTGCCTGGGCCCTCAGGGCTCGGCCGCGGAAATGGTGAAAGCCACGCTGCAGCGCTTGGGCCGTCCGCAGGGCGAGGGGCTGGAGCTGGGCTATACGCTCAGCGTGCCTCTGCTGCGCTATGTGCAGTGGAACGGCCGGGCCTGGGAAGTCCGGGGCGAGGCGCTGGACCGCGTGGTGCGCACGGTGGCGCAGGCGCAGCGGCCCGTGGTGCTCTACCTGTTTGCCACGCATTTCGAGGTCCACTCCCAGGCCGAGGAGCGCCTGGCCGCCGATCCCGCCAATCTGGCCTGGACGCCCAAGGGGCCGCTGCCGCTGGACACCTATCTGGGCGCGCGCATCTTCCCGTGGTCGGTTGCGCGGCAGGACAATGAAATCACGCGCGTGCGCAAGCTGGTGGTCGATGCCCTGGCCGAGCGCATGTGCGCTGCGGGCGATGCCGCCATGCATCCGCTGCGTGCGCTCACCGTGCTGGGCGAGACGCACCAGCTGTTCCCGGGTTTCGAGGCCGGCATGGGGTTCGCGGCCGAAGGCTATGCGGTCACCGACTACAGCCCTGCATCCGTGGCGGGCTTCCATGCATTCCTGCGCCAGCGCTATGGCGACATTGCGCGGCTCAATGCCCATCTGAAGTCGGAGTTCGCCAGCTTCGATGCGGTGGAGCCTCCGTCGCGCAATATCCGCAGCGAGCCGCTGCAGAACTTCTTCCAGCACATCGACAGCTATGCGGCTGGCACGGTCCCGGTGTCCGGCTGGGTCCACTCGCCCGACGCGAAGCTGCAAAAGCAACTGGCCGTGGCCGTCTTCGTGGACGGGCGCCCCTACTCGCACGCCCCCGTGCACATGCACCGCCAGGATGTGGCCCAGGCCAAGCCTGATTTCCTCACGCCCGATGTGGGCTGGCGTGCCGACATCCGCTATCCGGCGCTGGGCGAGGGCCTGCACCGCATCGACGTGGTGCTGCAGGCCGGCGGGCGCAGCCTGGGCCTGCTGGCCACGCGCCAGATCGCCGTGATGGACCGCCACCAGGGCGAGCCCAGGCCCCATGCCGCCGAGGCCTTGCCTGACTTCGGCAAGCTGCCCGATGGTGTGGAGTTCTGGGTGGACAGCCCGCAGGACCGGCTGGCGCTGTTCTACAACCCGCTGGTGACGGACTGGAACGATTTTCGCGAGCAGCAGGTGGCCGACTACATCCAGGGCTTTTCCGAGCACATCGGGCACGGCTGCCTGGGCCGGGTGCCTCGCTTTGCTCACCAGCTCAACCCCCATGCGAATCCGAGCTGGGACGCCAGCCGCTACGCCGTGGAGCGCAGCCTGCAGCGCATGCCGGGGCTGTCCCTGGGTGTCAGCCTGTATGGCGAAGACACCTACGGCCCGCTGGTCGGCCAGATGCTGCGCCGCTATGGCCACACGGCCTATGGCGTGACGGAGTTCCATCCGCTGGTGGCACTGTCGCCGCAGCGGCTGGAGAAAGTGCTGACCATGCACCGCCGCCAGGGCGCGCGCTTCCTGTCCTTCTTCATGGAGGCGCGTCCCGAGGACGCGACCGGCACGCAGTCCAGCAACGAGTTCTCCTTCGATGCGGACAACCGCGCGCACGGCTCGGACGCGCTTTACCGCTCGCTGCGCCAGGTGCTGCAGCCGCACTGACCTGCCGCGCGCTGCCTTTTCCATGTCTTCAGCGCACAGCAGTTCCCCTGCAGCCGCAGGCCGGGCCACCGCCATCGGCCTGCTGGCCGTGGTGTGCTGGAGCTGCACCGTGGGCCTGATGCGCTCGGTGGCCGAGCCGCTGGGCGCCGTGGGCGGCGCTGCCATGCTCTATACGGTCAGCGCCTTGTGCGTGGCCGCCGTGCGCGGCCTGCCCAGGCCTTCGCAATGGCGAACCATGCACCCGGCCTATTTCTGGGGCTGCGGGCTGCTGTTTGCGGTCTATGAAATCTGTCTGTCGCTGGCGATCGGTCTGGCGCAGGACCGCGCCCAGGCGCTGGAGCTGGGGCTGATCAATTACCTGTGGCCCAGCCTGACCATCGTCTTGGCCGTGCTGCTGCGCCAGCAGCATGCGCGCTGGTGGCTGTGGCCCGGCGTGCTGCTGTGCCTGTGGGGGCTGACGCGCGTGCTGGGCGGCGAGTCCCTGCAGATGCATGACATGGCAGACCACATACTGGCCAATCCGCTGGCCTATGGACTCGCCTTTGGCGCGGCCCTGCTGTGGCCCTGCTATTCGCTGGCTGCTCGGCGCTGGGGTGGGGGGCACAATGCCGTGGGGTTGTTCCTGATCTGGACTGCGCTGGCGCTGTGGATCAAGTGGTTGTGGCTGGGTGGCGAAGGCGGCATGCACTGGTCAGGCACCGCGGTGCTGCAGCTGCTGGCCGTGGGCGGGCTCACGGCCATGGGCTACAGCTGCTGGGAGCACGGCATACAGCACGGGCATCTGGCCGTGATGGCGGCGGCCTCGTACTTCACGCCCGTGTTCTCTGCCTTGCTGGCCAGTGCCTGGCTGCAGGTGCAGCCGGGCTGGGGCTTCTGGCAGGGCGTGGCGCTGGTGACCGTGGGGTCGCTGGTGTGCTGGGGCGCAACCCGGCGCGTGGATTAGTTGCCTTCGTCTGCAGCTCCGTCATCCCAGTCTTCGCTGCGCCCGCGCAACACCTTGCTCGCTATTTCTCCGCCAAAGCCGCGCGCGGCCAGAAAGCGCATCTGCTTGAGGCGTTCCTGTGGGGTGGCCGGCGGTGTGCCGAAGCGCTGGCGCCATACGGCATGGGCGCGCTGCAGTTCGGTGGCGCGCAATTGTTCTGCGGCGGCGCGCACCAAGCCATCGTCCAGCCCCTTGCTGCGCAGCTCCTGCACCACGCGCGATGTGCCAAAGCGCGCGGCCTTGCGATGCAGCACGGACTCGGCCACGCGCTCGGCGCTGATGAAGCCGCGCTGCTCCAGCGCGTCGAGCATGGCGCCCAGGTCCTCGCCTTCCTCCACATGGGGGGCGAGCTTGCGTTCCAGCTCCAGCCGTGAATGTTCGCGCTGGCCCAGCAGCTTGAGCGCCCGGCCCTTGAGCGACAGCTTGGCGAATCCCATGCGGCAATGTCTCCTGAATCATCCCGAATAAAAAAGGCCCCCACGCTCCCCTTGCTGCGCAAGGTCCGCTGCCCCCCAAGGGGGCCGCTTTTTTGCCTTGGGGCGTCCCGGCGATAAAAAAGGCGCAGACATGAGCCTGCGCCAAGATGGCAAACACAGTGTGTGCAGGCGCGGCGGCGCCTGCAGTGAGGGGTCAGGCCGCTCAGGCTTCGATCACGCCGTCCTTGTCGGCCTTGGCCTTGGCGCCCTTGGCGGCCTTGGCTTCGGGGGCATCGCCACCGGCCGTAGGCAGCAGGGCGATGCCCAGGCTGTCGCGCACCTTGTTCTCGATCTCCACGGCCAGGCCGCTGTTCTCGCGCAGGAATTCGCGGGCGTTGTCGCGACCCTGGCCGATCTTCTCGCCGTTGTAGGCGTACCAGGCCCCCGACTTGTCGAGGATCTTGGCGTTGACGCCCATGTCCAGGATTTCACCTTCGCGCGAGATGCCTTCGCCGAAGAGGATGTCGAACTCGGCGGTCTTGAACGGGGGCGAGACCTTGTTCTTGACGACCTTGACCTTGGTTTCGTTGCCGATGGCTTCGTCGCCCTTCTTGATGGTGCCGGTGCGGCGGATGTCCAGGCGGACCGAGGCGTAGAACTTCAGCGCATTGCCGCCCGTGGTGGTTTCGGGGCTGCCGAACATCACGCCGATCTTCATGCGGATCTGGTTGATGAAGATGACCATGCAATTGGTCTTCTTGATGGTGGAGGTCAGCTTGCGCAGCGCCTGGCTCATCAGGCGGGCCTGCAGGCCGGGCAGCTGGTCGCCCATCTCGCCTTCGATTTCGGCGCGCGGTGTTAGTGCGGCCACCGAGTCCACGACGATCATGTCCACGGCGCCCGAGCGCACCAGGCTGTCCACGATTTCCAGGGCCTGCTCGCCGGTGTCGGGCTGGCTGATCAGCACTTCGTTGAGGTTCACGCCCAGCTTCTGGGCATAGCTGGTGTCCAGCGCGTGTTCTGCGTCGATGAAGGCGCAGGTGCCGCCCTGCTTTTGCATTTCGGCGATGACCTGCAGCGTCAGCGTGGTCTTGCCCGAGGATTCAGGGCCGTAGATCTCGATCACGCGGCCACGGGGCAGGCCGCCCACACCCAGGGCGATGTCCAGGCCCAGCGAGCCGGTGGAGACGACCTGGATGTCCTGGATGGCTTCGCCTTCACCCAGGCGCATGATCGTGCCCTTGCCGAACTGCTTTTCGATCTGGGCGAGTGCGGCCTGCAGGGCCTTGGCTTTTTCACTGTTGGCGGTGGTGACGGCGGTGTTCATGCGGACTCCTGGGTTGGGTATGGATTCAGCTCTGTATTTGCATTCAGGCTGGATGCTTGAACAGTAGTTTATGGGCTTGCTGTCTTGATTTGTTGGTGTTTTTAGTCAGTTTTCCTGACTTGTTGGATTTGCCTCCACAATGCATCCATGAGTGAGCTTTCCCCCGTCACGCCGCCCGCCGACGCCTGGCGCCAGACCCACCTGGGCCGCCTGCTCGGCCATGCCATGCGGCGGTTCGACGCGCGTGTGCTGCAGCTCATGGCGCGCGATGTGGAGGTGCCGCTGGCACTGTCCAACCTCGCTGCGCGCGACAAGGTGGGGGCGGCCCATATCCACATCACGCGGCATCTGTCGCTGGCTGGCGACCGGCTGACGGACCTGGCAGAGCGCGCAGGCATGACCAAGCAGTCCATGGGCGACCTGGTGGCCCAGTGCGAGGCCTGGGGCCTGGTCACGCGCGAGAGCGACGAGCGCGATGCGCGCGCGCGCCGCATCCGCTTCACGCCAGCGGGCTTGGCCTGGCTGCAGGCTTTCCATGACGCCGTCTCCCAGGCCGAGGCCGAATTCCGCGAGGAAGTCGGCGACGACATCGCCACCGTGGTGGCGCTGGGGCTGGAGGCCTACGCGGGCGGCGGCTCACTCGGGTAAGGTCCCTGCCCGCACTGCGGGGCACATCCTAGAATCCTGGGAATTAAAGGCGCGCATTTCCAACTCCCAGAGCGCGCCTGCATTACAGGAGACATCCCCCATGCGCATTCTGATTGCCGAAGACGACCAGGTCCTGGCCGATGGCCTGCTGCGCAGCCTGCGCGGCTCGGGCGCCGTGGTCAGCCATGTGGCCAATGGCAGCGAGGCCGACACCGCGCTGATGACCAGCAGCGAATTCGATTTGCTGATCCTGGACCTGGGCCTGCCCAAGATGCACGGTCTCGAAGTGCTCAAGAAGCTGCGCGGCCGCGGCGATGCGCTGCCGGTGCTCATCCTCACGGCGGCCGACAGCGTGGAGGAGCGCGTGCAGGGGCTGGACTATGGTGCCGACGACTACATGGCCAAGCCGTTTGCGCTGTCCGAGCTGGAGGCGCGCGTGCGCGCCCTCACGCGGCGCGGCATGGGCGGCGCCAGCAGCACCATCAAGCACGGCCCGCTGGTCTACGACCAGGCCGGCCGCGTGGCCACCATCGACGGCAAGATGGTCGAGCTGTCGGCGCGCGAGCTGGGCCTGCTGGAAGTGCTGCTGCAGCGGGCCGGCCGGCTGGTCAGCAAGGACCAGTTGGTCGAGCGCCTGTGCGAGTGGGGCGACGAAGTCAGCAACAACGCCATCGAGGTCTACATCCACCGGCTGCGCAAGAAGATAGAGCGCGGCCCCATCCGCATCGCCACCGTGCGCGGCCTGGGCTACTGCCTTGAGAAGATCGCGTCCTGAGGCCGCTGCCGTGGCTGTCAGGCCCGGGTTGGCTTGCCTGCGCATAGTGGTGGTTGCCGCGGGGCCGTGAACCCGCCGTAAGGGGCTGCCCGCCGATGAAAATCTTCCAGCGTGAACAGCGCTCCCTGTTCGGCGAGATCCTTGACTGGATGCTCACGCCGCTGCTGCTGCTGTGGCCCGTGAGCCTGGCGCTGACCTGGCTGGTGGCCCAGGGCCTGGCCAACAAGCCCTTCGACCGCGCGCTGGAATACAACGCCCAGGCGCTGGCCCAACTGGTGATGGTGCAGCACGGCAAGGTGCTGTTCAACCTGCCGCAGTCGGCCAGCGAGATCCTGCGTGCCGACGAGTCGGACACCGTGTATTTCCAGGTGCTGGGCGTGAAGGGCGAATACCTGGCCGGCGAGCGCGACCTGCCGCCGCCGTCCGAGCCCGACGAGGCTCTGACTGGCGCGGCGCCTCCAGGCTTGCCGTCCGGCGGCACCGTGCAGCTGCGCGATGCGGAATTTCGCGGCATCGATTTGCGCGTGGCCCATGTCTGGGTGCGCATGCCCCTGCCGGGCGAACCGCAGGCCCTGGTTCAGGTGGCCGAGACGCGCGAAAAGCGCAGCGTGCTGGCCACGGAAATCATCAAGGGCGTGATGCTGCCGCAGTTCGTCATCCTGCCGCTGGCCGCGCTGCTGGTGTGGCTGGCGCTGGCGCGCGGCATCAAGCCGCTGCACCGGCTGGAGGAGCGCATCCGCGCGCGCCGGCCCGAGGACCTTTCGCCCATCAACCACAAGGACGTGCCGCTGGAAGTCGTGCCGCTGGTGGATTCGGTCAATGACCTGCTGGGCCGCCTGGGCGACTCGCTGGCCACGCAAAAGCGCTTCCTGGCCGACGCGGCCCACCAGCTCAAGACGCCGCTGGCCGGGCTGCGCATGCAGGCCGAACTGGCCCAGCGCGAAGGCGTGAGTACGGGCGAGCTGCGTCAGTCCCTGGCCCAGATCGCGCGCTCCAGCATCCGTGCCACGCACACCGTCAACCAGTTGCTGGCGCTGGCGCGTGCCGAGAGCGCGGGCCTGGGGCGGGGCCTGGCCATGCAGCCGTGCAACCTGGTGCGCATCGTCACCGACGTGGTGCGCGACTGCCTGCCGCGCGCCATGGACAAGCATGTGGACCTGGGCTATGACGGCGCCGAGTCCTCGGCCGCCGGCGTCTGGCTGCAGGGCAATGCCACGCTGCTGACCGAGCTGGTGCGCAACCTCGTGGACAACGCCATCAACTACACGCCTTCCACCAGCAGCCGGCCGGGCATGGTCACCGTGCGTGTGCTGGCCGATCCTTTTGGTCAGGTCCTGCTGCTGCAGGTGGAGGATTCGGGGCCGGGCGTGCCCGAGGCCGAACGCGAGCTGGTGTTCCAGCCGTTCTACCGCGTGCTGGGCTCGGAGGCCGATGGCTCGGGCCTGGGCCTGCCCATCGTGCTGGAGATTGCGCGCCAGCATGGCGGGCAGGTGGTGCTGGAGGATGCGCATCCGGGCCAGCAGCCACCGGGCGCACGCTTCAGCGTGCGCTTCACGGCACTGCGCTCGCCGCCGCCGCCTAAGCCTGCGGCATAGGTGGCGCCTGACCGGCTGCCGCAGGGGCATCGGGGGCTACAGGGGCCATCGCCACCCGTCCCGGTGTCTGCGCCGCATGGTCCACCAACCAGTTGCGGAAGATGCCCAGCGTGCCATGGTTGGCACGGTCGGCCGGATAGCACAGCCAGTAGCCCAGGGCGCTCTGGTAGCCGTGCTGGGGCAGGGGCTCGTTCACCAGGCCGGCGGCAAGCTCGTCAAGCACCAGGCAGCGTGGCACCAGGGCGATGCCCATGCCCGCCATCACGGCGCGGATGATGGTCTGGAACTGGTCGAACTGCGGGCCCGCCAGCGGGCTTATGCCGTGGATGCCGTGGGCCTCGCTCCAGCGCGCCCAGGCGTCGGCAATGGTCACGTGGCGCAGCCGGGTGCAGCGCGCCACGTCCTGTGGGGTGGTGATGCGTGCCTCGGGGCCCGCGCCGCGCGGCGGTGCGATCAGCGCCACCTGGCGGCCCACCAGATAGTGGGCATGCGCGCCATTCCAGTGCCCGTCGCCAAACAAAATTGCGCAGTCCAGCCCCGGACTGTCAAATTGGTAGCTGTGTACGTAGGGTACAAAGTGCAGCGTGATCTGTGGATAGCGCTGCTGAAACTGGGGCAGCCTGGGGATCAGCCACTTGGCCGCGAAAGTCGGCAGCGATGACAGGTGCAGCGCGCCTCGGCTGTCATCGCTGGTGATGAGTTCGAGGGTGGCCGCCTCCAGCTGGCCCAGCAGGGCGCGCACGGCGCGCTCGTAGCGTTCGCCCGCAGGCGTCAGGCTCAAGCGCTTGCGCTCGCGTTCGAACAGCGGCACGCCCACCCACTTCTCCAGCTCCTGGATCTGCTTGCTGACTGCGCTTTGCGTCAAGTGCAAGGCTTCGGCCGCGCGCGAGACACCTCCGAAGCGCACCACGGTGGAGAAGGCGCGCAGCAGATGTATGGGCGGGTTGAGGCGGCGCAAACTCATGACAGGGATATGATGAAACTATTCCTGTTCGGAATATTAACAGGCACAGTATTTGCTTTTTTTGTGAGCAGATTTCTTTTAATCTGACCTTGTTTGTAAGAAAGATCCTATGCAACGACGCCATTTCCTTGCTTCCATCGCCGCTTCTTCTGTCGTTCCTGGAATGTCCTTCGCCCAGGAAACCACCCGTCCCCTGCGCATCGTCGTTCCGTTCCCTGCTGGTGGCTCCACCGACATGGTCCCGCGCAACATGCAGGACGTGCTGCCCAAGTTGCTGGGCGGCCAGGCGGTGGTGATCGAGAACAAGGCCGGCGCCGGCGGCTCCATCGGCATGGCCGAAGTGGCACGTGCCACCGACGGCGTGACCTTCGGCATTGCCACGCTGTCCACCCATGGCGTGAACCCCGCCGTGTTCAAGAAGCTGCCCTATGACGCCATCAACGACTTTGTCGGCGTGACCGAGATCGTCAAGGCGCCCGGCGTGATCGTGATCAACCCCAAGCTGGTGCCTGCCAACAACTTTGCCGAGTTCGTGAAGTACCTGAAGGCCAACCCCGGCAAGGTCAGCTTCGCCACGCCCGGCAACGGCACCATCGGCCACATGTGGGGCGCCCAGTTCATGAAGAGCACGGGCACCGAGATGCAGCACATTCCCTACCGTGGTGCAGGCCCGGCCATCAACGACGTGCTCGGCGGCCAGGTGCCCGTGTATTTCGACCAGGTCGCGTCCTCGCTGCCCCACATCAAGGGCGGCAAGGTCAAGGCCCTGGCCGTGTCCTGGCATGAGCGCCTGGACGTGCTGCCCGATGTGCAGACCTATGCCGAAGCCGGCCACGCCGACCTGAACGATCCTTCCTGGTTCGGCCTCGTGGCCCCCAAGAGCACGCCGCCCGAGCAGATCGCCCGCGTGCAAAAGGCCATCGCGGCCGCGCTCAAGGACCCGGCCGTGCAAAAGCGCATGGCTGCCCAGGGCCTGTACATCTCCGGCACCAGCAGCGATGCTTTCACCAAGCAGATCGCCAGCGAAGTGGCCAAGATGAAGAAGATTGCCGCCACGGCCCAGATCCAGCTGGATTAAAGGCTCCCCCTGAGGCGCTTCGCGCCTTCCCCCTCTCTCGCTTCGCGGGAGGGGGACGACGCCCTCGCTGCGGGGCGGCCCTTGCTCGGCGTCCCTGGCCTGGGACGCGCCAGTTTCATGGCGGGCTGGCCGCAGCGCAGCGGTGCAATGCGTAACCGAGATAGACCACTTCCTCATGCATCCCGTCCTGCGACTGATCAGTCAGAACTTCCTGCAATCCCTGCCCGGTGCGGCAGGCTCCGGCGCGGCCGATGCCGCGCAGCCCATGGTGACCAGCGTGGCCGGCACCAGCGCCGTGGTGCTGGACTCGCCGCACAGCGGCACGGTCTACCCGCAGGACTTCGGCTCCTGCCTGCCGCTGGCCACGCTGCGCCAGGCCGAGGACACGCATGTGGAGAAGATCTATGCCTTTGCGCCAGGCATGGGCGTGGGCTGGGTGGAGGCGCATTTCCCGCGCATCTACCTGGATGCCAACCGCGACACCACCGAGATCGACACCACCATGATCGAAGGCGACTGGCCGCTGCCCGTCACCACCGACCAGGTCGTGCTGCAGAAGGTGCGCCTGGGCAAGGGCCTGATCTGGAAGTTCACCGACGAGGGCGTGCCCATCTACGACCGCCAGTTGCCGGCCTCCGAGCTGCTGCAGCGCATCGAGCGCTGCTGGAAGCCCTACCACGCCGCCGTGGAGCGCGCCATTGACGCGGCCCATGCACGCCATGGCTACAGCATCCACATCAACTGCCATTCCATGCCTTCCGTCGCCGCCAGCCATGCCACGCTGCACCCGGGCCTGGTGCATGCCGACTTCGTCATCGGCGACCGCGACGGCAGCACGGCCAGCCCCGCGCTGTCCGAGCGCATCTGCGCCTTCCTGCGCGAGCGCGGCTACAGCGTGGACTACAACCATCCCTACAAGGGCGTGGAGCTGGTGCGCCGCTACGGCAAGCCTGCCGAGCACCGCCACAGCATCCAGATCGAGATCAACCGCAAGCTCTACATGAACGAGCAGACCCTGGAACTGGACCAGGCCGGCTACCTGCGCCTGACCACCGATCTGAAGGTCTTGGTCGAGCAGCTCATGGCCACCGACCCGCGCGCGCTCTGACCCGCGGCGGCTGAAATGAAAAAGGCCCGCGATCCTGTGATCGCGGGCCTTTTCGCATGGCATGCCCAACGGGTTCAGCAGGGTTTGAACGGCTTGCCCTCGAAGGCCTTGCCGCCCATGGCCTCGACCTGGCTGCGCAGTGCGGCCGTGGCCTGGGGCAGGCGCAGGGTGTAGAGCGTGATGTCGGGACGCTCCTGCACCACGCGGGCCGTGCGCACGCCCTGGCGCGCGAAGTTGGTCAGCTCGCGCGTGGCCGCTTCCTCGGTGGAAAAGCGGCCCAGCGACAGGCCCGGCTCCAGCGCGCCGCCCGCACGGTCGAAATCGATCTTGCGGGCGCGCAGTTCGGCGCGCTTGCGTTCCAGGAATTCGGCGTCGGGGAACTTGCCCATGTAAACCATCCAGCGGCCCGGCTGGTGCGTGCTGCTCAGGTCCCATTGGTCGCTGGCGACCTGGGCGATGAGGCCGCGGCGCAGCGCCTCGGCATGGCGGTCTTCGATGCCCGTGGCCACCAGGCAGCTGGTGGGCTGGCCTGCAGCCTGGGCGGGCCTGGGTGCAGGGGCGGGCTCCTCGCCGCCTGCCGGGGTGGGGGCCGGCGCTGGCGTGGACGGGGCGGCGGCCGGCGAGGGCGTGGTGGATGCGTTGTCCACGCTCAGCAGGCTCAGCGCCTCGGGGCGCACCTGCTGGGCCAGGCGCTCGGGCTCGGTCGTGGACGGGGGGGCCAGGCCCAGGGCCTGGAGCTGGCCGTGGCTCCAGAGGTAGTAGCCGGCATTGGCCAGCACCAGCAGCAGAAAGGCAATTCGCAGCATGTCGTTTCTCGGCGGGCCTAGTGCATCAATCGCTCTAGCCTACAGCAGCCGGCCGCACGCTGATTTCCGAGCTGGTGATGGCCTGCAGGCCGCGCGCCGTGCGCACCAGCAGCGCGCCATCGCGGCCCACGCCTTCGGCCATGCCGCTTTCGCCGTCGCTGAGATTGACGGCGCGCCCGCGCAGCAGGTCGCGCTGTGCAAAGCGGTCCACCAGCGGCGCAAAGCCCTGGGCGGCAAAGGCCTGGATGTCGGACACCAGTCCCGGCAGCACGCAGGCCAGGGCGGTGGGCGCGTCCAGGCGCTCGTCCAGTTCCAGCAGGCTGGCCGGCGGCGTGCGCATGCCGTCGCCGGGGCGGGGGCGCACATTCAGGCCGATGCCCACGACCACGTAGCGCGGCGTGCCGGGCTCATGCGCGGCGCTGCCGACAAAGCTGGCGGTCTCGATCAGGATGCCGCCGAGCTTGCGGTCGCCGTCGATCCACAGGTCGTTGGGCCATTTGAGGCCGATGCGCGGGCGCTGCGAGCCCGGGGCGGGCAATTGCGGCTGCAGGCTTTGCGCCACGCTCAGGCCCACGGCCAGCGACAGGCCGGACCAGTCGGCAGGCGCCAGCGGCATGCCCAGCGAGAAGGTCAGCGAATCGCCCACGCCGCTGGTCCACTGGCGGCCCAGCCGGCCCCGGCCGGCGGTCTGCACTTCGGTCACCAGCAGCACGGGTTCGTTGCGGCCATCGCGGGCGCGTGCCATCAGCTCGGTATTGGTCGAGCCGATGCTGGGCACGATCTCCACGGAAAAGCCCGGCAGTTGCGGCTCGATGGCCTGCCACAGCGACTCCGCAGGCCAGTGGATGGGGGACGAAGCCATCATGCGCCCGCCTTTGTCGAGGATGTGCCGGATTTCTTCTTCGGCTTTTGGGTGGGTTTGCCCAAAGGCTTTGGCGCTTGGGCCTGCTGTTTTTGGGGCCGCTTTGCCTTTTCAGACTTTTCCGATTTCGGCTTTGCGCCGGCCGGCAACGCATCGCCGGGCATGGGCGGGCGCCAGCCGCGCTTGGGCGCCAGCAGCGTGCCGCGGCAGGTGGCCGCACCGCACCAGCAGGGATACTCGGCCTTCAGCTTCCTGGTGTAGGGTTCGTCGATGATCAGGCCGTAGTCGTAGCTCAGCTCCTCGCCGGCGGCGATGTTGCGCAGTGCGACGATGAAGATGCGGCCATCGCGCTCGTCGGTGTAGCAGTTGGGCGCGCAGCTGTGGTTGATCCAGCGCGAGGAATTGCCGCCGTAGTTGGCATCGATCACGCGGTCTTCGTCGATGTGGAAGTAGAAGGTATGGTTGGGCTGGCTGGGGTCGTGCGGGTGCCTGTCCTGGGCTTCCTGCCAGCTGACGATTTCCCCTACGTACTCGACAAGGACCTCGCCTTCGGCAAGATCCTGCACGGCGAAGACGCCCTTGCCATGGACACCCGAGCGGCGGGTCTGGATACGGCGGCCGCCGGAAGGGGCCAAAGCTGTGCGGGGCATGTTTTCTCTGATAACTTGAATAGGCACACATGCGCGTGCGCGTACACGTACGTACACGCGTGAGCCATGGATTGTAGAAGCGCAGGCATGCGACATGCAGCTCCTGCGGGGAATGACGAGTACACACAATGACAAAGACCCTGGTGATTGCTGAGAAGCCTTCGGTCGCGCAGGACATCGTCCGCGCGTTGACTCCGGTGGCGGGCAAATTCGACAAGCACGATGAATACTTCGAGAGCGAGCACTACGTCGTGACCAGCGCCGTGGGCCACCTGGTGGAAATCCAGGCGCCCGAGGAATTCGACGTCAAGCGCGGCAAATGGAGTTTTGCCAACCTGCCGGTGATCCCGCCGTATTTCGACCTCAAGCCCGTGGACAAGACCAAGAGCCGGCTCAATGCCGTGGTCAAGCTGGCCAAGCGCAAGGACGTCACCGAACTCATCAACGCCTGCGACGCGGGCCGCGAGGGTGAGCTGATCTTCCGCCTGATCGAGCAGTACGCTGCAGGCGCCAAGCCGGACGGCAAGGGCCTGGGCAAGCCGGTCAAGCGCCTGTGGCTGCAGTCCATGACGCCGCAGGCCATCCGCGACGGCTTCCAGAACCTGCGCAGCGACAGCCAGATGCAGGGCCTTGCCAGCGCGGCGCGCAGCCGCTCCGAGGCCGACTGGCTGGTGGGCATCAACGGCACGCGCGCCATGACGGCCTTCAATTCGCGCGACGGCGGCTTCTTCCTGACCACCGTGGGCCGCGTGCAGACGCCCACGCTGTCCCTGGTGGTGGAGCGCGAGGAAAAGATCCGCAAGTTCGTCAGCCGCGACTACTGGGAAGTGCATGCCGCCTTCGACGCTCAGGCCGGCCAGTACCTGGGCAAGTGGTTCGATCCCCAATGGAAGAAGAGCGAGGATGCGGAAGCCCGCGCCGACCGCATCTGGAACCAGCGCGACGCCCAGGCCATCGCCGACGCCGTGCGCGGCAAGCCAGCCCAGGTCACCGAGGAGTCCAAGCCCACGTCCCAGGCCAGCCCGCTGCTGTTCGACCTGACCAGCCTGCAGCGCGAGGCCAACGGCAAGTTCGGCTTCTCGGCCAAGACCACGCTGGCGCTGGCGCAAAGCCTGTACGAGCGCCACAAGGCCCTGACCTACCCGCGTACCGACTCGCGCGCCCTGCCCGAGGACTACGTGCCCGTGGCGCACCAGACCTTCGCCATGCTGGCCGGCAGCGGCATGCGCCACCTGGCGCCCTTTGCCCAGCAGGCGCTGGACGAGAACTATGTGCGCCCGACCAAGCGCATCTTCGACAACAGCAAGGTGTCGGATCACTTTGCCATCATCCCGACCACGCAGGCGCCCAGCGGCCTGTCCGAGGCCGAGCAAAAGCTCTATGACCTCGTCGTGCGCCGCTTCATGGCCGTGTTCTTCCCGAGTGCCGAGCACCAGGTGACCACGCGCATCAGCAAGGTCGAGCAGCACAGCTTCAAGACCGAAGGCAAGATCCTGGTCAAGCCCGGTTGGCTGGCCATCTACGGCAAGGAGGCCGCCAACGAGGTCGAAGGCGGCAAGGACGGCGACAAGGGCCAGCCCCTGGTCGCGGTGCAGCCCGGCGAGCAGCCGCGCGCCGGCCAGGTCGATCCCAAGGGCCTCAAGACCAAGCCGCCCGCGCGCTACTCCGAAGCCACGCTGCTGGGCGCCATGGAAAGCGCCGGCAAGCAGGTCGAGGACGACGAGCTGCGCGAGGCCATGCAGGAAAAGGGCCTGGGCACGCCTGCCACGCGCGCGGCCATCATCGAAGGCCTGCTGACCGAAAAGTACATGCTGCGCGAAGGCCGCGAGCTGATTCCCACGGCCAAGGCCTTCCAGCTCATGACGCTGCTGCGCGGCCTGGGCGTGGAAGAGCTCTCGCGCGCCGACCTCACCGGTGAATGGGAATACAAGCTGGCCCAGATGGAAAAGGGCCAGCTCTCGCGCGATGCCTTCATGCAGCAGATCCAGTCCATGACGGAAAAGCTGGTCAAGAAGGCCAAGGAATACGACCGAGACACCGTGCCCGGCGACTACGCCACCCTGTCCACGCCTTGCCCCAACTGCGGCGGCGTGGTCAAGGAGAACTACCGCCGCTACGGCTGCACGGGCAGCGACGGCCAGGGCGCGGGCTGCGGCTTCTCGTTCACCAAGTCGCCTGCAGGCCGCACCTTCGAGACGGCCGAGGCCGAGCAACTGCTGCGCGACCGCCGCCTGGGCCCTCTGGACGGCTTTCGCTCCAAGGCAGGCTGGCCCTTCGTGGCCGAGGTCACCATCGTGCACGATGAGGAAGGCGGCAACTACAAGCTCGAGTTCGACTTCGGCGACGACGCCGCTTCCGAAGACACGGGCGAGCTGGTGGACTTCGCCAGCCAGCAATCGCTGGGCCCCTGCCCCAAGTGCGGCGCGCCCGTCTTCGAGCACGGCAGCAACTACGTCTGCGCCAAGGCCGTGCCCACGCTGGCCCAGGCCACGCCCAGCTGCGACTTCAAGAGCGGGCAGATCATCCTGCAGCAGCCCATAGAGCGCGAGCAGATGCAAAAGCTGCTGCAGACCGGCAAGACCGACCTGCTGGACAAGTTCGTCTCCAACCGCACGCGGCGCAGCTTCAAGGCCTTCCTGGTGTGGGACGGCGCGGCCGGCAAGGTGAACTTCGAGTTCGAGCAGCGCGACAGCAAATACCCGCCGCGCAAGACAGCGGCCGCCAAGAGCGCGCCGGCCAAGAAGGCACCTGCCAAGAAGGCCGCGGCCAAGACCACGGCAAAGACCGCCACCAAGACTGCGCGCAAGCCGGCCGCCGGCACGTTGCAGCCCAGCGCGGCCCTGGCCGCCGTCATCGGCGAAGGCACGGTGGCGCGAACCGAGGTGGTCAAGAAGCTGTGGGAATACGTCAAGGCCCAGAACCTGCAGGACCCCAAGGACAAGCGTGTCATCCGCGCCGACGACAAGCTGCGGCCCGTCTTCGGCAAGGACAGCGTGAACATGTTCGAGCTGGCCGGCATCGTGGGGAAACATCTCACCCCCTGAGGCGCTTACGCGCCTTCCCCCTCTTTACTCGCTCCGCGAGGGAGGGGGACGACACCCTCGGTGCGGGGCGGCGCGGCCGGCTTAGGCCCTTCCTCGGTGTCCCTGGCTTTGGGGCGCGCCAGTTTTGAGGGCAGTGTTTGAGCTCTACGCCAGCGGGTCGCCGGCCTGACATGGGGGCAACACATGCTTGGGCTAATCTAGCGGGCATGGATACCGAAATGCTCACCCCGGCAGCAGCTGCCGCCGCTGCTTCCTCCCCGGCGCCCTCGCGCTCCATCCGCCTGGACGGCGCCTCCAACTTCCGAGACCTCGGTGGCTACGCGGGCCTGGATGGCCGGCGCGTGCGCTGGCGCACGCTGTTCCGTGCAGACCACCTGGCTGGCCTCAGCGCAGCGGACCTGGACGTGCTGCAGGGCCTGAAGCTCGCGCGCAGCGCGGACTTCCGGGGCAAGATGGAAAGCGCCCACCTGGCCTACGAATGGCCGGGCATTGCCCGCCATGCGCTCATCGTCGAGCCCACCGTGGTGCAGCGCGCCAGTGCCCTGATCGCCGCAGGCAACGACCTCACGGCCGCCCATGCCGAGGAGCTGATGCAGGACACCTACCGCAGCTTCGTGCACGCCTACGCACCGCGCTTTGCACAGTTGTTCCAGCTGCTGCTGGACAGCCAGGATCCGCTGGTCTTCCACTGCACGGCCGGCAAGGACCGCACGGGCTGGGCTGCCGCCTTGCTGCTCACCGCGCTGGGCGTGGACGAGGACACCGTGATGCAGGACTACCTGCTGACCAACCAGCTCTACCAGCGGCCCGCTACCACCTTCGCCCCCATGCCAGCCGAAGTGATGGATGTGCTGTGGCGCGTGCAGGCCTCCTACCTTGCGGCCGCCACCGACATGGTGCGGGCCGACTTCGGGGGGATGGAAGGGTATCTGCGGGATGCGCTGGGCATCGACAGTGCGGCACGCGAGCGGCTGGCCGCGCTTTACCTCGAAGGGTGATTACCTTCGCTCACGGGGCGGCAGGGTGGCGCGGCTAACATGGGCTGTGCCGGTCGGTTGCGCCGGAGTTCAAGGAGATTGCGATGAAATACGGCATGCGTGAGCTGGCCGCGATGGTGCTGGTGGCCCTGAGTGTGGGGCTGGCTGGCTGTGCGGGCGGGGTGCCTGGGGATGTTGCGGGGAGCCAGGCGTCCAGTGGCAGTGGGGTGACGGTGTTTGGGACTGTGGATGCCAATGTGAGTCATACGCGGACTTCGCGGTGACTCTTTGTGCTTTGGTTCTTTCGCTGGATTTGTCCCTGCCGGGTGGTTGTTTTTCGAGGCCGGGTTTCGGCCCGGCGGCCGACCTACTTTCTTATCGCGCGATAAGAAAGTAGGCAAAGAAGCGCGCCCCACTGCCCACGACCCTTCGCTTCGCTGCGGGCGACCTGCGTTGTGCGGGATGCGGGGTGCGCCGTGAAACTCGTTGCGCGCTGCGCGCTTCACTCAAAACTCACGGCGAGCTAGACAACGAAGCAAGCCTGTCCTTCGGCAGGCTTGCCACCCCGCATCCCGCCCAACGCAGGCGTGGGCAGAAGGGGGGGAGGCTGGGGAACAGCCAACAGCCAACAGCCAGCCGGGTCAGGGCTGGATCGGCGTGATCACCACGCCGGTGCCTGCGGGGGCGTCTTCGCCGCCGGGCAGGGCGGGCGTGGCGGGGGTGGCTTCCTGCACTGCGCGCTGGTCCGTGGGGCCCAGCGTGCCCTGGGTGAGGGGGATGTTGGGGGCGGGCAGGGCGGGGGTGCTTTCTATGATTTCCTCGCCGGGCGACAGGCCCGGGCCGGGTGGCTCCGTGGGCTCGGGTGCGGGTTCAGGGGTCGGAGCCGGCTCCGGGGTGGCGGGTTGGCCGGGCTGTGCGGGCGGCTGCTGGTCGGCCCACCAGCCCTGCATGCGTTCGCGCAGGCGGCCGACCATGTCGGACCACCAGTGGCTTTGTTCGGGTGGCTCGAAGCGGGCCTTGGCGTCGATGACGGGGCTGCGCAGGGCGCGGGACATGAAGTCTCCCACCATGGGCAGGGCGCTGCGCGAGCCCTGGCCCCAGCGGTCGCTGCGCAGGGTGATGCGCGCGTCGTTGAAGCCGGCCCAGGCGCCGGTGACGATTTCCGGGTGCATGAGGATGAACCAGCCATCGGCATTGCCCTGGGTGGTGCCGGTCTTGCCGGCCACGTCGGCGTGGATGCCGTAGCGCTGGCGCACGGCCACGGCCGTGCCTTTGTCCACCACGGCGCGCAGCATGTCCACCAGGGCGTAGGCGTGGCCTTCGTCCAGCGCGCGCTCGGGCTTGGGCGGGCTGAACTCGGCGATGACCTTGCCGTCGGCGTCCTCGATGCGCGTGACCATCATGGGTGGCAGCCAGCGGCCACCGTGGGCCAGGCTGGCATAGGCGTTGACCATCTCCAGCAGTGACACCGGGCTGCTGCCCAGGGCCAGGGCGGGAACCTCGTCCAGCGGGCTCTGGCGCACGCCCAGGGCGCGGGCCAGGCGTGCCACGCGGGCGGGACCCACGGACTGCATGACTTCGGCGGTGATGGTGTTCTTGGAGTAGGCCAGGGCGTCGCGCAGCGTCATCTCGCGGCCCGTGGGGGGCGTGGCGTCGGTGGGGCGCCAGACTTCGCCGCCGGCCAGCTGGATTTCCACGGGGCTGTCCACGCGCTTGTCGTCGGGGGTGGCGCCCTGCTGCAGCGCGGCGCCATAGACAAAGGGCTTGAAGGTGGAGCCGGGCTGGCGCCGTGCCTGCTGCACGTGGTCGTAGGCGTCCTGCGTGAAGTCGCGGCTGCCTACCCATGCCAGCACTTCGGAGGTGGCCGGGTTCAGCGCCACGAAGCCTGCCTGCACGCGGGTCTTGTCCTCGCGCAGCTGCTTCATGAAGGCCTTGTCGGCCAGCAGGGCCTTGAGGGTATCTTCCTCGCTGTCCTTGTCCGTTGCCTTGTCCTTGCCTTGGCTGTCCGCGCGTTTGCGCGCGGCACGCCAGGCGGGGGTCTCTCGCACGAGTTGCTGCACCAGCGGGTTGGAGGCGTTCCAGCCGTCGCGCTGGCTCCAGGCGCCATTGGCCACGCCCTGCAGCGTGCGCGTCTGGCGCGCCACGGCCTGGTTGGCCCAGTTCTGCAGGCGCGAGTCGATGGTGGTGTGCACCACCAGGCCATCGGTGTAGATGTTGTAGTCGTTGCGGTCGGCCCAGTCGATCAGCCACTTGCGCAGATGCTGCGCGAAGTGCGGCGCCATGCCCAGGGGCTCTTCCTGGCGCTCGAAGTTGATGCGCATGGGGCGCTTCTTGAGCTGGGCGAACTCGGCCTCCTGCAGCACGCCGCGCTTGACCATTTGCGACAGCACCGTGTTGCGGCGGTACAGCGCGCGGTCGGGGTTGAGCACGGGGTTGTAGTAGCTCGTGCCCTTGAGCATGCCCACCAGCGTGGCGCTTTCCAGCACCGTCAGCCGCGCGGCCGGCTTGTCGAAATAGGTGCGCGCCGCCATCTCTATGCCGAAGGCGTTGTAGAGGAAGGGCACGGTGTTCAGATAGGTCTCGAGGATCTCGTCCTTGGTGTAGAGCGCCTCGATCTTGAAGGCCGTGATCGCCTCCTTGAGCTTGCGGTTGAGCGTGGGCGCGCGGCCGATTTCGGTCGGGTACAGGTTGCGTGCGAGCTGCTGGGTGAGGGTGGAGCCGCCCTGCGGATCGCCGCGCAGCGTGTGCACCACCGAGCCCAGCGTGCGGCGCCAGTCCATGCCGTGGTGCTCGTAGAAGCGGTGGTCCTCGGTGGCGATCAGCGCCTTGATCACCGAGGGCGACATCTCGTCGAGCTTCACCCACTGCCGGTTGCTGCGCTTGAACTGCGCGAGCTGCTTGCCATCCGCGCTCATGATCTGGGCTGGCTGCTCCAGCTTGGCCTTGCGTATGTCGCGGATGCCGGGCGTGAACGGGATCAGGGCCAGCACATACAGCGCGAACAGCAGCGGCAGCGCAGCGGCGAACAGCAGCCATTCGCGCCGGGTGGGCCAGCGGTGCCACCAGGGCAGGGCCGCCACGCGCTGGCCGATGCGGCTGGCCAGCAGCCTTTGCCAGGCTGCGAGCACAGCGTCGGGCAGCTTCAAGTCATTGAAAGAAAAGCGCATATTGCAAGACGGCCCTGATGACAGGACATCAGGGCCGATAGGGCGGGACCATTCCGCGAAGGCTAGAGAATGCCCAAAAAAACGGCACCCCGCTCGCGCGGGGTGCCTTGCCTATGGGCCAAGCCCCGGTATTGTCGGGCTGGCGTGTACTGGCGGGAAGTGCTTATTTCTCCAGCCAGTCGGACAGCTCGTCCGCATGCTCCTGCTCCTGCTCCAGGATGGATTCGATCAGCCGGCGCGTGGTCGGGTCCTTGTCGCCGATCAGGTCGATCATCTGGCTGTAGGCCTCGATGGCCACGCGCTCGGCGATCAGGTTGGTGCGGATCATGGCCTTCAGGTCCGTCTCGCCGTTGTAGTCGGCATGGCTGCGCTGGGTCAGCGTCTGGGGGTTGAAGTCGGGCTCGCCGCCCAGCTGCACGATGCGCTGGGCCAGCTTGTCGGCGTGGGCCATTTCCTCGTTGGCATGGACCAGGAACTCGTCGGCGATGGCCGGCGAGGCCAGGCCCACGGCGGTGAAGTGATGGCGCTTGTAGCGCATCACGCACACCAGCTCGGTGGCCAGCGAGTCATTGAGCAGCTTGATGATGTCCTCGCGCCAGGGCCCGAAATGCGGGGTCACGGCGCCATCGTCCAGGCTGCGCTTGGCAGCCTCCAGGGCCTTGGGGTCCAGCGCCAGGTGGCCGTTGCCGGGGTTGGATTTGGCTTGCTTCGTGGGGGTGCTGTTGGTGTTCATACAGGTGGTCTCTTCATCGTGGGACGGAAACTACGGCAGGCATGCGCCTATGCGGCTTGTAAACACCTGCCAGCGAAACGGGACCAGGCGGGCCGCTGTGCCCGCCTGTTGCCTTCCAAGGTAAGTTTTTGGCCGCCTGCTGTCTGTGAGACAAGTCCGCATCCCCATGCCCGGCCAGCGCGCCCCCGGGTGTCCCGGCGCTACCATGGATGCTCCACTCCAGGAGCACCGCATGAATGACACCGCCGCCGCGCCCCGCTCGGCCTACGACTTCGAGGCCACCTCCATCACGGGCCAGGCCGTCCCCCTGTCGGACTACCGCGGCAAGGTGCTGCTCATCGTCAACACCGCCAGCGCCTGCGGCTTCACTCCGCAGTACGCGGGACTGCAGGCGCTGCATGAGCAGTACGGCGAGCGCGGCCTGGTGGTGCTGGGCTTTCCGTGCAACCAGTTCGGTTCCCAGGAAAAGGGCAGCGAATCGGAAATCGCCAGTTTCTGCGACCTGAACTTTGGCGTGCGCTTCCCGCTCATGGGCAAGATCGACGTCAACGGCGCCAACGCCCACCCGCTGTACCGCTGGCTCACGGCCGAGGCGCCGGGCGTGCTGGGCACCAAGGCCATCAAGTGGAACTTCACCAAATTCCTCGTCGGCCGCGACGGCCAGGTCATCCGCCGCTATGCGCCGCAGGATGCGCCGGCCAAGCTGTCCACGGACATCGAGGCCGCGCTGGCGCTTTGATGCGCTGACCGCGCCTGTCCATCAGGGTTTCACGCAGGGCCGGCAGCGCGGGCCGGCCGCACGCCATGGTTAGCATGCTCCTTGACATCACAACAAGGAGACAACACCCGTGAAAGCCTTCCGCCGCACCGCCCTCGCCCTGCTCACTGCCTGCACCCTGCCCATGATTGCTACCAGCGCCGCCGCCCAGGACAAGCCCGTGGTCCAGTTCATCGCCACGGGCGGCACCATTGCCATGAAGATCGACCCGGTCAAGAACGCGCCCGTGCCCGCGATCTCGGGCGACGACCTGCTGGCCACCGTGCCCGACGTGGGCAAGTACGCGCGCATCCAGGTCAACAACCTGTCCAACGTGCCCTCCGACTACATGGACCCGGCCCGCTGGGTGCAGCTTACCCAGGCCGTACAGGCCGCGCTGGCCCGCCCTGAGGTGGCTGGCGCCATCGTCTCGCACGGCACGGACACGCTGGAGGAAACCGCCTTCTGGCTGGACCTGACCGTGCAGTCGTCCAAGCCCGTCGTGCTCATCGGCGCGCAGCGCAATGCCTCGGTGTCCGACTTCGACGGCCCGCGCAACCTGCTCAACGCCGTGCGCATCGCCGTGGACCCCAGGGCGCGCGACAAGGGCGCCATGCTGGCCATGAACAACCAGATCAACGCCGCGCGCTACGTTACCAAGACACACACGGCCAACGTGGAGACCTTCCGCTCGGGTGAATTCGGCTTTCTGGGCGAGGTCTACCCGGACCGCGTCAGCTTCGCCTCCGCCCCCGCGCGCCACCAGCACCTGCCCATCCAGGCGCAGACCATGCCCGAGGTGGAAATCTTCCCCATGTACGGCGGCGCCAACGGCCAGGCCGTTCGCCAGGCGGTGGACCGTGGCGTCAAGGGCATCGTCATCGACGCCCTGGGCATGGGCAACATGAACGTCGCCATGCTCGATGCCGCCAAGTACGCCATCGGGAAGAACGTGCCCGTGGTCGTCAGCACGCGCGTGCACAACGGCCGCGTCATGCCCAGCTACGGCTTCGAGGGCGGCGGCAAGACCTCGTTCGAGGCCGGCGCCGTCATGGCCGACGATCTGCGCGCGCCCAAGGCACGGATCCTGCTGATGCTGGCGCTGCAGTCCGGCGTGACGGGGCAGAAGGACCTGCAGGCAGTATTCGATCGCTAGTTCGACCGACAGGCCGCCGCAACCCTGCCGCGCAGGCCCTGGCCTTGCGCGGCATTTCTGGCGGGGCACCGAGGTGGCACACTGGCAGCCCCATATGCCAACCAGGGCGCACCATGCAGGATGACGATCTCGAATACGTAGGCTTCTGGGCCCGCACCGGCGCCGCGCTGATCGACACCGTGATCCTGCTCGTGCTCATGCTGCCGGCCCTGATCTCCATCTACGGATGGGAATACCTGGAATCCGAAAAACTGCTGCACGGCCCGGCCGATTTCGTCATCTCCTGGGTGCTGCCTGCCATTGCCGTCGTCATCTTCTGGATCAAGAAACAGGCGACGCCGGGCAAGATGATCATCTCCGCCAGGATCGTGGACGCGCAGACCGGCGCGGACATGAGCACACGGCAGGCCGTCATTCGCTACCTAGCCTATTTCGTGTCCATCATCCCGCTGTGCCTGGGGCTGATCTGGGTGGCCTTTGACCCGCGCAAGCAAGGCTGGCACGACAAGATTGCGGGCACCGTGGTGGTCAGGCCCAAGCACCGGGGCGTGCAGCCGGTGAAGTTCCACTGATATCCATATCGCACTGCTCCAGCGCGCTGGCCGTTTGTGCCTCGGCCTGCTTCAACGCCTTCTGGCTGTCTGCCAGGTTGCGGGCAAGGCCCGCCCCGTGGCTCAATCCTCTTCCAACCCCGGCTCGTCCACCACGAAGCCCGAGCCGTCCTCGTCGCAGAACACGCATTGCTGCAAGAAGCTGTCCAGGCTGCGCGCGTGGAACCAGATCAGGCCCTGGTCTTCGTCGCAAAGCATGTCGGTCTGTTCGTCCACGCTGGCGGCGGCAAAGCCGCTCAGTTCCATTTCTTCGAGGAACTGCTCCAGGTCCTCGCAGCCCGCAAACAGCTCATGGTCCAGGCTGCCGATGCGGCCCTTGAAGGCGCCGTGCAGCACTTCCACGAAGGGGTTGCCGCCGGGGTCTTGGCCAATGACCATGAAGTGCGCGGCAAACAGGTTCTCGCGCTGGTGGTCCTCCACGTCGTAGTGCTCCGAGCCTGCGCGGAAGTGGTGCAGGGTGCGCAGCCAGGCGTGGTTGTCGCCGGTCTCGTCGTCGGCCTGCAGGTAGTCCTCGCGGTCGGGCGCCGCTTCGAGCCGGTCGAAGTCCAGGCCGTTCTGCGTGATCAGGAACTGCGCGTAGGCGTCGGAGAAGCCTTGCGCGGCCTGGTAGTCGCGCACCGCCTGGGCGTCGGGCAGGGCCAGGCCGAAGGGATTGGGAAAGCGCACTTGCATGGAACGGTCCTTGAGAAGGAGTGAACGGCGGCCACGCAGGCCGTGCCCGCAGGATGGTGCAGGCGTTGGGAGGCAGTTTGGTGACAGTTCTGTATTGAGCTGCAGAACAGAGCAAAGCAGTGGCACGCAATGACTTCCCATATGTGCGTTGAACCCAGGCCTGCCTGCTCACACATTGCACAGGTCTCAGACGTATCCGAAAGCACTCATAGAGGCAAGTACCCGTCCACCAGCGCTTGCACCACGTCCGCTTGCAGTACATCCCGCCTGCGCTTGATGGCCTCTCGCTCGCGCAGGCCGGCCATCCATCGCTTGAACGCGACGAAGGTTGCCGGGTGGACGGTATGCATGCGCGCCATGGCTCCATTGCTGGCGACGATGACGGCTGAAAACGGTGGCGCATCCAGCAGCACGTTGGCACGCCTGGCCTGGGCCACCCAGAAGTCTTCCTCGGCGTCGCTGAGTTTGATGGGGTGGGGATCGTCTGCCACACGTTCGCGACGGATGATGTCCACTTCAAAACCGTCTTTGTTGACGGCCGTGTAGAGCTGGCTTTTGCGCAGGCGGAACGTGCTGTCCACCTTCTTCAGTACGCCGAGCATGGAGCTGTCTACGCGGGCGAGTTGCGTGGCAAATTGCAGCCGCTTGCGGGTATCCCACAACAGGTCCATGTCGCGCGTGGCCAGGGCATCTGCCTGTAGCCGCAAGCCGGCTGCTGCCTCGTACGCGTAAAGCGCATGCGTTCCTACCACGCGAAAGTGCGGACTCAGCCCGGTGATCGACAGACGGTTGAGCAGCTCCACCACCAGCGGGTCCACCCTGCCTACGCGCAGCGCACGATTCAGTCGCTGGTGCTGGGCCAATGCGGCCTTGAGCCCGGCCAAACGCTCGGCGCTTTCCTGTTTGCGCTGCATGAAGCGTTCATAGATGGCTTCGGTTTCCGGCGTGCGAAGACCGAGGCTGGTTTCGGCGCCCGCAGGCGTGGTGCGGATCAGGTAGCTGGATTGAGGAGACGACGCCGGACCCGCATGCCAATACATGCCACCGCGTACTTGAGCCCCTTCATCCCGGGCTTCTTCCAGGGCTTCGAAGGTGGATACGGCGTCTATGTACTGGCGGGCCGCTGATGGCTGGAGGTCTTGCATTTCGGTATTTTTTTGAGAATTTCTCTTTTATACCGAAATTCTTTTAAAAACAACAGCCTAAGAGATTTTGAAACGCTTCGGATCACGAAGAAACCACCAGCCTCGAATGCCCCACGCCACCGCCTTTCTCCACCCGCACCTGCACGGCGATGCGTTCCTTGAGCGCCTCCACGTGGCTGATGATGCCGATCATCTTGCCGCTGTCGTTGAGCCGGTCCAGCGCGGTGAGTGCGATCTCCAGCGTGTCGGCATCGAGCGTGCCGAAGCCTTCGTCGAGGAACAGGGAGTCGATGGAGGTCTTGTGGCTGACCAGGTCGGACAGCGCCAGGGCCAGGGCCAGGCTGACGAGGAAGGCCTCGCCGCCCGATAGCGTGCGCGTGTCGCGCGGGGTGTCGCCCTGCCAGCTGTCGACGATGTCCAGTTCCAGCTCGCCCTCGGGCTTGCGGCGCAGCAGGTAGCGGCCGTGCAGGCGCGACAGGTGGAGGTTGGCCAGGTGCAGCAGGTGGTCCAGCGTGAGGCCTTGGGCAAAGCGCCGGTATTTGTCCCCCTTGGCCGAGCCGATGAGGCCGTCCAGGTGCTGCCACAGCTCGCTGTCGCTGGCCTGGGCCGTAATGCGCTCGAACAGGGCCTGCTGGCCCTGGCGGCGGCGCTGGTCGTCGGCCAGCTGGGTGCGGGCGCCGCCCAGTTGTTCGCTGAGTGCGTTGCGGCGTTCCTCCAGCGTTTGCAGGCGGGCCTGGATTTCTTCGGGCGCCGCCTCGGTCAGGGCCTGGGCCTGCAGTTGCGCGTGCTCGCGCTGTGCGGCTTCGAGCAGGGTGGCAGCGCGCTGTTGTGCCGCCTGCAGTTGCTGGCGCAGCGCGACCAGGCGCTGGCGTTCGGGTGCGGGGAGCAGGGCCTGCAGGTAGGCGGGCTCGTCAGCAAAGGGACTGGTGCTCAGGGCGGCCTGCCATGCGGATTCGGCCTGGGCCGCTTCCTCGCGCTGGCGGGCCAGCGTGGCCTGGGCCTGTTGCTGCTGGCCTTGCAGGGCATCCTGCTGCCGCGTGAGAGCGGCGATGTCGCTGGCGCATTCGGCCAGGGCCTGCGGCAGCTGTTCCAGGGGCGGCAAGGGCAGGGAAGGCGGCTCTGCCACAGCCGTATCGACGGGATGGTGCTGCGCCGTTCTCTGCACCTCGCACTGTGCCTCCCACTGTGTTTCCGACTGCTTTTTCCAGCGCTGCGCATCGGCCTCGGCCGCCTCGCATTCCTTGCGCTGCAAGGCCATCGATTGGGCCAGTTGCTGCAGGTCGTGCCGGGCCTGCTGCCAGTGCTGCCATTCGGCTTCGCGCGCTTCAAGCCAGGGCTGGGCGTCGTCGGGCAGGGTGTGGCCGGCCTCGCCGAGCGAAGCCTGCAACTGCGCGTTCAGCGCCTGGGCTTCGGCCTGCAGGCCGGCGATGGATTGCTGCAGTTCTTCGCGGCGTGCGCTGTGGTCGGCCAGGGCCTGCTGCTGCAGCGCAAGCTGGCCTTGCGCGGTCTGCAGTGTCTGGCGGCTGTGCTGGGCGGCGTCCTTGGCCTGTTGCACGGCCTGCTCGCCTTGCTCGGCGGCCTGCACGGCGCGCTTGAGCGTGTCCAGCTGCCGGGCGCAGGCCTGGGCCGATGCGGCGAGGGTGTCGGCCTGTTGCCAACTGTCTGGCGCGAGTTGCAGGGGTTGCGTGAGGCCCTGCCATGTGTCGTTCCATGTGTCGTGCCAGCGTGCGATGTCCTGTTCCAGTTCGTCGGCCTGGCGCTGGCGCGCCGCCTGCGCGGCCGTGGTGGCGGCCAGCGTGGCGCGGGCGGTTTCGCCCTGGGTTTGCAGGGCGTCGAGTTCCTCCTGCTTGCGGCGCAGCGCGGCTTCGGTGGCCGAGGCGTCCAGCGCTTCGTAGGCGGCCACGGCCGGGTGCTCTTGCGCGCCGCACAGCGGGCAGGGCTGGCCGGGCTGCAGGGCGTGGCGGTGCTCGGACAGGCTTTGGATGCGCTGCTCCTGGGCCAGCAGTTTTTGCTTGTCACGGACCTGTTCTCGCACGTCTATGTAGCGCGTGCGCAGGGCTTGCCAGGTGTCCGTCTGCTGCTGCGCCAGTGCTGTTCCTTCGCGCAATTCCCGGGCCAGTGTCTGTTGCTGGCGCGCAAGTTCGCGGCGCTGCGCGGCCTGGGTTTCTGCCTGGCGCCACAGGTGCAGGCGGTCCTGCTCTGCCTGCTCGCGCGCGCGCAGCTCGGCCATGCCGCCGCTGCCTTGAAGGCGCTGCGCCTGTTCGTCCTGCGCGTGCTGGAGTGCGGCGCTGGCGCGGGCCTGGGCATCGGTGGCGGCTTGGACCTGGGCCGCGCCGGCTTCGACGCTTTGCGCCATGCGGGCCTGTTCGGCATCCAGCTTGCGCAGGGCCTGCTGCTGGTGGGCCGCCTGCTGTTGCTGGCTGGCGCGCAGCTTGAACTGCTGGCGCCAGCTGCCCAGGCGCTCGCCCAGCAGGGCATGGGCTGCATGGTGGGTGCAGAACTGTTCCAGCGTTTGGTGCTCGGCCTGCTGGCGGGCCAGGGTGTCTTGCGCAGCCTGGGCCAGGCGGGCGGACAGGGCCTGGGCATGGCGGTGCTGCAGCAGCAGGCGGGTCTGGGTCTGCTGTTCGTGCTCGCGCAGTTGCTGCAGTTGCTGGCGGCTGTCATCGCAGGCGGCGGTGCTGCGCTGCCAGGCCTGGTGCAGCGGCTGCAGCGCTTGAGCAGGCTCGTCGTTGGCCAGTCTTTCCAGTTCGGGCGTGGCCTGCTCCAGTGCCTGGGCGGCGTCTGCGCAGCCGGTGCGGGCGGACTGCAGTGTCTGGGTGGCCTGGGCCAGTTGCTGCTGCCATTGGTGCTGGGCCTGGGCGCGCAGGTAGTCGGCCTGCAGCGTGGCCTGCTCCGTCACCAGGCTGTCGGCCTGGGCCTGCAGGGCATCGCGCGCCTCGGGCGTCAGCAACTCCACGCCATCGGCCTGGGCCTTGAGCTGGTCCAGGCGCTGGCGCGCATCGCGGGCGCGTTCGAAGACTTTCTGCGAGATGAGGCCGTAGATCTCGGTGCCTGTCAGCTCTTCCAGCAGGCCGGCGCGCTCATTGGCATTGGCTTGCAGAAAAGCCGCAAAGCCGCCCTGGGCCAGCAGCATGGACTTGGTGAAGCGATCGAAGTCCAGCCCCGTGATGGCGGCGGTCTGCTCCAGCTTGTCGCGCGTCTGGCTGCTGAGGATGCTGCCGTCGCCCCGGGCCAGTTCCACCTTGGGCGCCTGCAGCGCGCCATCCACCCTGTCGCGTGCGCGGCGCTGGCTCCAGAAGGCGCGGTAGACCTGTCCCTTGACCTCGAATTCGACCTCGGCCAGACAGTCGGCCGTGTGGCGCGTCATGAGGTCGTTGGCGGATGCCGAGATGGTCTTCAGGCGCGGTGTCTCGTGGTACAGCGCCAGGCAGATGGCATCGAGCAGGGTGGACTTGCCCGCGCCCGTGGCCCCGGTGATGGCGAACAGGCCGTTGCCCGCGAACGGTGCCTGCGTGAAGTCGATGCGCCATTCGCCCTTGAGCGAGTTGAGGTTCTTGAGCCGCAGCGTAAGGATCTTCATGCGCGGGCCTCCTCGCCGTGTTCGCCGGCGCCTGGGTGGGGCGCATCAAGCCCGGCCACCACCTCCTGGTAGCGCCGGGTGAGGGCCTGGGCCATGCCAGGCTCCAGTGCTTCCAGCGCCAGGCGGCGCTCGAAGACGTCGGCGGGGCTGATCTCGTGCAGCGACTCGCCAGCGGCGGCGGCCATGCCGGCCACCGCCCGGCCGCGCTGGCGCCGCACGCGCAGCAGTTCCACGGGCAGCTCGTCGGCCAAGGCCTGCACGCGGTCGGTGAGCTGGAGCAGGTAGTCGTCCTGCTCCACCACCACCTCCAACCACACGGGCCGTGCAGGGCTGCCGGCCTGGGCGGTGGCGCGCATCAGATCCGGCAAGGCGGTCAGGCTGCCTGCCACCGAGGCCATGGGCTGAAAGCAGGGAACGGGCAGCGGCGTGACGGCCTGCAGCCCTTCGGGGCCCAGGTCCACCAGCAGCATCTGCTTGGACTGGCGGGCCTCGTCAAAGCTCAGCGCAATGGGCGAGCCGCTGTAGCGGATGTGCTCCAGGCCGCCCACTTTCTGCGGCTGGTGGATGTGGCCCAGGGCCACGTAGTCGGCGGGCGGAAAGGCCGAGGTGGGGAAGGCGTCCAGCGAGCCCACATAGATTTCGCGCACGGACTCGCTGCTGCTGGCGCCCACGGTGGTGAGGTGGCCCGTGGCGACGATGGGCAGGCGCTCGCCGCGTGTGGCGGCCAGCGCATCACGGCGAGCGATGGCGGCGTCGTGCACGTTGCGGTAGCAGGCCTCGATGGCGGCCTGCAGCGCCTGCTGTTTTTGCTCGGCGCTTTGGCCCGCCTGGCTCAGCATCACGTCGCGCGGGCGCATGAAGGGCAGGGCGCAGACGATGCAGCCAGGCATGGCAGGCTGGCCCGGCCGGCGCCGCAGCGGCAACTCCACCACGTGGCTGGCCGTCTCGCCCACGGCGGCCACCACGGTGGTGTCCAGGCAGGCCAGCAGCTCGCGGCTTTCGGCCAGCGTGGCCACGGAGTCATGGTTGCCGCCCAGCAGCAGCAGGGCCACGCCCGCCGCGTGCAGGCGCACCACGAGCTGGCTGTACAGCTCGCGCGCATAGCTGGGCGGCGCGCCGGTGTCGAAGATATCGCCCGCGATGAGCACGGCATCCACCGCCTGGGCATCGACCTGCTCCAGCAGCCAGTCGATGAGCGCGGCATGCTCTGCCTGGCGGCTCTTGCCCATGAAGTGCTGGCCCAGATGCCAGTCGGAAGTGTGAAGAAGGCGCATGGTTTCGGTATCGCGGGGTCCAATGTCCGCCGGCTCTGGCGGGGGCGACAGTATGGTCGCTGGCGCGCATGGGTGACAGCAGGACGGCTTGCCGCAGCTAACATCCCGGTTCGCATCAACCAAGGAGACACAGGCATGTTCAGCCACGTCATGGTCGGGGTCAACGACCTCGAAAAATCCAAGCAGTTCTACGACGCATTCCTGGGCGCGCTCGGCATTGCGCCGGGCATGGCCAACAAGAACCGCTATTTCTACCGCAGCGCGGGCGGCACGTTTGCCATTTCCACACCGATCAACGGCGAGGCCGCCTGCCACGGCAATGGCGCGACCATCGGCTTTGCGACGCAGTCGCCCGAGCAGGCCGACGCGGCCCATGCCGCCGCCGTGGCAGCCGGGGGCGTGACCTGCGAGGATCCGCCCGGCTGGCGCGAGGCTTCGCCCGGTGGCCGGCTGTACCTGGCCTATGTGCGGGATCTGGATGGCAACAAGCTGTGCCTGTTGCATCGGCCGCCGAAGGCCTAAGTTTCTGACCGTGCCGGACGGTGTTTTTTCGGGGCTGGAGCCCTGACGTCGAAACGCCAAAATGCAAATAGCCGATGTGCCATAGCTGCACTCGGCTGTTTTTATTGCGATTGGCCAACGTGGTGCCGCGCCAGAACAATCACCATTGAAATGGCTTGAACTTGCATTTTGGGCAGTGCAATACCGTCTTGTCCCTGCCCTCCAGGAACAGCGCACCGCCCCGGAACTGGTTGATGCTCCAACTTCCACGGCTGCCATCGCTGAATGCGATTTCGCCGCTTGCATAGCAGGGCGACCAGTCTAGCGTGTAGTGTGCGTCGTTTTCGTTGGTGGTTTTTGCCTGTTGAAAATAACGGCGCACCTGGGAGATGGTCAGGACAAAGTTGGCGCAACTCACCGCTGGGTCTTTTTCGACGGGCGATTTGGCCGCGTTTTCCTGGATGGTGATCTGGCTGATCTTGGGAAGTATCAGTGGGCACAGTGGCGGCTCGAACTCTGAGCCTTTTGTGCATTGATTGGCGGCGGAGGCGGTGCTAGCCATAACAACTAGCAGGGGTAAGGTTAATAGTGATCTCACCATTTTGCTGAAATCGCTTCCGTAGGATTTTTTCTAGAGACTTCTGGGTGCCTGAAAACTTCGCTCATAGATATTCTTAGTGTCAGCGTTAATTCCGCGATAAGCCACTGTAGTGCATTGTTCTGCTCGCTTGTAACGGCCTGATAAGTTTTCTTTTCGTCTGGTATGTTCCCGCCACGAGGAAGTGCTTCACCTACCAATTCAATGCCAATGCTGTCTTGGTTGGCCGGAAATCGTGCTGGAACCTTTTTCAGCATCTCGCGCTTGTTCTCTTGGGTTGGATTGAAGCGTTGTAACGATTTTAATTCAACTGGCGTGCATCGCTTTTCCAGTAAACAACGCGCTTTTATTTTGCCAATGTGCCATGTTTGTTTGTAAAGGGAAGCGGTTTGATATATTGTTCCATCTTTCTCTATCAGGAAATGTGCTCCATTTGCTGATGGGTTTTTGTAACTATCAATTGAAGACTGTGCTGTCGATCCTCCAGTTTGATGAACAATGATGCCATGAATTTCCTTCATTTCACCACGTTCAATGGTGGGTGCGATGGCTCGCTTTATAAGGGAGTGGATTGCTATTCCATTTCTATCAATTATTAGCATTTTAGTACCAATGATGTAGGCCTGCCGATGGCCCATGGGTGTTAATTTGGTATTTTGCTGGATATCGTAATTGCCGTTGATATGTTAGCCATGATGGGTATTGAGTGGTTGGGTTGAATTTGTAAAATTATGCAATCCTGATCTTTTTGTCATATCTCGCAGTTTTTTAGATGTTTGGGCGGCTGTTGTTGTGATCTGATATGCAAATCAGTCTGTCTTGCGGAGTAGCAACTGTCTTGGCTTATGCGGGCGATCAAGAAATTGGTCGACAACCGGACAGGCCCGGCCTCGGAAAAAAGCATCACCCGGCAGGGGCAAAAAACACGCGTTCCCATACCCACTGCCCTCTGCGCCATACTCCCGCCCGAACGCGCCCACCGGGCGCTCACCCCCAAGGAGAATGCGTGCAATCAGCAAGTGACCAGTGGTTCGACGAGGCGTACTACCAGCGCTACTACTTCGACAAGAAGACCAGCGTGGTCGACACCGAGCATGTGAACCGGCTGGGCGCTTTCGTGTGTTCCTATCTGAACTATGTGCGGGTGCCGGTGCGCCGCGTGCTGGATGTGGGCTGCGGCATCGGTCTGTGGCGCGAGGCGGTGCAGCGCCACTTCCCCGGTGCCAGCTACCACGGCGTGGAGTTCAGCGAGTACCTGTGCGGACGCTTCGGCTGGGAGCGCGGCTCGGTGGTGGACTATGCGGCGCATGATCCTGCAGAGCCCTTCGATCTGGTGATCTGCCAGGGCGTGCTGCCCTATCTGAGCCCGCCGGATCTCAAGCGCGCGCTGGCCAATCTGGGGCGGTTGAGCCGAGGCGGCCTGTATGTGGAGGCAGTGGCGCGCGAGGATTACGAACGCGGCGTGATCGATGAGGATCTGACCGATCCGCGCCTGTTCCGCCACCGGGCCGATCTGTACCGGCGCGGGCTGGCCGAGCATTTCAAGGAACTGGGCGGCGGCGTGTGGCTGAGCCGCCGCGCCGAGCTGCCGCTGTTCGAGCTGGAAAGCGTGGGATGAGCATGGAGCTGCCTGCCCAGGCGCCGGTGTCTCCGGTGCCCCTGTCCTATTTGCGTGGCGTGGATTCGGGCGTGGCGCCGCATGCGGTGTCGCGCCTGCGCACGCAGCGGCTGGCGCGCAGCACGCGGCCGTTCCTGTCGCGCGGCGGGCCGCGTGGTGAGCGCTGCGAGGGTTGCCGGCTGCGGCCTTCGCACTGCATCTGCGCGCTGCGGCCCATGCTGCCGACGCGGGCAGGCTTTTGCCTGCTGATGCACGATGCAGAGCCGCTCAAGCCCAGCAACACGGGCTGGCTGATCGCCGATGTGGTGGAGCAGACGCACGCCTTCGGCTGGGCGCGCACCGAGGCCGATGCGGGCCTGCTGGCGCTGCTTGCCGATCCGCAGTGGCAGCCCTATGTGGTGTTTCCGGGCGAGTTCGTACAGCCGCCGCAGCGCGTGGTGCACACGCTGCCGGTGCCCCAGGCCGCGGTCGTGCCGGGCCAGGAGCGGCGCCCGCTGTTCATCCTGCTGGATGCGACCTGGCCCGAGGCGCGCAAGATGTTCCGAAAGAGCCCTTACCTGGACCGCTTTCCGGTGCTGAGCCTGCACCCGGATCAGGTCTCGCAGTACCGCCTGCGCCGCTCCCAGCGCGAAGACCACTTCTGCACCAGCGAGGTGGCCGCCCTGTGCCTGGAGCTGACGGGCGATGCGGGCGACCGGCGCGCGGGCCGCGCGCTGGAGAGCTACCTGGCGCTGTTCACCGAGCACTATCTGCGCGCCAAGAACCAGCAGCCGGTGCAGGCAGACAGTGCCGCGCACCGGGGTCTGCAGGACGCCGTCTCATCCCGCTGTACGCCTGAAGAATAAAAACGATAGCGGTAAACGCTTGTGTTCATTGGGATTGGCGTCGTTTTGTTCCAAATTGTTGACGGCACATCCATCGCCCAGGCCCGGTGCGCGCCGGCGGCTTCACGGGGTGGAATGGGCCAGGGTGCAGCGGCGCCAGCACAAACCTCCTGTTACGTTCTGGCTGCAGGGCGCCTCCCATACTCGCGGCGTGCGAAGAAAGGCGGGTGGACGGCAGGGCGGGGGCATCGGATCCCGGGCTGAATGTCCATCGAACCTCGTCCCCGGGCGGTGATGGCTAGAATTGGATTTCGCTGAAATTCATCGGCCTGGCCCCGCTCAAGCGGGGCTTGTTCGTGCACGCAGGGCTGTCCGTCGAGGTGGCCCGCATCCTCAGGGCGCGCCGCACCGCGGCACGCGGATTGCTGTTCACCGCATCCGCCGGGAACCTTGGGACGTGCCGTCTCTCTTATCGCGCTGGACCATGCGTTGCACCCTTCGGGGCCGGCTGCGCCATGGCCGCGTGCTCCATTTTCTTGGGGTTTGTTCATGGCTCGGGGCCCATTGCTCCGGCGTTGGAAAGGTGTCCGGTTTTGGTGGTCAAGGATTTCAAACTGCGCTACAACCCCGCCCTTGACGGGCTGCGGGGCGTGGCGATCCTGTTGGTGATCTTGTCGCACTCCCATGCGCCTCTGTTTGATGGCGCGTTCTTCGGGGTCGACCTGTTTTTCGTGCTCAGCGGCTATCTGATCACTTCGCTGCTGCTGATGGAAAACGATTCCGAGGGCCGCATCGGCTTCTGGCGCTTTTACCGCCGCCGCTTCTTCCGCCTGATGCCGGCGCTGGCCCTGTTTCTGGCCGCGTACTGCATCTTCGCGCCCATGCTGTGGCCGGACCTGAACGACATCTACTCCGATGCGCTGGTCTCCATCCTCTATCTGGCCGACTACGGCATCGCCTTCTTCGACAGCCCGGACACGCTGCTGCACATGTGGTCGCTGTCGGTGGAGGAGCACTTCTACCTGATCTGGCCGCCGCTGCTGGTGCTTCTGCTGCGCTTTTCCAAGCCGGGCCGCCTGTGGCGCCCGATTGCCCTGCTGTGGGCGCTGAGCTGGCTGTGGCGCGTGTACTGGGTGGACCAGGGTCAGCACTTCTATGAGATCTTCTTCCGCTTCGATACCCGCGCCTCGGGCCTGTTCGCCGGTGCGCTGCTGGCGGCGCTGATGATCGAGCGCCCGGACTTCATCGCTGCGCTGAAGGCGCGCATGCACCACGCCATGTGGGTGCCGCTGGCCGTGCCGCTGTTGATGGCGCTGCAATGGGACAACCAGGACGCCATGGTCTGGGGCATCACCGTGGTGGAGTGCGCGGCCGTTGTGCTGCTGGTGGCGGTGAGCCAGGGCTCGGGCCTGGTCTACGACATGCTGTCGTCGCCCATGCTGGTGAAGCTGGGACGCCTGTCCTATGGCGTCTATCTCTGGCACTACCCGGTGGTGCGCTATCTGCGCGCCGACTTCTCGTGGCCCGTGGTCGTGGTGCTGGGCCTGGCGATCTCGGTGGTGCTGTCGGCGCTGTCCTTCTACACCATCGAGCGCTGGGCGCTGCGCATGCGTGATGGCGAGCGCAAGGGCGGCGAGCGCCAGCCGCAGGCGCAGCCGGCCTGAATGCCGGCAGGGCGCCGAAAGCAAAAAGGGAACGTTGGCACGTTCCCTTTTTTTGTGGGTGAAGGAGATCTGCTGCGCTCTCAGAACCCTGCGCCGGGCTGGGACAGGTACTGCAGTTCCTCGGGCGTGCTGGTGCGGCCCAGGATGGCATTGCGATGCGGAAAGCGGCCATAGCGCACGATGACGTCGCGGTGCCGGTGGGCGTAGTCCAGCGTGCCGGCCAGGAACTCGCGCACGCCCTCGCCGCCAGTGTCACCGGCCTGGTCGGCCAGTGCCTGGAAGGCGGCCACGCTGCGGTTCTGCAGGGCCAGGTCCTCGGCATGCTCCAGCGGCAGGTAGCAGAAGATGCGGGCCACGGCGGGCAGGTCGGCATGCCGGTCATGGCCCTGGGCGATGCCGTCCAGCGCCAGCTGCAGCGCCTGCGGGTCGCCCGCAAAGCTGCGCGCCGTGCCCCTGAACAGGTTGCGCGTGAACTGGTCCAGCAGCACGATCAGCGCCAGCCTGCCCAGCGCCGTGCCGGCCCAGGCGTCGAGTCGGCCGGCCAGCGCGTCTTCGACCAGGGCACCGAAGCGCTCGCGGATCTGGTTGTCGGTGGCATCGGACTTGATGAACCACAGGTTCTTGCAGGCCAGGGCGCTTGCATTGTCGGGGCGGGTGGAGCCCAGCCAGTAGCCGAGCACGTCGGCAATGCGGGGGGCTGCGGCGGAGGAGGGTGCAATGCTGGTCATCGGGGGCCCGTGTCTGGTCGGATGAGGAAAGCTTCGATTGTGCAGGCGGTGGCGGGCCGAGGCTGTGGATGGCCGGTTCTCCGCAGATGGATAACAGTTTGTGCAGAGGTTTTTCCAACCAATATGCACAGATTTTTCAAGAGAATTTCTATTGGTTATCAACAGGTGGCGTCATTGATTCCATTGGAGGTGCTTGGAAATCAGGCGGCAAGGGCATCAAGATTGCTTTCGGCAATACTGCGGAATTCCCCGGAGATGCGCGCATCCTGCGCCACGGCCCGCCAGAAGCGCCGCGCCAGTGCCTGGGCGCGCGGCCATTCGGCCAGCGTGGCGGCCGTGGGGCGCGGGGGCTGGGCGCTGAAGTCGCGCTCCACGATCTCGCCATTGATGGGCATGTAGAGCATGGGCAGCATGTCGTAGGTGGGCGACAGCGCCCAGTCGCCCTGCGGCTGCGGCAGCACGAAGGAGATGTTGCCGTAGTGCCGGTCGGTGTTGGCGATGAGTTGGCCGTAGGCCTCGAGCAGGCGCAGGCTGCGCGCATCGGTCTCGGTGATGAGGCCACGCGCCGCCAGGCGGCTGGCCGTGGCGGCCCAGTTGTCCACCTCGCCCACGTACTGGGCATTGAGCACCTGCAGGGAGACCATGCCTATGCGTCCGGGGTTGCGGTCCGGCGGCGGTGCGCAGCCCGGCTCGGGCTGGCTGCGATCGAAGCGCTCCGATTCGAGAAAGGCCCGGCCGCCATCAATGAACAGCCGCGTGCGCGCGGCGGGCAGGCCGTCTTCGGCCAGGGTCTGCAGCGCCAGATGCTCGCAGACCAGCAGGTCGCGTATGCGCTGCTCGGCCGGCGCGTCGCCTGCCGGGGAGAATTTGACGATGACGCTGCGCCCGGCCGTGGTGCAGCAGAACTTGGGCTGCTCGCCGCCCGCCGACGAGCCCGGATGCGTGCCCTGCATGGCCTGCATGGCCAGGCGCGGATACTCGGCCGGCGACTCGGCGCGCAGCGCGCGGGCGGGCAGGGTGTGGAAGCGCTCGAACGCGGCTTCGCCCACGATGAGGTTGCCCGGCAGGTCCTCGCCGAAGCGGGCCAGGGCGCGCAGCACGTCGTCCTCGCCCCATTGGCGCGGGTCGCCGCCCAACTGCAGTTCGGGATGGCTGTGCGCAAACGTGCGGCCGATGAAGCCCTGGGGCCGCATGTCGTCCAGGAACCAGGGCAGGCCGTCGTGCTGCTCGCTGAGGCCATCGGCCTCGTCCACCCAGAAGCCGCCGCCGTGCAGCGCGATCATGCGGCCGAAGGGCGATGCGTGGCCTTCGGTATCCACGCGCATGATGGCCACCTCGGCGCCCACGCCCACCACCTGGCGCGGCAGCACATAGCGCTGCGTGCGCGCCGCACCCACCTTGCGCACCTGGCCCGACCGGATCAGCGGCGCCAGCGCGCGCGACACGGTGGGCTGGCTCACGCCCAGCATCTGCTGCAGCTCGCGCGCCGCCAGCGCACCGCCCTGGCGGCGCAGTGCCGCCAGTACCTGGGTGGAGAGGTCTTCCAAGGCCATGGGAATCAATTGATGAATGAATAAAAATAAGGGGTAATTTATTAAAAATCAATGATTTATGCAAAACAATGAATGAATATATGAATAGATTCATGCGCCGGTGGAGGGCCGTGCCCAAGGCCGCGGCAAAGCTGGGCGGGCGGGAGGGCCGGCCAGAAGGATTGGGTGATGTTTCCGTACGGGTGGCGGTACTGCCTATGTCTGATGGGCGCTCGCTGTGAAGCGCCTTCGCGCAGGTGCCGGGCAACACCCACTGCAGGGACAGGGAATAGCCCCTGGCGGGACAATGCCGATCTCAAAAAACATAGCGCCATGCGTATGGCATGCATGGCGCTTCAGGGTTTCGTGTCGGGCTTTCTGGGGCTTGTGCTGTCGTGATGAATCGCCGCTTTTTGTTGATGGTCCTGGCCGCGGGCTGCAGCCTGGCTGCGACCGGATGTTCGGGAAAGTCCGGGCCTGGAAATGTCTCGATTTCGCGGCAAAGGCTGCAGGAGGTGGTGGCCCAGCGCTTTCCACGGCAATTCCCCGTGGCCGGCATGCTGCAGCTCAAGCTGCATTCGCCGGTGCTGGGATTGCTGCCCGAGCGCAACGCGCTCAATGCGGTGTTGCAGGCCGATCTGTCGGGACCCGTGCTCAAGCAAGCCTATGGCGGCCATCTGAACCTGGACTTCGCGCTGCGCTACGAGCCCACGGACCGCACGCTGCGCGCCCACCAGATCAAGGTCAACAGCCTGGTCATCAACGACCTGGCCCCCGCCATGAGCGACATGATCACCACGTACGCCAGCGCCCTGGCCGAGCAGGCGCTGGGCCAGCTCGTGCTCTACCAGCTGCAGGACAAGGACCTGGCCCTGATGGACTCTCTGAACATGGAGCCCGGCGCCATCACGGTGACGCCGGACGGCCTGAGCGTGGCCCTGGTCCAGAAGCCCGTCGCGCCGCGCTGAGAGCTGCGCCGTGCGGGCGGTGCTCGGTTCAGCCGTGCGCCTCCATCCGAGCGCCTCGGTAGCCGGTGCATGGCGGCGAGCGGGGAGACTGGCCATGCAATCTGCGTGGGTTGTCATGACCCGGCGGCAGGGTCGGGCCGCCATTATTTGGCGTGCCAAGCATGGCTGGGCGCCGAACGCTACGATGCAGCGGCCATCGATTTCTTGGCGAACCCGTCCAGCCTTCAAGGTGCCCCATGACTCCACAGAATCCGCTTTCCGCCTTTTCCGTCACGCGCAAGTGGCCGGCCACGCAGCCGGACCGCATCCAGCTGTATTCCCTGCCCACGCCCAACGGCGTCAAGGTGTCGATCGCTCTGGAGGAGATGGGCCTGCCGTATGAGGCGCACCGCGTGGGCTTCGAGAGCAATGACCAGCTCTCGCCCGAGTTCGTGGACACCTTTCCCAACAACAAGATCCCGGCCATCCTGGACCCGCAGGGTCCGGGCGGGAAGCCGCTGGCGCTGTTCGAGTCGGGCGCCATCCTGGTCTACCTGGCCGAGAAGTCCGGCAGCCCGCTGCTGCCCGCCGACCCGGCCGCGCGCTATGAAACGCTGCAGTGGCTGATGTTCCAGATGGGTGGCGTCGGCCCCATGTTCGGCCAGCTGGGTTTCTTCCACAAATTCGCGGGCAAGGACTTCGAGGACAAGCGCCCGCGCGACCGCTACGTGAACGAGTCCGTGCGCCTGCTGGGTGTGCTGGAGCGCCGCCTCGCAGGCCGCGCCTGGGTGATGGGCGAGCAATTCACCATTGCCGACATCGCCCTGTGGCCCTGGGTGCGCAACATGGTGGTGGAGCAGGGCTACAACGCGGCCGAACTGCTGGGCTGGGAGCGCTTTCCCGAGCTGCAGCGCGTGCTGGCCGCCTTCGTGGCGCGCCCGGCCGTGCAAAAGGGCCTGGTGACGCCGCCGCGCAACTGACCCGGCGGGCGTTGCATTCCTGGGCCGCACTGTCCCAGCCATGGTGGCTTTCAAAACCGGCGCGGGGGCCGCATCTGTCCGAGAATGCAGCGCCCCCTTTTTTCTTGCGGGCGCAGCCTCACAGGAGCCACGATGACCGCAGCCACCACCCCCGTCCTCCAGAGCCAGCCGCTGGGCCCGCTGTGGCCCACCATGGACCCCTTCCTGTTCTGTGCCCACCATGACGATGCCTATCCGCCCAGCGATGGCCGCCTGGGCGTGCAGGCCGTGGACCTGGAAGGCCGCCAGATGGGCAGCGACTTCAGCCGCAAGGACGGCTTTTCCATGTACCACGGCGATGGCGTGCCGGGCTTTCCCGGCCATCCGCACCGCGGCTTCGAGACCGTGACCCTGGTGCGCAAGGGCCTGATCGACCATTCCGATTCGCTGGGCGCGGCCGCGCGCTTTGGCGGCGGCGACGTGCAGTGGCTCACGGCCGGCAAGGGAATCCAGCATTCGGAGATGTTCCCGCTGCTCAACAGCGACGCGCCCAATCCGCTGGAACTGTTCCAGATCTGGCTGAACCTGCCTGCGCGCTCCAAGATGGTGGAGCCGCACTTCACCATGTTCTGGAACGAGCGCATCCCGCGCCTGGAGCACGCAGACGCCGCAGGCCGCAGGACCGTGGTCACCGTGGTCGCAGGCAGCCTGCCCGGCACGGCGGCCGCCCTGCCGCCGCCGCCCGAATCCTGGGCCTCGCAACCCGAGGGCGACGTGGCCATCTGGACGCTGCGCCTGGAGCCCGGCGCACGCTGGACGCTGCCGCGCGCAGCCGGTGCGGACACGCAACGCATGCTGTATTTCTTTGCGGGCCAGGCACTGCAGGTCGGGCCCACGGCCCTGGCCCAGCATGCGGCCCTGCATGTGGATGCCACGCAGGACTGGGAGCTGCACAACAGCGGCGCCGACGCCGTGGAATGCCTGGTGCTGCAGGGCCGCCCCATTGGCGAGAGCGTGGCGCAGTACGGCCCCTTCGTGATGAACACGCAGCAGGAAATCATGCAGGCCATGCAGGACTACCGGCGCACCCAGTTCGGCGGATGGCCCTGGGCCGAGCAGGACCCGGTGCATGGCGCAGAGAACCGGCGCTTTGCGCGCTACCCGGGCGCTGCGGCCGAGGAACAGCCGCCGGCCGCCTGAGTCCGGTCAGGCCGCGTCAGGCCGTGTCTGCGGGTGGATGAAAGCTGGCCGGCGCGGGCGTGCGCCCCAGCTCCTTGAGGATCTTCAGCGTGATGGCCATGCCGGTGTTGCCTGCGGGCACGCCGGCATAGACGGCGGTCTGCAGCAGCACTTCGCGGATGGTGTCCAGGTCCAGCGGCGCGGCCTCGGCATCGGCCGGGTCGGCCAGCAGCCCTGTGCGGATGTGCAGCTCGAACTCTTCCCAGCGGCCCATGGAGGCCGTGATGGCCAGCACCATGATGCGGCGCGTGCGGCGCTCCAGGCCGGGGCGGCTCCAGATGCCGTCCCAGGCATAGGCCGTGATCATGCGCTGGAACTCCACATTCAGTTCGTTGGCGCGCGCCACGGATTGGTCCACCCATTCATCACCCAGCACGCGGCGGCGGTTGGCAAGGCCGCGCTGCAGGGCGTCGGAGGAAGATTCGGTCATGGCGGGGGGTCCTGTGTCAGGCATGGGCATGGGCATTGGCGTTGGCGTTGGCGTGGGTCTGCGGCGCTGCCAGCAGCGCCAGGCACGCATCATGCGATGCCTGCACGGCGCGTGCCGGGTCGCAGGCCCGGGCCAGCGCATCTTGCAGCGCTTGCAGGGCTGCTGCGTCCAGCCGGGGCGCGGCCCATTCGGCCAGCAGCAGGCGCAGCTCGCGTCCCTGCTCCAGCGCCTGCGGGGCCAGCAGCTCCACGGCGGCCAGGGCCTCGGGCTTGCCTGTCCAGTGCGCCATGGCGTGCACGCAGGCCTCTGAAAACACCAGTCCGTGCAGGCCCCGCACATGGCCCAGCATGCGCTGCGGATGCACCTGCAGCGACTGCGCGGCCTGGCGCAATGCGGCGGCGGCGCCATGCACATGGCGCCACAGGTCGGGCCAGTGCGCGACCTCGGCCTGCCACTCGCCCAGCGCGCGTTCATGGGCCTGGGCCATGCAGCCCAGCAGCAGGGCCGCGAGTTGGGGGATGGCCTGGGCCTGTGCCACCGCCTGCATCAGGTGCACGGGATTGCGCTTGTGCGGCATGGCGCTGGAGGTGCTGCCGCGCGGCGCCTCGGCGATCTCGCCCACCTCGTACTGTGCCATCAGCGACCAGTCCCGGGCCAGCTTGGCCAGGCTGCCGCCGCACACAGCCGCTTCCATGGCCAGGCGCATCCAGTCGTCACGCTGCGTATGCCAGCTGCGGCCGCAGGCCGACAGGCCCAGGCGCCGGGCCAGTGCCTGCTCCACCTCGGCACGGTGGCTTCCCAGCACGGCGCCATTGCCCACGGCGCCGCCCAATTGCACGCACAGCGCAGCGGTGGCAAGCCGTTCAAACTGTTCGATGCTGCGCTGCACGGCGGCAGCCGACTGCGCGCACTTGAATCCGAAGCTGGTGATCTGCGCGGGCTGCAGCAGGCTGCGCGCCAGCATGGGCGTGGCCGCGTGCGTGCGGGCGAGGGCCTGCAGTGCGGACTGCAGCGCGTCCAGCTCGGCCAGCAGCGCCTGCAGGGCCTGCTGCGTGAGCAGGGCCTGCGCCGTGTCCACGGCGTCCTGCGTGGTCGCACCCCAGTGCAGCCAGGGCAGGCCTTCCGGGGCGTGGGCCTGCAGCCACTGCTGCAGCGGCCGCACCACAGCCAGGCCCAGCGCGCCGCTGGCGCGCGCCTGCTCCACCACGCCTTCGCACGTGAGCGGCGCCTGCGCGCAGGCGCGCGCAATGGCCTCGGCGGCCGGGCGCGGCACCAGGCCGCAGTCGGCCTGGGCCTGGGCCAGCGCGCTCTCGAAGCGCAGCAGCGCGTCCAGCCAGCGCGCGTCTGCAAACCAGTGGCCGCTGTCGGCCGGGCCCAGATAGTCCTTCACCAATGACATGCTGTCCTTGCCGGTCTCAGGCCGTGGCGCCCGAGGCCTTGATCACGGCGGCCCACTTGGCGCTCTCCACCTGGATGCGGGCCGCGTACTGCGCGCCATCGCCCAGCAGCGGCACGGCGCCCTCGATGCCCAGGCGCGACTGGAAGGATTCGGCAGACGCCACCTTGAGGACGTCGCGCCCCAGCGCGCGCACCGTCTCGGCAGGCGTGCCCTTGGGCGCGAGGATGCCGTAGGTCAGCGAGCTCTCGAAGTCGGCCAGCGCACGCACGCCGGACTCGGCCACCGTGGGCACGTCGGGCAGCTGGGGCTGGCGTTTGGCGCCAGTCACGGCCAGGGCGCGCAGCTTGCCGGCCTTCACCAGGGCCATGGCCGCGGGAATCACGCCAAAGCTGAAGTCCACATTGCCGCCCACCAGGTCGGTCAGCGACGGGGCCGTGCCCTTGTATGGCACGTGGATGGCCTTGGCGCCCAGCGCGTGGGCGAACATCTCGCCCGTCAGGTGGCCGCCCGTGCCCGAGCCGCTGGAGGCGTAGTTCATCTCGCCGCTGCGCTTGCGCATCTGCTCGGCCAGGTCGGCCACGCTGCGCACGGGCGAGGAAGCCGGCACCACCAGCAGCAGGGCCGACGAGGCGAACATGGCCACCGGCTGCAGATCGGTGGCCGCATTGAACTTGAGGCCCGGGTACAGCGAGGGATTGATGGACACCGTGCCCGTATGGCCCAGCAGCCAGGTGCCGCCGTCGCCGGCCGCACGCACCACGGCTTCCGTGCCCAGGTTGCCGCCCGCGCCGGCCTTGTTCTCCACGATCATCCCGTAGCCGAAGGACTCGTTGAGGCCGTGCGCCATCTGCCGCGCAAATACATCGTTGCCGCCGCCTGGCGCAAACGGCACCACCAGGCGGCTGCCGCGCTTCTGGGCCCAGGCCGGCAGCGCACAGGCGGCCAGCGCGGCGGCGGCGGCGGACAGCCACATCCGGCGCGGCAAAGAGTTCTGAGAGGTTTGAGCGGTTTGAGAGGTTTGAGCGGTGGGCCGGGAATCCATGCGTCTGTCTCCTGGAAATAGTCGTTGTCACGCAGTGTGGTGCAGCGCAGCCTGGGAAAACAGCAGTTGCATCTGCGTTGTGATTCAAGAAAATGTGTGAAATGGACGTGAGATACATACACAATTTCTTGAGAGTAGTGGACACCGGCTCCATGTCCGAAGCCGCTCGCCAGCTGGATCTGAGCCCCTCGGCCATTGCCCAGCAGATGCGCGTGCTGGAAGGCGAGCTGGGTGCGCCGCTGCTGGTGCGCCATGGCCGCAGCGTGCGCGCCACCGAGGCGGGCGAGCGGCTGTTCGAGCGCGGCCGCCAGCTGCTGCAGGACTTCGAGGGCCTGCGCGAATGGGTGGCCTCGGACGCGGACGGCGGCGAGCTGCGGCTGGGCACCGTGAACACGGCGCTGCACGGCTTTGTGCCCGCCGTGATGCGGGCTTTCGTGGCGCGCCACGCCGAGGTGCGCATCAGCGTGCGCGCCGGCCTCACGCCCGAGCTGTACACGGCCCTGGTCCAGTCCGAGCTGGACGTGCTGATCTGCCTGCAACCCTCGTTCGACCTGCCCAAGACCGTGTGCTGGGCCGAGCTGCGCCAGGAGCCTTTGGTCGTGCTGTGCCGCGCCCGCGATGCGCAGCAGGACCCGCTGGCCCTGCTGCGCACCCGGCCCCTGGTGCGCTACGACCGTTCCCTGGCCGGTGGCCGGCTGGCCGACCGCTACCTGCGCGCCCAGGGCATTGCGCCGCTGGAGCGCATGGAACTGAACTCGGTGCTGGCCGTGGCCATGATGGTGGACCAGGGCCTGGGCGTGGGCCTGGTGCCCGACATCGGCCCCGTGCTCTCCCAGGGCCGCGACGTGCGTGTGCTGGCGCTGCCGGAGCAGGGCGCTGCTGCGGACGGCGCCGGCTCCCGCCCCGCCGATGCGCGCAAGGTGGGCCTGCTGTGGCTCAACACCTCGGCCCGCGCGCGCTGGGCGCGCAGCCTGCTCGAATGCGCGCGCGAGTGCCTGGCTTGAGGTCGGGCGGCCGGTGAACCCACGGCCGCGACGCTGGAATGCCCCAGGTCGCCGACAATGGCAGCTTTGCGCGGCGCGCCTTCTGCGCTGCGGTTTTCCAAGGCCTTTGCCATGAACATCACCAAAGACACCGCCGTCACCATCAACTACAAGATCACCGACAAGCTGGGCAAACTGCTCGACAAGGGCGACGTGGCCTATCTGCACGGCGGCTACGACAACATCTTCGCCAAGGTGGAAGCCGCCCTGGACGGCAAGGCCGTGGGCGACACGCTGACCGTGGACCTGGCCGTGGAAGACGCCTTCGGCGCGCGCGACGAGAGCCTGACGCGCACCATTCCCAAGGGCGAGTTCCCGCCCGGCGTGAAGGTCGGCGGCCAGCTGCGCGGCACGGATGACCAGGGCCAGCCCCAGATCTACCACGTGGTCAAGATCAAGGGTCCCGTGGTGCTGCTGGACGGCAACCACCCGCTGGCCGGCATGGCGCTGCACTTTGCCTGCAAGGTCACCGAAGTGCGCGCGGCCAAGCCCGAGGAAATCGAGCACCGCCACGTGCACGGCGGCCACGGCCACCACCATTGAGAGGCAGGGCCGGGATACGCCCGGTCCGCACGGCCCCGCAAAGCACAAAGGCCGCCTGGCATGCCCGGCGGCCTTTGTGTTTTCCGACTAGCCCGCCTCCAGCGCCAGCAGCGCCGTGGCGGTGTTGGAGATCGGTATGTGGTAGTTGCCGTGCACGCGGCGCACGCCGGGCGCGGCGCTTGACAGGGCGCCGCGCATGGCCAGCCACATCAGCAGTTCCACGCCCTGGGTGCCGGTCTTTTCCACCAGTTCATGCACGCTGAACTGCGTGGCCCATTCGGGATTGGTGGCCATGCTTTCAAGGAACTGCAGGTCGAAGGCCTTGTTGATGAAGCCCGCGCGCTCGCCATCGAGCTGGTGCGACAGGCCCCCTGAGGCAATGACGGCCACGCGCTGGTCGCTGTTCCAGCGCGCGATGGCCCGGCCCACGGCCTGGCCCAGCGCATAGCAGCGGCGCGCCGAGGGCAGCGGGAACTGCACGGTGTTGATGCACACCGGCACGACGGCCACAGGGCAGTCGCCCTCGGGCCAGAACAGCTTGAGCGGCAGCGTGCAGGCATGGTCCACCAGCATCTCCTGGCAGCTGACCACATCGAAGTCCTCCCCCACCAGGGACTCGATCAGGTGCCATGACAGCTCCGCGTGGCCGCGCAGCGGTGCCAGCGTGGGAATGCCCCAGCCTTCGTCGGCGTTGCAGTAGCGCTCGGCCGCGCCCACGGCGAAGGTAGGCATCTTGTCGAGGAAGAAGTTCAGGCCGTGGTCGTTGTAGAACACCACCACCACGTCGGGGCGCTGGGCGGCCAGCCATTCGCGGATGGGCGGGAAGCCGTCGAAGAAGGGCTTCCAGTACGGCTCGTTCTGCAGGCCCTTGTGGATGGCGTTGCCGATGGCGGGAATGTGCGAGGTGCCGAGGCCGCCGATGAGATGTGCCATGGTGGGTGTCTCCTGTGCTGTGTCTTGCGTGTGGGCTGCGGCGGGGCTCAGGCGTGCGAGCGCAGCAGGGCCTGGAATTCGGCCTTGGTCATGCCGGTCTGCTGGGCGCCTATGTCCTGCATGTCCAGGTGGAAGATGCCGGCCAGCTTGGCCAGGTAGTAAGCGTTGCCGCCGGCCGCGATCATCTGCAGCACGTTGCGCGCGCGCACGGCCTCGGCCTGCTCCTGGTTCAGCCCGTAGCTGCGCATATAGGCCTCTTCGTCGGCCAGGAAGGCCTGGCGGTTGGCCAGCTCGTTGAAGGAAAAGCACATGCTGTTGAGCGCATAGCCCTTGCGGGCCTGCCTGCCGTCGAACAGGGTGGTGCCGGGAATCTGCGGCTGATCGGCCATGTTTTGTCTCCGGTATTTGCGTTGGATCAGCGGCAGTGTCCGGCGCGCGTTGCCAAAGATAAAGCGGCGGCCAATCATGGAACGCATGAGACAAATCGATGGATCGCAGCTCGATGGCAGGCTGCTGCAACTGCTGCTGGCCGTGCTGGAGACCGGCAGCGTCACGGCGGCGGCGCAGCGCCTGGGCGTGACGCAATCGGCCGTCAGCCATCTGCTGGACAAGCTGCGCGCCATCACGGGCGACCGATTGTTCGTGCGGCAGGGGCGGGGCATTGCGCCCACGGCCCATGCACTGGCGCTGCAGGACCCTGCGCGCGAGCTGCTGCGGCAGATGCAGCAGTTCGGCCGAGGGCCCAGCTTTGACCCCGCGCACTGGCGTGCCGAGATCACCATTGCCGCCAACGACCTGCAGCGCGAGCTGCTGCTGCCGGCGCTGGCCCGGCGCCTGCGCTCAGCCGCGCCCCGGACGGTGCTGCGCGTGATCGACAGCGGCGCGCCCGATGCCGAACTGCTGCGCTCGGACGCCTGCCTGCTGGCCATCAGCCCGCGCCCGCCCGATGCCACGGACATCGTGCAAAAGCGCCTGTTCAGCGATGAGTACGCCGTCTTCTATGACAGCGCCGTGCGACAGCCGCCGGCCAGCCTGGCCGACTATCTGCATGCCGACCACGCCACCGTGGCCTATGCCGACCGCCAGGCGCTGGACCTGGACCTGCAACTGCAGGCGCGCGGGCTGGAGCGCCGCTTTGCCGTGCGCGTGCCGGGCTTTGCGGCGCTGGCCGCCTTCGTGCGCGGCACGCCGCTGCTGGCGACGGCGCCATCGCTGCTGGGCCGCACGGCCCTGTCATCGCTGGCCAGCGTTGCGGTGCCCGTGGACTGCCCGCCGCTGCCCATGTTCATGATCTGGCACGCGCGCCACCAGGCCGATCCCGCCCATGCGTGGCTGCGCGGGCAGTTGCAGCAGGTGGTGGCGCAGGCGCTTGGCGGCGCCGGGCCGTCAATGCCTGCGAAGCAAGGCGCGGCGCAGCAGGCGCGCGGCGCGGTTGCGGATCTGGAAGGGGCTGTGGCTCACGGCCGGGCTCACGCGGGCGCGTGAGCAGGCGGCCAGGAAGTCGCGCAGCAGCACGCTGTCATCCAGCGTGCTGGTGTCCGGGTTGCGGAACTGGAATTCGGGGTGCCACTGCGTGGCCGCGATGTAGCTCTTGAGCGTGCCGGGCTTGCGGAAGATGGCCTCGGGGATGCGGTCGGGCAGGCTCCAGGCTTCGACATCGAACTCTGGCGCCACGTCCTTGATGCCCTGGTGGTGGATGCTGTTGACGCGTGCGCGGTCCAGCGTGGGATACAGCGCCTCCAGCCGGCTGCCGGGCACGATGGCGATGTCGTGGTAGTGGCGGTCGTACTCGGTGGGATTGCGGTGCAGCTGCGAGCCGGGCACCTGGGTCTCGATGTCCTGGTAGAGCGTTCCGCCGAAGGCCACGTTGATCAGCTGCAGACCGCGGCAGACGCCGAAGATGGGCTTGCCGGCCTGGGAAAACGCCTCGACCACGGCCAGGTCGTAGAGGTCGCGCACGCGGTCGCCCAGCCATTCGGGACGCATGGGTTCCTCGCCATAGCTGCCGGGCCAGACATCGGCGCCGCCGTGCATGACCACCCCATCCAGCCATTCGGCGTAGTGCTCCAGCGTCACGTCGCCGCGTGCGGTCTCGCCTGTGGGGCAGGGCACCATCACCACCATGGCGCCGGCCGACATGATCCAGTGCGCTATCGATTGCTCCACGTACTGCAGCGTCTTGCCCGTGAAAAGCGGACGCTGCGGGTCCGCATGGGAGAAACAGGCCGAAAGGCCGATCTTGAGGCGGCGTGAGGCAAGTGGGCTCATGGGGTGGTGGGCAAGGGGAAAGTCCTGATGGTCACGTTGTAAGCCCAATCGTGCCTGCGACCTGTAGGAAGGGGTTGAACGCCCGCGACCGGCGCAGGGCCATCACCGCAAATAGGTGTAGGTGAATGCAAGAGTTGTCTTGAGGCATCTCAAGCTTCTTCAGCGCGCTGAACCCGGCGTCGCCCCTCTGGGTGTAGCCTGTAGGCAGGGTGGGGACTGCGGATGCTGCAGTGCGAAAAACCTGACGACGCAGGGTGCGACTTGCTGTGCAGGCAGCCCGCATGGCGTTACGATGGTTTCGCCAGTTCATCAATGGCCCCGACAACCCCGCCGCGCCGGTGGTGCGGCTTTTGGCGACTAGGAGGATATGCATGCAAGTTCAGGTTCATGCCGACGATTCGATCCAGGGTGGCGAGTCCTTGGCGCAATGGGCGCAGGAAGAAATCAACGCCAAGCTGGCGAGATTGAAGGACTATGTGGTGCGCGTGGAGGTGTTCCTCACGGGTGTCGATGCGCTCAAGACCTCGGGGGCTCCCGGCAAGCGCTGCGTTCTGGAGACCCGGGCCAATGGACGCCCGCCGATCGCCGTGAACGCCGAGGCCGAGAAGGTCAAGGACGCCTTCAATGCCGCCATCGATAAGCTGAAGCGGGCGGTGGAAACCGATCTGGGCAAGCTCAAGGACAAGCATGGCCGCGAGAGCGTGCGCGGCGTGGAAGATGGCACCGAGGTGGATGCGGCCAGCCCGGCCTGACCCTCGAAACTCCCGCAACATCAACGGCAAGGCGCCCCTTTCGGGGCGCCTTTTTGCTGGGGCAGCGATCGCCGCGAAGACTGCGGTACGGCGCGTTTCAGCGCGAGGCGCGCAGCACCACGCCGTCCAGCGAAGGCGCATGCAGCGGCGCCAGGGGCGAAGCCAGCGGCGGTCCGAAGCGGCGCGCCGCAGTGGCGGGCTGCCGGGTCTCGGCCTCCCACTGCGCGCGGGCCTCGGCGATTTCCTCTCCCGTGCGCGCCACGAAGTTCCACCACAGCAAGATGGCTTCATCCATGGGCTCGCCGCCAATGACCAGCAGGCGGCTGCCGGGCGCCGCTTCGATGGCGACCGAGGGCGTGCCCAGGGGCAGGTAGAGCAATTCCTCCACCGGCAGCGGCTGGCCGTTCACGCGCACGTCGCCTTCCAGGCTGAGCACGGCATGCTCGAAATCGGCGCGCAGCGGCAACGTGGCGACGGCATTGGCGCTGCGTGCGCTGTCCGCATGCAGGTCCACGCTCATCAGGGGCGTGTGCACCTCGGCGGGCGACGTCAGGCCCAGCGCCTCGCCGGCCAGCACCGTGGCCGTGAAGTCTCCCACCGTGGTCCTGGGCAGCGCGGGGTAGTGCTGGAAGCGGGGCGGACCGTTGCGGTGCGATTCGGGCAGCGCAATCCACAGCTGGGCGGCGTGGATGTGCGAGGGCGTCTGGCTTTCCTCGGAATGGGCGATGCCGTGGCCTGCCGTCATCAGATTGACCTGTCCGGGCCGGATGATCTGGGTGTTGCCCAGGCTGTCGCGGTGCAGCACTTCGCCGCGGATCATCCAGGTGAAGGTCTGCAGGCCGATATGGGGATGCGGGCCGACCTGCATGCCGGGCGGCGCGGGATCGGCGGGGCCGGCGTGGTCGAGAAAGCACCAGGCACCGACCTTGCGCAGGGCGCGCTGCGGAATGGCGCGCTGGATGGGAATGCCGCCCACGTCGGCGGTGCGGGTGGGAAGGTGCTGGGGCTGGGAGTTGGGTGGGGACGTGTCGGACATGGGCGGATCGGCCTGGTTCGTGGGGGAGGCCACCAGTGTCGTGCAGCTCGGCGCAGCAGGCAAACCAGGATCGCAGATATTGGGCCTGTTCGCTGACAGCGCATTCTCAGGAACATTGTTTACATTCGAGGAACGGCCCGGCGCCCGTCCTTTTGGCGGGCGCCGGCCTCACTCTTACAGGAGAAAACGCCATGAATACATCCGTACAGACGCACGCCGAAGCCGCTGAAGAGGCGGTCCAGAGCGCCGTGGAAGTCCAGCGATTCCCCGAGAAATTCGAAGCCACGGTCACCGGCAATGTGCAGCACCGGGTAGGCGATGGCCAACTGGAAGACATTCCGCGTGGCACCCGTGTGCAGGTGGCCACGGCCATCGGAAGCTATGTGCTGTCCTGGACCCAGGAGGATCAGCCGATCACCGTGTCGCTGGCCAAGCGGGAGTTCGAGCTCTATGTCGATACCGGGGAGATCGAGGTCAGCGAAGCCTGACGCCGGCCATGTCCCCGTCCACTCCGAAGGCCCTGCGGCATACCTGCCGCAGGGCCTTTTGCATGGTGGCCAGTCCTTCGCTCAGGCGGGCAACTGCAGCGCGGTCTGGATGCGCACTTCGCCGGCCAGCAGCTTGTGCACGGGGCAGGCCTCGGCCACCTGCAGCAGGCGCTGGCGCTGTTCGTCGTCCAGGTCGCCTTGCAGGGTGATCTGGCGTTCGATCAGATTGCCGCTGGCCGGCGTGCCTTCGGGGTTCAGGCGCAATTGCACATCCACCTGCTCCAGCTTCCACTGCTTGCGCGCCGCATACATCTGCAGCGTGACCGTGGTGCAGGCGCCCAGGGCCGACAGCAGCAGCTGCAGGGGGTTGGGCGCCGTGTCGCCGCCGCCCTTGTCCGCGGGCTCGTCCACATGCCAGCTGTGGCCTTGGGGGTCGCCAAGCGTGACGCGATAGGGGGTGTCCGTGCTGGTGGCATGGGCGCTGTGGATCATGGAAGGTCCTTTGTCCTGGGGGTGTCGCAAGAGGGGTGGGGGAGCCAACGGACGACTCTACGCCTGCTTCGCGTCCGCTGCCTGGGGCCGATGCTTCATGCGCAGCGGAATTTTGAGGTAGTGCACGCCGTTGGCCTCGGCCTCGGGCCAATGGCCTGCGTGCATGTTGACCTGGATGGCGGGCAGCAGCAGGGCGGGCGCCGACAGCGTGGCGTCGCGCCGGTTGCGCATGGCCACGAAGCTGGCCTCGTCCACGCCCGCGTGCACATGCACGTTGCCGGCACGTTGGTCGGCCACGGTGGTTTCCCAGGCGTGGCGGTCGCGGCCCGGCGCCTTGTAGTCATGGCACATGAACAGGCGTGTTGCGGGCGGCAGGGCCAGCAGGCGCTGGATGGAGCGGAACAGCGTGCGCGCATCGCCGCCCGGAAAGTCGGCGCGCGCCGTGCCGTAGTCGGGCATGAACAGCGTATCGCCCACGAAGACCGCGTCCTCGATGCGGTAGGACACGCAGGCGGGCGTATGGCCGGGCGTGTGCAGCACCTCGATGCGCAGCCCGCCCAGGGGCAGGCTGTCGCCGTCTGCCAGCAGCCGGTCGAAGGGCTGGTCGCCGCCGGACGCGGGCAGGTTGAAGACGGGGCGGAAGATGCGCTGCACCTCGCGGATGTGCTCGCCCACGGCGATCGGGGCGCCCGTGCGCTCGCGCAGGTACGGGGCCGCGCTGAGGTGGTCGGCATGCGCATGGGTTTCCAGGATCCAGCGCAGGCGCAGGCCCTGGGCCTGCGCGGCGGCCAGCACGGCATCGGCCGAGCCGGTGTGGGCCTGGCCGCTGGCATGGTCGTAGTCGAGCACGGGGTCGATGGCGGCGGCCTCGCCCGTGTTCGCATCCCAGACCAGGTAGGTCACGGTATGGGTGGCTTCGTCGAAGAATGGCGCGATGCGCAGCGGCGAGGTCATGAAAGCACTCCTTTGTCGATGGCTCCAGTGCAGCCTGCCGGCAAGTATATTAGAATTTGCTAAATTAGATTTTTCTTAATCATGAACCAACCCATCCTCTCCTCCGAACAGGCTTTCCTGCAGCAGGGTGCGGCGCGCGCCGCCGCCCTGCTGCGCGCCGTGGGCAACGAGAGGCGCCTGCTGGTGCTGTGCCTGCTGATCGAGCATGGCGAGCTGTCGGTGGGCGGGCTGCTGGAGCGCATCCCGCTGAGCCAGTCGGCCCTGTCCCAGCATCTGGCGCGCATGCGCGATGAGGGCCTGGTCGCCTACCGCCGCGAGTCGCAGACCCTGTACTACCGCATCGCCGATCCCGATGCGCAAAAGCTGGTGGCGGCACTCAAGAGCATCTTCTGTCCCTGAAAACCCCCACCCCAGGAGTCGTCCCATGTCCCTTCCCCTCATCTCGGCCCAGGCCGCCCGCCAGTTGCAGGCGCAAGGCGCCTGGCTCATCGACATCCGCGCGCCCGACGAACATGCGCGCGAACGCATGGCAGGCGCCCGCAGCATGCCCATGGAGCGCCTGGGCGCCCAGGCCTGGGGCGATGCGCCGGCCGCCGTGGTCTTTCACTGCCGCTCCGGCAACCGCACGCGGCTCAACGCCCAGGCCCTGGCGGCTGCCTTGCCGCCCGGCTGTGCCGGCCATGTGCTCGACGGAGGCCTGGACGCCTGGAAGGCCGAAGGCCTGCCCGTGCTGCACGACAGCCGCCAGCCGCTGGAGCTGCAGCGCCAGGTGCAACTGGGTGCGGGCGGGCTGGCACTGCTGGGCGCCGTGCTCGGTGCCACGGTTTCACCGTGGTGGCACCTGCTTTCGGCCTTCGTGGGCTGCGGTCTGATCGTGGCGGGTGCCACCGGCTTTTGCGGACTGGCGCGCATGCTGATGAAGGCGCCCTGGAATCGGCGCGCCCTGGGGCAGTGACGGTGTCTGCGCTGAAGTCCACCTGACGCCGGCCGGCTGCCCCCCTCCTTCCCCTGTTCCGGGGACTGTGGAGAACCCCGGACGGCAGTACGATAGCTGCATGACATCTGTTTATGCCCAACGCCGCGCACGCTTGGCCGCCCAGTTGGGCGCCGGCGGCATCGCCATCATTCCCACCGCTCCCGAGCGCCAGCGCAACCGGGACACCGGCTATCTGTACCGCCACGACAGCTATTTCTATTACCTGACCGGCTTTGCCGAGCCCAATGCCTGCCTGGTACTGGCCGCCGATGGCACCAGCGTGCTGTTTTGCCAGCCCAAGGACCTGGAGCGCGAAATCTGGGACGGCATCCGCCTGGGCCCCGAGGCTGCCGTGGCCACGCTGGGCGTGAGCCAGGCGTTCTCCAGCGCCGAGATCGATACGCGCCTGCCGCGCCTGCTGGAGAACCGGGGCCGCCTCTGGTATCCGTTCGCCACGCATGAAGGGCTGGCCGTGCGCGTGGAAGGCTGGCTGGGCCAGGTGCGCGCACGCGTGCGCTTTGGCGCGCTGTGCCCGTCCGAGCAGGGCGACCTGTGCACGCTGCTGGACGAGATGCGCCTGGTCAAGGACGCCCACGAGCAGGACATCATGCGCCGCGCCGCCGCCATCAGCGCCCAGGCCCATATCCGCGCCATGCAGCGCTCGGCACGCATGCTGCGCGCAGGCCAGGAGGTGCGCGAATACCACCTGGACGCCGAGTTGCTGCATGAATTCCGCCAGCAGGGCTCGCAGTACGTGGCCTACGGCTCCATCGTGGCCGCCGGCGCCAATGCCTGCGTGCTGCACTACCAGGCCGACAAGGCCCCCGTGCGCGCGGGCGAACTGGTGCTGATCGACGCCGGCTGCGAGCTCGACGGCTACGCCAGCGACATCACGCGCACCTTCCCCGCCGATGGCCGCTTCACCGGCCCGCAGCGCGCGCTCTACGAGCTGGTGCTGGAAAGCCAGAAGGCTGCCGTGGCGGCCACACGGGCCGGCGCGCGCTTCAACGATCCGCACGACGCCACCGTGGCCGTGCTGGCGCAGGGCATGCTGGATCTGGGCCTGCTGGACAAAAAGGTCTATGGCAATGCCCAGGACGTGATCGAGCAGCGCGCCTTCTTCCAGTTCTACATGCACCGCACCGGCCACTGGCTGGGCATGGACGTGCATGACTGCGGCAGCTATGTGGAGCCTTCGGAGCTGGGCCAGTCGCACGAGCGCAAGGACCCGCTGTCGGGCGAGACCATCACCAACCGCCCCAGCCGCATCCTGCGTCCGGGAATGTGCACCACCATCGAGCCGGGCATCTACGTGCGCCCTGCGGCCGGCGTGCCCGAGCAGTTCCACAACATCGGCATCCGCATCGAGGACGATGCCATCGTCACCGAGACCGGCTGCGAGCTGATCACGCGCGGCGTGCCCGTGGAGCCCGACGAGATAGAAGCCTTGATGCGTGACTGACAACGCCAGCCTGCCCACCACCGGCCCCGTGTCCACTCTCATGCCCGCCCCATCGGCCTATGCCGCACCCGCACTGCCCCGGCTGAGCTGGCGCATCTTCACGGTGCTCTGGCTGCTGGGGCTGCCCGGCGTGGCGGCCATGGCCTGGTTCGTGCTGCCCGACTGGATGCGCATGCTGGGCCTGCCCGTGGAGCCGCTGGTCACGCCGCTCACCGGCATTGGCGTGATGGCCGCGCTGCTGGCCCTGCCCGTGGGCGTGGGCGTGTGGCTGGGGCCGCGGCTGGGCCTGTCCGCACCGCTGCTGACCACCTGGGTGGCCGGGCGTTCGCCCCAGCGCGCCGTGCGCTACCTCACGCTGCCGGGGCTGGCCGGCGGCGTGGTCGGCGCGGCCTGGCTGGTGACCCTGGCCCTGGCCTGGCCCGACGACCTGACCCTGATCGACCCCGTCTACGCCATGCCGCTGGGCGCCAAGATGCTGTACGCGGGCATCACGGCCGAGCTGGTGATGCGGCTGGGCGGCATGACGCTGGTGATGTGGCTGCTGTGGCGGCTGAGCGGGCGCACAGACCGCCGCCCGGGATGGACGCTGGGCTGGTGGTCCGTCATGCTGTCGGCCCTGCTGTGGGGCATGCTGCAGCTGGCCCTGGCCTGGAGCACCTGGGGCGGCCTGTCGGACGCGCTGGTGCTGCAGTTGCTGCTGTTCGAGGTCGTCCACGGCGCCGTGGGCGGCTTCCTGTTCTGGCGCTATGGCCTGGAGGCGGCCATGGTGGCCCATGCCATCACCTACCTGCTCTCGCACGGACTGGTGTGAGGCCTGGCGTCTGCGCAATGACACCGCCAGGATGAAGCGTCACAGAAGCCTCAGCGAGCCGAACAGGCCCTCGGTCTCGTCCTCGGGGCCGGCGGCGAAGTAGAGCGCGTCGCTGTCGCCCAGGGCCACGCCGTTGCCGAACTGCAGGGCCCACAGGCCGGGGATGGCCACGGGGCGGTGCTGCGCGTCGCGCAGATCGTCCACATAGCGGCCCGTGGACAGGTCGAAGGCACAGATGCGGCCTTCTCCCCCGAAGTTGCCGACCAGCAGGTGCCCCGCCAGTGCGCCGAAGCCGTCAGGAGCGATGGCCACGCCCCAGGGCGCATTCAGGCGTCCATCGTCCTCATAGATGCGCAGCAGGCGGCCGTCGAGGTCGAACTCGGCCAGCCTGCCGCGCGCAGGCCGGTTGCCGCTGGCCGCTTCTGCGGCTGCGTCCAGCGCATCCTCCTCGCCGGCATGGAACGCCAGGGGATCGTCCGGGTCGGGCTGGCTGATCGCATAGAGCACGAACACGCGGTCGCGGCGGCCGTCGTTGACGACCTGGATGTTGAAGGGCACCGGATCACCGGGCCGGGCCTCGCCTGCCGCGCCTGATGCGAACGGGTTGGCGAAGCCCTGGGTGGGCACCAGTTGCCACTGCGCGTCCAGCGTGCGGATCTGGGGCCGGGCGCCGAAGTCGGCCATCCACACGCGGTCCCAGCGGCCCGTGTGGATGGCGGCCCCGAAGAAAGCCATGCCCTGGTCGGCGCCATTGAACATTTCCACCGCAGGGCCATCCACCCGGACGATGGCGCCCGTCTGCGCATCGCGCTCCGTCCAGGCGCTGACGCTGCCGCTGTCGGTCACGAAGACGAAGCGGGCCGAGCCCTCGAGCAGGCGTCCGGCGGCAGGCTGCTGCCGGACCCGCAGCAGCTGCTGGTCCAGGGGCGCACCGTTGTAGACCACGCCGGTGACTTTGCCGGCACTGTCATCGCCGGTCAGGGCATCGGAGCGCGGAACGGCCACTTCGCGCAGGCCGTCCTGGTGCAGGGCGCGCATCCCGGGATCGGCCGAGCGAGCCACGTCACCGATGAACTGCCAGGACGTGCCCCCGCCGCCAATCCAGAAATGGCCTCCCGCGCCGGCCGGGCGGATGGCGATGCCCCAGCCGTTGACGAAGCCGGGCTGCGTGAAGCGCGCGCCGTAGCGCGCATGGCTGGCGAGCAGGGGAGTCTGGACATAGCGGTTGGCGGCAACATCGCCACCCGCGCCGCAGGCGGTCAGCGCCGGGGAGGCCAGGGTGGTCAGAACAAAGCGTCTGCGGTCAAGCATGGTGGATTTCCTGGTGGCATGGCAAAGCTGTGGATGGACTGGCTGAGCATGCGAAACCAAGGGGAACCGTATGTTCTGGCTGCGGCCTGCGGGCCGGGTGGACCACAGGAATATGAAGGCGATGCTAGGAAGCAGGGGCGGGCCGCGTCAATGTGGACCAGTCTGATTCTGTGGTGTCCTGCGGCGCGGTGAGCATTGCGAACGCGGCGGGCAAAACTGCTTTCACAGGAGGCCGGCATGGCACAGCGCCTTTGCCGGAAATGCTGCCGTGCAGCATCAAAAGCAATAGCGGCAAAGGCAGTGCACCGCAGTGTTCGGCGATGGCAACGGCATCCGGCCGCCCCCTTGCGCAGGCTCGGGACGCGGGGTCTTCAGGCCCGCACCGCATGCCGGAATGTTGCCTTCATGTAACCGCATTCGTGTGAGAATTGAAACCCGATTACAAACCCTGAGCGAGAGACATTCCATGCAAGTGAGCCGTGCCACCAAGATCGTCGCCACCCTGGGCCCCGCTTCCAGCGACCCGCAACTGCTGGAACAGATGGTGCGCGAAGGCGTCAACGTGGTGCGCCTGAATTTCAGCCACGGCAAGGCGCAGGACCACATCGACCGCGCCACCATGGTGCGCGAGGCGGCCCAGCGCGCAGGCCGCGAGGTGGCCATCATGGCCGACCTGCAGGGCCCCAAGATCCGCGTCGGCAAGTTCGCCGAAGGCAAGGTCATGCTGGAGCCCGGCGCGCGCTTCGTGCTCGACGCGTCGCGCACCGAGCCCGGCGACATCAACGGCGTGGGCCTGGACTACAAGGAACTGCCGCGCGACGTGAAGCCCGGCGACGTGCTGCTGCTCAACGACGGCCTGATCGTGCTCACCGTGGACCATGTGCGCGGCGACGAGGTGCACACCACCGTCAAGCTCGGCGGCGAGCTGTCCAACAACAAGGGCATCAACAAGCAGGGCGGCGGCCTGACGGCCCCGGCGCTGACGGCCAAGGACATGGAGGACATCAAGACCGCCATGAGCTTCCAGGCCGACTACGTGGCCGTGAGCTTTCCCAAGAACGCCACCGACATGGAGATGGCGCGCCAGCTGTGCAACGTGGCTGCGGCCCAGTACGGCCACAAGCCCGGCCTGATCGCCAAGATCGAGCGCGCCGAGGCCATTCCGCGCCTGGAAGAGATCCTGCATGTCTCCGACGGCATCATGGTGGCGCGCGGCGACCTGGCCGTGGAAGTGGGCAACGCTGCCGTGCCCGCGCTGCAAAAGAAGATGATCCGCATGGCGCGCGACATGGACAAGTTCGTGATCACCGCCACGCAGATGATGGAGAGCATGATCACCAACCCCGTGCCCACGCGCGCCGAGGTCAGCGACGTGGCCAACGCCGTGCTGGACGGCACGGACGCCGTCATGCTCAGCGCCGAGACCGCCGCCGGCAGGTACCCGCTGGAGACCGTGCAGGAAATGGCCAAGATCTGCGCCGCCGCGGAAGCGGCCGAAGACCCGGACAGCGATGCCGAGTTCACCGGCCGCCAGTTCTCGCGCATCGACCAGTCGATCGCCATCGGCGCGCTGTTCACGGCCCACCACCTGGGCGCCAAGGCCATCGTCGCCATGACGGACAGCGGCTCCACCGCGCTGTGGATGAGCCGCCACCGCATCCACATCCCCATCTACGCGCTCACGCCCAAGATCTCCACGCAGCGCAAGATGGCCATGTACCGCAACGTGCGCCCCCTGCTCATGGACACCAGCGCCGACCGCGACACCGCGCTGGACCAGGCCGAAGGCCATCTGCGCGCGCGCAACATCGTGCAAAGCGGCGATGTCTATGCCATCACCTGCGGCGAGCCCATGGGCCAGCCCGGTGGCACGAACATGCTGAAGATATGTCGTGTGAACTAACCCCCTGAGGCGCTTCGCGCCTTCCCCCTCTCGCTACGCGGGGGGACGACACCCTCGCGGCGGGACGGCCCTTGCTCGGTGTCCCTCGTTCTGGGGGGCGCCAGTTTTATGTGCCGTGCGCTATGCCTTCGCCATGGTCTATTGGGGCCTGCCTGAGTGGGTTCGTGCGTTGTAGGGCAGCAGGTTGGGCATGACGGCAAGGCGGCGCCACAGCGCAGCATGCCAGACCAGGGTGGCGCTGCAGATGCCCACGATGGCACCGCCGACCACATCGGACGGGAAGTGCACGCCCAGGTGCACGCGGCTCCAGCCCATGCCCAGGGCCAGCGACCAGGCGGACACCATGACCCAGCGGCGGTGGAGCGTGCAGCCCAGGGTCAGCGCCTGGGCCAGGGCAAAGGCGCCCGTGGCGTGCATGCTCGGAAAGCTGGACCGCAGCGTGTGTTCCACCCATTGCACGCCCATGCCCAGCTGGGCAGGACGCGGCGCGGGGAAGCCCCAGCGGACCAGCCGTGCCACGGCCCAGGCGGCCAGCATGGACAGCAGGGCCAGCACCAGCGTGCGGCGCAGGGCGGGCGAGCCGCGCAGCAACCCGGCCATCACGGGAAGGGCGCACAGCGAGGGAAGCCAGGAGGAGATGGCGCGCGCCGCCTCGATCGAGATGGCGGGCGTTTGCGCGTTGGCCTTCAGCAGCGTGAACAGGGCGGGGTCCAGGGGCAGCATGGCAACGCTTGATCAGGGAGTGGAAGGCGGAAGGCTGGCGGCGGGCCACAGGGAGTCAGGCGCGCTGTCCCGGGTGCGCAGCGCACGCGTGACCGCCAGGTCGAAGAGCCAGCCCGCCGTCCAGCACAGCCAGCCGGTCCACAGCGTGTGGCTCATGAAATGGGCGCCGCGCATCTGCTGGGCCAGGCCCATCGACAGGCCTGCGGCCAGCGAGACGGCCAGCCAGATCCAGGCTGCGCGGGGTGCATGGCGGCGCAGCGCGAAATAGCCGGCCAGAAAGGCGAAGCCTGCCGAGGCGTGGCCTGCGGGAAAGCAGCGGCCCGGCCCGCCGTCGGCCAGGCCCAGCGACCAGTGCGAGACGTGGCGCGCCACGCCGCCGAACTCGGCCAGGTCCCAGGGGCAGCTGGTCGCGCTGGTGTACTTGAGCAGCGAGATCAGGGCCAGCGACAGCAAGATGCCCGCCACCAGCTGCACGCGCCGCCCGTGAGGCAGCAGGCGCAGCGGGCCGATGGGCCGCCAGACGCACAGCGTCAGGCCCAGCACCACCAGCCAGGCCAGGCGGCGTGCGCCTTCGTGGGCGATGTTCACGAAGAACCAGTCCGAACGCAGCGCAAAGCCATCGGCGTCGCCAAACCAGCGGGCCATGGCCAGGTCCAGGGCGCCGGCATCCCAGGCCAGGACCACGGCCAGCGCCGCCAGGGTCCACAGCAGGGTGCTTTTGAAGGAGGGGCCCTGCGCAGGGGCGGCGGAAAAATCTCGGGGTTCAGGTGTCGGCATGGCCGGCAGCATGAGAAGCGCGGCTTAAACCCGTCTTAACGCATGCCCCGGCGTGCGGCCATCGTCTGGCGCCGCAGCCGGCAGCGGCCATTGCACAATGCGCGCATGCGAATACTGGTCGTCGAAGACAACGCGGGCATTGCCGCAGGCCTGCAGGCCAATCTGCAACAGCGCCGCTATGCGGTCGACGTCTGCTCCACCGTGGCCGATGCCTGGCATGCGCTGGAGATGGAGCGCTTCGACGCCGTGCTGCTGGACCTGGGCCTGCCCGATGGCGATGGCAGCGAGATCCTGCGCCGCCTGCGGAGCCCGCGCCGCCCGGGTGGCGACAGCCACGCCCTGCCGGACCCCAACACGCCCGTGCTCATCCTCACCGCGCGCGACCAGGTGCGCGAGCGCATCGCCGGGCTGGACCTGGGTGCCGATGACTACCTGGTCAAGCCCTTCGACATCGACGAGCTGGAGGCGCGGCTGCGCGCCATGCTGCGCCGCGCAGGCGGGCAGGCGGCACCCGTGATCCGCCATGGCGAGCTGGAGGTCGACCCGGCCGCGCGCACCGTGCGCCGCGACGGAAAGCTGGTGGAAATGTCGCCGCGCGAGTTCTCCGTGCTCTGGGTGCTGCTGCAGGCGCGCGGGCGCGTGCTCTCGCGCCAGCAGATCGAAGAGCACCTCTACAGCTGGGGCACGGCCGTGGAAAGCAATGCCGTCGAGGTCCATATCCACCACCTGCGCAAGAAGCTGGGCAATGCCAGCATCGTCACCATGCGCGGCGTGGGCTACTTTCTTCCTGCGGAGAACCCATGAGCACCGCGCAGCAGCGCCGCCCCTCGCTGATCTGGCATCTGATGGCCTGGATGCTGGGCGCGCTGGTCGTGGTCTGGGCCAGCTTCGTGGCACTGGGCTACCAGACCGGCGTGCACGAGGCAGACGAGCTGACCGACGGCCACCTGGCCGGCGTCGCTGCGCTGGTGCTCAACCTGGAAGTCGCAGGCGCCGTAGGCCAGGGAGCAGCCACGCCCGTGCATGAGCCCCCCGGCCTCATGGCCCACGACTACCAGCAGTCGCTGAGCGTGGCCCTGTGGGATGGCGCGGGGCGGCTGATCTCGCGCACGGGCGATGCGCCCGAGCCCGCCTTCGACACCGAGCAGGGCTTTGCCACCCTGCGCCTGGGTCCCGAGCATCGGGCCTGGCGCAGCTTCACCCAGTGGAGCCGCGACCATGCACGCAAGGTCAGCGTGATGATCGAGCTGCAGGAGCGCGACGAACTGGCCGACGACATCGCGGGCCAGATGATCGAGCCGGGCCTGTGGCTTTTGCCTGTGGTCGCGCTGGCGCTGGGGCTGGCCATTCGACGCGGCATGCGGCCGCTCAACGAACTCTCGCGCGAGGTCGAGCGCCTGGACCTGGCCCAGGCCGAGCGCGTCTCGCACCGCCACGCGCTGCGGGAATTCATGCCCGTGGTGAACTCCATCAACACCTTGCTGGACCGCCAGCAGGAGGCGCTGGAACGCGAGCGCAGCCTGGCCAACGAAGTGGCCCATGAACTGCGCACGCCGCTGGCCTCCATCGCCTTGCAGGCGCGTGCCCTGGGCGATGCGCCGGCCGGCGCCATGGATGCCCCGGCCCAGCGCGCCGCGCTGGCGCGCATAGGCCAGGACGCGCTGCACGCCGGCCATGTGCTCAGCCAGCTGCTGGCACTGGCGCGCGCAGGACGCGCCATGCTGGCCGACCCGCCCGTGCCCGTGGACCTGGCCGCGCTGGCCCGCCAGGTGGTGGCCGCCCATGCGCAGGCGGCCTGGCAGCGCGGCTGCAGCCTGTCCGTGCAGGCGCCTGAGGCACTGGGCGTGATGGGCAATGCCGTGCTGCTGGAGCTGGCGCTGCGCAACCTGGTGGAAAACGCCCTCAAGCACACACCGCACGGCACGCAGATCGAGGTGCAGGCCGGGCAGGGGCCGGATGGCGAGGTCTGGCTGCAGGTCTGCGATGACGGCCGCCGTAGCGACGGCCGCCGTGACGGCGCAGAGCGCGCGGCAGCGCCCGTGGACAGCTTGCACCTGGGCCACGAGATCGTGGCGCGCGTGCTGCGCGCCCACCAGGGAAGCTTTGGCGAGGCCGCGCCGCCCGAAGGCTTCACGACCTGCTACCGCATGGGAATGCCCGGGACAGGGTTGGCGGCAGCTGGTTAAAATCGCCAGTTACCAAGCGGTTACTGCCGCGATCCCCCGGCCGCAGCCCCGCAGCGAACCCATGACGCAGCGGCGGCCGCCATGCGGCAGGGGCATCCCCCTCTCAACAACTTGATACGGACCCTACACATGCCTCTCGTTTCGATGCGCGAACTGCTGGACCACGCTGCCGAAAACGGCTACGGTCTTCCCGCCTTCAACGTCAACAACCTGGAGCAGGTGCAAGCCGTGATGTCGGCCGCCGACGAAGTGGGCGCGCCCGTCATCCTGCAGGCCAGCGCAGGCGCCCGCAAGTACGCCGGCGAGCCCTTCATCAAGCACCTGATCCAGGCCGCCGCCGAGCAGTATCCCCACATCCCCCTGGTCATGCACCAGGACCACGGCACCTCGCCCGCCATCTGCCAGGGCGCGCTGAACCTGGGCTTCGGCTCGGTGATGATGGACGGCTCGCTGATGGAAGACGGCAAGACGCCTTCCTCCTTCGAATACAACGTGGACGTGACCCGCAAGGTCGTGGAAATGGCCCACAAGCTGGGCGCCACCGTCGAAGGTGAACTCGGCTGCCTGGGCTCGCTGGAAACCGGCATGGCCGGCGAGGAAGACGGCGTGGGTGCCGAAGGCGTGCTCGACCACTCGGCCCTGCTGACCGACCCCGAGGAAGCGGCCCAGTTCGTCAAGGCCACGCAGCTGGACGCGCTGGCCATTGCCATCGGCACCAGCCACGGCGCCTACAAGTTCACGCGCAAGCCCACGGGCGACATCCTGTCCATCCAGCGCGTCAAGGAAATCCACGCGCGCCTGCCCAACACCCACCTGGTCATGCACGGCTCCTCCTCCGTGCCCCAGGAACTGCTGGAAATCATCCGCCAGTACGGCGGCGCCATGAAGGAAACCTACGGCGTGCCCGTCGAGGAAATCCAGGAAGCCATCAAGCACGGCGTGCGCAAGATCAACATCGACACCGACATCCGCCTGGCGATGACCGGCGCCGTGCGCAAGTTCCTGGCCGAGAACCCCGAGAAGTTCGATGCCCGCGAATGGCTCAAGCCTGCCCGCGAAGCCGCCAAGCAGATCTGCAAGGCCCGCTACATCGAGTTCGGCTGCGAAGGCCAGGGCGCCAAGATCAAGGGCTACACGCTGGAGCAGATGGCCGCCAAGTACGCTGCCGGTTCGCTGCAGCAGGTCGTGAACTGATCGGTTCCTTCCCCCTTCAAAAAAAGCCCGCCGGTCCGCCCGGCGGGCTTTTTTGTTGTCAGTGCGGCGCGGGGGCCGCAGCCTGGGACCGCTGGGGCACGGCCATGGCCATCTCGTCATCGGGCACCACGGGCTGGGGGTGGCTGGCGTTCCAGCCCGACACCAGCAGGCTGGTGCCCGACAGCACCAGCAGCAGGCAGACCATCCATTCGACCAGCCGCTTGGGCAGGGCGGGCGGATGGCGCATGTGCAGCCAGGTCACCACCGTCACCACGGGAAAGGCCAGGGCTGCGGCCAGCAGCACGCTGGCGGTGATCTCGCCCTCCCAGGCCACCATCGCCAGGCGCAGCAGCGCGCAGGTGAGGAACATGGCAAACAGGCACTGGCGCACCACCAGGCGGTCCAGCGGCTGGCGGTACAGGTGGTAGACCATGGGCGGGCCCGGCGTGGCAAACAGCCCGCCCAGCAGCCCCGAGGCCACACCGGCCACCCACAGCGACACCGGCCCCGACACCTGCGCGTTGACCTGCTTTTGCAGCAACAGCAACAGCGCGCAGGCCACGATGGCCAGGCCCAGCAGCATGCGCAGCCCGCTCAGCGCATTGCCGCTGAGCCACTGCAGCAGCAGCACGCCGCCGATCACGCCGATGACGCTGCTGATCAGCATGGGCTTGAGCAGGGACCACTGCGGCACCTGGCGGTGGGCGCGCAGGTAGGCCACGCCGTTGACCACGGACAGCAGGCAGGCCACGTTGGCCGCATCGCCAATGCCCATCAGGTGCGTTGCACCGGCCACGCCCACGAAGATCAGCCCGAAGGCAAAGCCCGTCAGGTTCTGGCAAAACGTCGCCAGGCCCACCAGGGCCAGGAACATCACATACTGGATCACGCTCATCGAAAGGCTTTCTGGCGCGCCGCTGCGCCGAACCGGCGACGCTAACACGGAGCGCCTTCGCCTGCCCGGGCGGCGAAGTCACCAGCGGGCGCCCCAGGCCAACGTGCCAGGCCGGCGTGTCAGTCCGACGTCTCAGGCGGTTGGCGTGTTGAGCCGCTGCAGCCGCTCGGGCGTGCCCACGTCGGTCCAGCGCCCGGCATACAGGCTGGCGCTCGCCTGGCCGGCGGCCATCGCCCGGCGCAGCAGCGCCACCAGCGGCATGCGCCAACCGTCGGGGTTGCCGGGCGGGATGTCGCACCAGGGCGCGGCAAACAGCTCGGCGCGCAGCAGCGCAATGGTGCCGTAGGTCTGGCGCGGGCGGGCATCGCCCTCGGGCCAGTCGCAGGCCAGGCCCAGTTCGTCCACGCCGAAGTCGCCACGCGGATGGTGCTCGGGGTTGGGCACCAGCCACAGATGGGCCAGCCGTCCGCTGGCGGCAAATTCGCGGGCCGCCTCGAACGGGAAATCGAAGTCGGGCGCGTAGACATCGCCGGCCGCCAGCCAGAACACCGTGTCCAGAAGCGGCAACGCGCGCGCAATGCCTCCTGCGGTCTCCAGCGCCTGCTCGGGCTCGGGAGAATAGGCCAGATGCAGCGGCTCGCCACCTGTGTCGGGCGCGAAGCGCTCCCCGAAGCGCGCGGGAATCTGCTCGCCCAGCCAGCCCGTGTTGACCACGGCGCGGCGCACGCCGGCCTGCGCAAGGGCCTGCAGGTGGTGCTGCAGCAGCGGCCGGCCCTGCACCTGCAGCAGCGGCTTGGGGCAGGTGTCGGTCAGCGGCCGCATGCGCTCGCCACGGCCTGCGGCCAGCAGCATGGCCGGTGGCTGCTCGGTGAGGAAAAGCGCCTTGGCGGCGGGGAACGGCTGGATGGGCGAGGCGGTCATGGAGCGCAACTGTAGACCATTGCCAGCGGCCATTGCCCCGCGCGCGGGAGCCGAAAACCCGCGTCCTTTAAAATAGCCGGCTTACTCTGATTACCCCCTCCTTCACGGAGCGCCCTGATGGCCAACACTCAACAAATGGCGAATGCGATCCGCGCACTCGCAATGGATGCCGTTCAACAAGCCAACTCCGGCCACCCCGGCGCCCCCATGGGCATGGCCGACATGGCCGTGGCACTGTGGAGCCGTCACCTCAAGCACAACCCCGTCAACCCGCAATGGGCTGACCGTGACCGCTTCATCCTGTCCAACGGCCACGGCTCCATGCTGATCTACGCGCTGCTGCACCTCACGGGCTATGCGCTGCCGATCGACGAGCTCAAGAACTTCCGCCAGCTGCACAGCAAGACGGCCGGCCACCCCGAAGTGGGCATCACCCCCGGCGTGGAAACCACCACCGGCCCGCTGGGCCAGGGCATCACCAATGCCGTGGGCTTCGCGCTGGCCGAAAAGCTGCTGGCTGCCGAGTTCAACCGCGCAGGCCACGCCATCGTCGACCACCACACCTACGTGTTCCTGGGTGACGGCTGCCTGATGGAAGGCATCAGCCACGAGGCCGCGGCCCTGGCCGGCGCCTGGAAGCTGGGCAAGCTGGTGGCGCTGTACGACGACAACGGCATCTCCATCGACGGCAAGGTCGCCCCCTGGTTCATCGACAACACGCCCGCCCGCTTCGAAGCCTATGGCTGGAACGTGGTGCGCGACGTGGACGGCCACAACGTGCAGGCCATCGATGCCGCCATCGCTGCCGCCAAGAAGAGCAGCGACAAGCCCACGCTGATCTGCTGCAAGACCAGCATCGGCAAGGGCTCGCCCAACCGCCAGGACACGGCCAAGGCCCACGGCGAGCCCCTGGGCGCCGAGGAAATCGCACTGACCCGCGCGGCCCTGGGCTGGGAGCACGGCCCCTTCGACATCCCCGCCAGCGTCTACGGCGACTGGGATGCCAAGGCCGCCGGCGCCAAGGCCGAAGCGGCCTGGAACAAGAAGTTCGCCGCCTACGCCAAGGCCTTCCCCGAACTGGCTGCCGAATTCAAGCGCCGCATGGCCGGTGACCTGCCTGCCAACTTCGGCGAGATCGCCGCGCAGATCGCCTCCGACGCGCATGACGCAGGCGCCACCGTGGCCAGCCGCAAGGCCAGCCAGCTGGCCCTGGAAGGCCTGACCGCCGCCCTGCCCGAACTGCTGGGCGGCTCGGCCGACCTGACCGGCTCCAACCTGACCAACACCAAGAGCACGCCTTCGCTGCGCGTGGACGACAAGGGTGCCGTGGTCCTGACCGAAGACGGCAAGATCGGCCGCCACATCAACTACGGTGTGCGCGAGTTCGGCATGGCCGCCATCATGAACGGCATCGCCCTGCATGGCGGCTACATCCCCTACGCAGGCACCTTCCTGACCTTCAGCGACTACAGCCGCAACGCCATCCGCATGGCCGCGCTGATGAAGCAGCGCGTGGTCCACGTCTTCACGCACGACTCCATCGGCCTGGGCGAAGACGGCCCCACCCACCAGTCCATCGAGCACGCCGCCTCTCTGCGCCTGATCCCGGGCCTGGATGTCTGGCGCCCTGCCGACACCACGGAAACCGCCGTCGCCTGGACCGTGGCCCTGAGCCAGAAGAACAAGCCCACGGCCCTGCTGCTGTCGCGCCAGAACCTGGCCTACGCAGCCAAGACCGAAGACGCGCTGGACGACATCGCCTGCGGCGCCTACGTGCTGTCCGAGCCCAAGGCCGTCGGCCTGAACAAGAAGGCCCAGGCCGTCATCATCGCCACCGGCTCCGAAGTGCAGCTGGCCCTGGCCGCCCAGAAGCTGCTGGCCGAGCGCAAGGTCGCCGTGCGCGTGGTCTCCATGCCCAGCACCACCACCTTCGACAAGCAGGACGCCAAGTACAAGAGCCAGGTGCTGCCGGCCAACCTGCCGCGCATCGCCGTGGAAATGGGCGTGACCGACTTCTGGTGGAAGTACGGCTGCGCCGCTGTCGTCGGCATCGACACCTACGGCGAATCGGCTCCAGCGCCCGTGCTGTTCAAGCACTTCGGCTTCACGGCCGAGAACGTGGCCGACACCGTGCAGGCTGCGCTGCAGCGCGCCGGCAAGTAAAGCTGCGAGAAGGGGCCTGTGGCCCCTTTTTGCCGCCCGCCAGGCCCGGCCTGGCCCTCACCGTTTCAGTTTTTCCGTTTTTCGCAATCCGTCAATCCAAGAGGCAAATATGACGATCAAGATCGGTATCAACGGCTTCGGCCGCATCGGCCGCATGGTGTTCCGCGCTGCCGTGCAGAACTTCAGCGACATCGAAGTCGTGGGCATCAACGACCTGCTCGAGCCCGACTACCTGGCCTACATGCTCAAGTACGACAGCGTGCACGGCCGCTTCAAGGGTGAGGTCTCGGTGGAGGGCTCCAACCTGATCGTCAACGGCAAGACCATCCGCCTGACGCAGGAGCGCGACCCCGCCAACCTGAAGTGGAACGAAGTCGGCGCCGACATCGTGATCGAGGCCACCGGCCTGTTCCTGACCGACGAGACCGCACGCAAGCACCTGGCTGCCGGCGCCAAGAAGGTCATCATGTCCGCGCCTTCCAAGGACAGCACCCCGATGTTCGTCTTCGGCGTGAACTGCAAGACCTACGCTGGCCAGGACGTGATCTCCAACGCCTCCTGCACCACCAACTGCCTGGCTCCCGTGGCCAAGGTGCTCAACGACAAGTGGGGCATCAAGCGCGGCCTGATGACCACCGTGCACGCTGCCACCGCCACCCAAAAGACCGTGGACGGCCCCAGCAACAAGGACTGGCGCGGCGGCCGCGGCATCCTGGAAAACATCATTCCCTCCAGCACGGGCGCAGCCAAGGCCGTGGGCGTGGTGATTCCCGAGCTCAACAAGAAGCTGACCGGCATGTCCTTCCGCGTGCCCACCTCCGACGTGTCGGTGGTCGACCTGACGGTGGAGCTGAACAGCGAAGCCAGCTACGAAGAGATCTGCGCCGAAATGAAGGCCCAGTCGCAAGGCGCGCTCAAGGGCGTGCTGGGCTACACCGAAGACAAGGTCGTGGCCACGGACTTCCGTGGCGAGTCCTGCACCTCGGTGTTCGATGCCGAAGCCGGCATCGCCCTGGACAAGACCTTCGTGAAGGTCGTTTCCTGGTACGACAACGAGTGGGGCTACTCCAACAAGTGCCTGGAAATGGTGCGCGTGGTTGCCGCCAAGTAATCCTGGCGCGAACCCCTGCGGGGCCTGTCGAGGGCCCCGCACCAGGCCGGCATCGGACGCGATGCCGGCCTTTTTCATGGCGGACAGTGTGCCCCGGCACTGCAAGCGTTGCTCGACAAAGCCGGCACCGGCGGCGCGGCATCATGGCCGCATGATTACTTCATCCGCATTGCACGAGACCATTGGCTTTGACGACTTCCTCAAGGTGGAGCTGCGCGTGGGCCGCATCGTGGACGCCCAGGTGTTCAAGGAGGCGCGCCGCCCGGCCTATGTGCTGCAGGTCGATTTCGGCCCCGAACTGGGCCTGCGCAAGTCCAGCGCCCAGATCACGGCGCTGTACCGGCCCGAGGAACTGATAGGCCGCCAGGTGGTGGCCGTGCTGAACTTTCCCAGCAAGCAGATCGGTCCCATGCGCTCGGAATGCCTGGTCACGGGATTCCACAACGAGAACGGCGAGGTCGCGCTGTGCGTGCCCGACCGCGAGGTGCCGCTGGGCACCAAGCTGCTGTGACGGCCTTGCGGACTATTCGATGCGCGCGCCGGCCGCCTTGACGATGCGGCCGGCTGCCTCCCAGTCGTTCCCGGGGCGGCGCCGGAATGCGACGCCACCTCTCAACCTGCCGCCATGCGCTGCGTGAGAAAGTCCAGGAAGGCCGTGATGCGCGCGGCCAGCGCCGTGTTGCGGTAGTAGACGGCGTGGATGGGCTGGCGCTGCTGCAAGGTCTCGCGCGCCAGCACCTGCACCAGCTCGCCCTGGGCGCGGTCTCGCACGGTCATGAAGTCGGCCAGGCAGACCACGCCCTGGCCGGCCAGGGCCAGCTGGCGCATGGTCTCGCCGCTGGAGGCCGTGAGCTGGGGCGCGGAATCCCAGCGGTCGCCGCCCTCGGGCGTGCGCAGCGGCCAGTGGTTCAGGCCCGGCACCTGGCTGTTGCCGATGCGCTGGTGGCGCGCCAGCGCGGCCACGCTCGCCACGGGGCCATGGGCCTGCAGGTAGGCGGGGCTGGCCAGCACGCGCAGCAGGCTGTGGCACAGCAGCCGCGCATGCAGCGTGGAGTCGCGCAGCTCGCCGATGCGGATGGCGATGTCGGTGCGCTGGGCCAGCAGGTCGATGTGCAGGTCATCGGTGTTCAGCTCCAGCGTGATCAGCGGATAGAGCGCGCGGAACTCACCCACCAGCGGCACGATGGCATGCAGCATGAAGGGCGAGGCCGCATTGACGCGCAGCAGCCCGGCCGGCGCCTCACGGCGCGCGGCCAGTTCCTCCTCGGCCGCGTCCAGGGCCTGCAGCACCTCGCGCGTGCGGGCCAGGAAGCGCGCCCCTTCCTCGGTCAGCTCCAGGCTGCGCGTGGTGCGCCGCACCAAGGTGGTGGCCAGCTTTTTCTCCAGGCGCGACAGGCTGCGGCTGATGCCCGAGGTGGTCTGTCCCAACTGCTCGGCCGCCGCCGTGATGCTGCCGCAGTCGATCACGGCGCGAAAGGCCTGCAACTCGTCCAGCGTGGTTTTCATGGGGTGCCAGCTTGGCGCAATTGTTGCTGCAGCGTCAAATATTTTCTGCTGATACCAGGCTTTATCTGCAAGCGTTAACCCGCCAGACTGCAGTCTTCGGGGCGTGGTTCCGCGCCTTATTTGCTTTTTGAAAGACCTGCATGACATCGACTGCCTCTCTCGCTTCCGTGGTGCCCGCCTTCGGCCTGGGCACCTTCCGCCTCAAGGATGAGGTGGTGCGCCAATCCGTGGGCCAGGCCCTGGAAGTAGGCTACCGCGCCATCGACACCGCCCAGATCTACGGCAACGAGGCCGATGTGGGGGCCGCCATCGCCGCCAGCGCCGTGCCGCGCGATCAGCTGTTCCTCACCACCAAGATCTGGACCGAGAACCTGTCCGCCGACGCGCTGATCCCCAGCCTGGAGCGCAGCCTTGAAGCCCTGCGCACCGACCATGTGGAGCTGACGCTGATCCACTGGCCTTCGCGCAGCGTGCCGCTGGAGGACAGCCTGGGCGCCCTCATGCGCGCCAGGGAGCAGGGGCTGACGCGCCACATCGGCGTGTCCAACTTCAACATCGCGCTGCTGCAGCAATCCATTGCCGCCGTGGGCGCCGCGAACATCGCCACCAACCAGATCGAACTGAGCCCCTATCTGCAAAACCGTGCCGTCACCGACTTCGCACGCCAGCAGGGCATTCACACCACCTCGTACATGACGCTGGGCTACGGCAAGCTGCTGGCCGATCCCGTGCTGGCCGACATCGCCGCCGCCCACGGCGCCACGCCCGCCCAGGTGGCGCTGGCCTGGGCCATGGCCATGGGCTATGCCGTCATTCCCTCGTCCACCCAGCGCGCCCACCTGCAGGCCAACCTGGACAGCTGCCAGCTGGTGCTGGGCGCCGAAGACATGCAGCGCATCGCCGCGCTGGAGCGCGGCGACCGCCAGGTCAGCCCAGACGGGCTGGCTCCGGCCTGGGATTGAACCGCGATCGTGACGGAGGGCCTGGGCGGCCCGGCGAGCTTTGACCTGGAGCAACGCAATGCGGACCCTAGGGGTAGTACTAGGGTTATCACAGTATCGAACGACCGTGCTTTTTATGAGAATGCACGATTAGTCGAGACAACCAGGAGACAAGCAGCATGAGTGACCGCCCATGGCTGGGTGCCTATCCGGCAGGTGTGCCCGCCGACATCGATCCCTCCCAATACCCTTCGCTGGTGGCCCTGATGGAGGAGGCCTTCAGCCGCTACGCGGACCGTGTGGCCTATTCCTTCATGGGCAAGGAGCTGACCTACTCCCAGGTCGATGCGCAAAGCCGCGCCTTCGCTGCCTATCTGCAGAGCCTGGGCCTGGCCCGCGGCGACCGCGTGGCGCTGATGATGCCCAACGTGCCCCAGTACCCCGTGGCCGTGGCCGCCGTGCTGCGCGCCGGTTTCGTCGTGGTCAACGTAAACCCGCTGTACACGGCGCGCGAACTGGAGCACCAGCTCAAGGACTCGGGCGCCAAGGCCATCGTCATCATCGAGAACTTCGCCCATACGCTGCAGGCCTGCAAGGCCGCCACGCCCGTGCAGCACATGGTGCTGTGCACCATGGGCGACCAGCTGGGCATGCTCAAGGGCGCCATCGTCAATTACGTGGTGCGCAAGGTCAAGAAGCTGGTGCCGCCGTTCTCGCTGCCGGGGGCCGTGCGCTTCAACGACGCGCTGGCCAAGGGCATGCGCTCGCCCTTCCAGGCGCCGCAGCTGCAGGCCTCCGACATGGCCCTGCTGCAGTACACGGGCGGCACCACGGGCGTGAGCAAGGGCGCGGTGCTGCTGCACAGCAACATCATCGCCAACGTGCTGCAGTCCGAGGCCTGGAACCAGCCCGCCATGGGCAAGGTGCCGGCCGGCGAGCAGCCCACCAGCATCTGCGCGCTGCCGCTGTACCACATCTTCGCCTTCACGGTGAACATGATGCTGTCCATGCGCACGGGCGGCAAAACCATCCTGATTCCCAATCCGCGCGACCTCAAGGCCACGCTCAAGGAACTGTCCACGCAGCGCTTTCACAGCTTCCCGGCCGTGAGCACGCTGTTCAACGGCCTGGCCAACCACCCGGACTTCAACACCGTGGACTGGTCGCACCTGAAGGTCTCGGTCGGCGGCGGCATGGCGGTGCAAAGCGCCGTGGCCCAGCTGTGGCTGCAAAAGACCGGCTGTCCCATCTGCGAGGGCTACGGCCTGTCGGAGACCAGTCCCTCGGCCAGCTGCAACCCCGTCACCTCCACCGAGTTCTCGGGCACCATCGGCGTGCCCCTGCCCAGCACCTGGATGAAGCTCGTCGATGACGAAGGAAACGACGTGACCACCATCGGCGAGCGCGGCGAGGTCGCCATCAAGGGCCCGCAGGTCATGGCCGCCTACTGGCAGCGCCCCGACGAAACCGCCAAGGTGTTCACCGCCGACGGCTACTTTCGCACCGGCGACATCGGCACCATGGACGAGCGCGGCTACTTCAAGATCGTGGACCGCAAGAAGGACATGGTCCTGGTCAGCGGCTTCAACGTCTATCCCAATGAAGTGGAGGACGTGGTCTCCAACTGCCCCGGCGTGCTCGAATGCGCCGTGGTCGGCGTGCCCGACGAGAAGACCGGCGAGGCCGTCAAGCTGGTCATCGTGCGCAGGGACGACAGCCTCACCGAGCAGGCCGTGCGCGATTTCTGCCACGACAACCTCACGGGCTACAAGCGGCCCCGCGTGATCGAGTTCCGCACCGAACTGCCCAAGACCCCGGTTGGCAAGATCCTGCGCCGGGAGCTGCGCGACAGCAAGTAACGCGGGCGGCTTGCCGTGTTTGCAAAGAGGCGCTGCGGCGCCTCTTTTCATTGGGAGTTCTTACTCGCGTGACGCAGGCATGTTGAGCTTGTATTGCGTCAGCGAACGCTCGAAGGCGTTGCACGACTGCATCGCCGCGATGACCTGGTCCATGTCTTCATAGTCGAAGCGGCTGGTCCAGCTTTGGATGTGCGTCATGGCCTTCACGAACGGCACAGGGTCGGCCTCTCTGGTCAGGCGGCGCAGGCAGTCCAGATAGGTTTCCCGGTACAGCGTCGGGATGATGATCCGGCATTCATCGACCAAGGTCAGCGCAGCGTTCATGACCAGACGCGCCAGCCGGCCATTGCCGTCGTCGAAGGGGTGGACCTCGGCCACCAGGAACATGGAAAACAGCGCACGCGCCAAGCCTTCCGGAATGCTGGCAAGCAGCTTGCTGCCCTCGATCAGGGTCCCGCGCACGAGCCCGGGCAGCACAAAGGCAGAGTTGCCAGCCTGGTTTGCCTTGAGCTTGAAAGCGCCTGGGGCGACCTCGGGGCGGTACTTCATCTGCAAGGCATGGCGATCCTGCAATTGCTGCAGCACGGGCTCGCCGGCCGGCAAGGTCAGGGTCGACCAGCTGGGGCTCAGGCATTGCTCGTAGACCCCGATGATGTCGTGAGAGTCCTGGGGCCTGTGCTCGATGGGAACGCCCTGCAGCACGAAGCCGCGTGCTTCAGAGACTTCGAACTCGGTGCCTTCGATGAAGTTGGAGAAGTAGCTTTCCAGGAAGGCGAAATGGCGTTTTGCGGCATCGCTGCGTGCGACCGAAGGAATGCGGGGAAATTCCGTGCTGCGCAGATGCGCAGCCAGAGTCTCGAACAGGCCCATGCGGTCGCTGTCGTAAGGCGGGACTGCCCGGCGCGCCTTGGCCTTGTCCGTCAGAAGATGGGCGGGTGACCGTGTGCTCAAAATCGCTCCGATGAGGTTCTCCAGCGTTGCCATCTCTGCCTGGCGACCCAGCGCAGGCGCAATCGCGCGAGCTTGGTCTCGCAGCTGGTTCAGCGCTTTCTCGCCCCGCGCATCGCAGATTTCCAGAAGCTTCTCTTCCACTCCGGCCTTGCCGGCAGCCCTGGAGCCCACATTGCGCCACAGGTTCTCCAGCAGCCCTCGTTCTTGCGAAGCGAAGTAGACAGGGCGGCCGCTCATGGGCACATCGCCGGGTTGGCAAGGCGCCCCTTGCCAGACCTGAAGGGTCAGGCCGGGCAGCCTCACCGTCTTGCGCGCTTCTCCCACCAGGTGGACTTCCCCACGGACCGTGCGGCCGCCAGTGAACCAAGTGTTGAAGCTGAGCACGCTTTGAGGTGCAAATGCCGCCACGATCCGCGTGAGGTTGCGGCTCAGCAGCGCAGGCCATTCCGACTCTTTGCCGATGGAGGTGGCCACGCCCGCGCGAATCCGGAATAGCTCGCCGTTTGCCACCCGGCGCTGCACCGTTCGCTGCTGCGCAGCCGTTAGCTCCGCGTTGAGCAAAAGCGTGTCATCGAGGATTGACGTTTTCTTCATGGTTTGGTGGACCAGCGCTTGGATGATTGACGGAAATTATTGCATTTACTTAAATAAATGTCGCGAAACTTCGATAATCCATGCATTGGCGAGGCACAAGGCTTGTCGGAAAACTGGAAGCTTGTGCAAATGAACAGACAGAATTGACGTAAATTCTCAAAATTATTGGATTTATTGACGGGAAAATACTGTTTAACGAGTATCAAGCCACCCCCATCCCACCCACAACCAAAGCCGCCAACGCCACCAAAGCCGCATTGGCACACGCCAGCGCAAAGCCGAAGCGCACCAGCTCGCCTTCTTCCTGCGCGGTGGTCCGTGCCAGGCCCAGCACCAGCATCACGATGGACAAAGAGCCCAGCGCCGCATGCCCGGCGGCGCTGTTGTGCACGGCGGCCAGCAGCAGGCGCGAGGACTCGGGCAGCAGGGCGATGGCGGGCATGAAGATCGCGTTGCCGCCCACGTTGGAGCCCGTCATGTAGCCGGCCAGCGCACCGAAGGCGGCCACGATCGGCGCCAGGGCCGCAGGCGCCAGTTCGGCCAGCATCTGCACCAGGCCGGACAGGAAACCGGCCTTGACCATCATCTGGGACATCGCCAGGAAGAAGAAGATGGTCAGCAGCGGGCGCTTGGCGCGGGCGGCCAGTGCACCAGCCAGGGCAACGCCACGGCCAGCCCCGCGCGCCAGCAGCAGGGCCAGCACCAGGGTCAGCGCCACGCCCGGGGAGGCCAGCGGCTTCCAGGCCACCTGGGCGCCCTGCACGATCCAGCGCTGGTCCCACTGCGTGGCCAGGGCCAGCAGCTTGAGCAGCACGATGGCAAGGGCCAGCGCCAGATACGGCCAGGCCTGTCGCGGCCAGCCGGGTGCCGCCTGGGCCGTGCCGCGCAGCAGCAGTGCGCGTACCAGCATGCCCAGCGCCACCGCAAAGCCTGCGCCCACGCCCGCCACCTCGGGACCCAGCCAGCGGCTGATGCCATGCAGCACGCCCACGAACAGCAGGCCAAAGCCGCCCAGCAGCAGCCAGGCCCGCGCACCGCGCTCGCCTGCCAGGTGCAGGGACAGGGCGCCCAGCACCAGAAACACCGGCGCGCTGGTCAGCGAGGACACAGCGGCCAGCGCCGCCGCATCCACATGGGCCAGCGAGGCTCCGATCACCGTGGCCAGGCCCAGCGTGCCCCAGGGCATGATGGCCATGCCCGCCAGCGCCATGCGCAGTGCGGCGCGCCGCTCGAACAGGCTCAGCAGCAGCGGCACGGTGGCGATCAGCGACACGCCAAAGCCCGTCATCGCCTCCAGCAGCGGCGCCAGGCCCAGCACGATGAACACCACTTGATCGGCCGGCCCCAGGCCCAGCGAGCGCACCCACTGGCTCAGCGCCTGGTTGACGCCCATGCGTTCGATGAGGATCACGAAACCCAGGCCCGGCACGATCACGAAGGCCGTGCTCAGGAACAGCACGCCCGTGTCGCGCGCTGCGGCCAGGGCGGCGCCGGAAGCGGCGGTGCCCTTCGCCATCCAGGCATCGACCAGCCACAGCAGGGCGACCAGCGCCGCCCCGGCCATGGCCGCCTGCACAGGCGGGCGGCGCAAAACCATGAGCATGGACATCACAAGAAACACGGGAGACAGGTGGAGCAGGGTGGCCATGGGATGGGATTTCTCGGCAGGCAGGTCCGCATGCGTTGGATGCGGAAAACGACGAAATACTATTTCGCGGCACCTGTTTTTTGGTCTCTGAATTGAGGGTGTTTGCGAGAAAATTTCTCACCCTCCAAAAGTCCTCGCTTCCCATGACCAAGCACACCGCCCACCCTGCACACCTGGCCGATCTGGACGGCTTCGACCGCGCCATCCTGGCCATCGTCCAGCGCGACAGCACGGTGCCGCTGCGCCTGCTGGCCGAGCAGGTCAACCTGTCCACGGCCGCCGTGCAGCGCCGGCTCAAGCGCATGCAGGCCGAAGGCGTGATCACCGGCCAGGCCGCCACCGTGGACCCCACGCGCGTGGGCCGGCCCATCACCATCATCGTGGAGGTCATGACCGAGCGCACCAGCATCGATGCGCTCAACGCCATGAAATCGCACTTCGCCGTGCCCGAGGTCCAGCAGTGCTACTACGTCACGGGCGAGGTGGACTTCGTGCTCGTCCTCACCGTGGCCACCATGCAGGAGTACGAGGCCCTGGCGCGGCGCCTGTTTGCCGAGAACCCCAACGTCAAATGGTTCAAGACCATCGTGGCGCTGGACCGCGTGAAGGTCGGGCTGGAAATTCCCTGCGAGTGAAGGCCATTTAGCGCAATCTTGACAGCCGCCAAACGGCCGCCTACATTGAATGGAATGATCGTTCCAATTCAATGAGCCACCATGCGCACCAAGGACTTCGACCCCGATGACATCGCAGACGCCGCCATGCAGGTGTTCTGGCAGCGCGGCTACGCGGCCACCTCGGTGCAGGACCTGGTGGACGGCACGGGCCTGTCGCGCAGCAGCCTGTACGGCACCTTCGAGAACAAGCAGGGGCTGTTCCAGCATGCGCTGCGCCGCTATGAGGCCGTGACCACCTCCAACGTGGAACTGCTGTCCGGCCCGGGACGCGCCCGGGACCTGGTGCGGCAGCTGCTGCTGCGCATCGTGCAGGACGAATTGAGCGATGCCGGGCGCCGGGGCTGCCTGGTCGCCAATGCCGCGCTGGAGCTGGCCGGCCATGACGAGGCCGTGGCCGAGAGGGTGGCCGGCAACTTCCAGCGCCTGCAAAAGGCGCTGGAAAAGCTCATCCTGCGCGGCCAGCAGGAAGGCGATATCACCGACAGCAAAAAGCCGCGCGCCCTGGCGCGCTTCGTCCTGAACACCGTGCAGGGCCTGCGCGTGCTGGGCAAGGGCAGCAGCGCGCCGCAGCGCCGCCAGTGCCTGATGGATGTGGTCGACGTGGTCGACATGGCGCTGCAGGCGCAATAGCCGGCCACCCGCCACCCGCCGCGCGCATGTCGTGCCGTTGCGGGTTTTTATTTTCCTTGAATTGGAATGATCGTTCCAGTAATGCGGATCTCAGTTTTCCGTGTCTGTTCCACTCTCTCATCACCCAGGAGTTCCCATGCATTCAAACCTTCAAACCACCATTGCCGTGCTCGGCACGGGCCTGATCGGTGCGCCCGTCGCGCGCAACCTGCAACGCAAGGGCTTCACCGTCCGCGCCTGGAACCGGACGGCCGCCAAGGCCCAGGCCCTTGCGGCCGACGGCGTTCAGGCCTGTGGCGATGCGGCCGACGCCGTGCGTGGCGCCCGCATCGTCGTCACTGTGCTCAAGGACGGGCCGGCCGTGCTGCAGGCCATGCAGGCTGCAGCGCCCGCATTGCAGCCGGGCACACTGTGGCTGCAACTGAGCACGGTGGGTGTGGACGCCATCGCGCCGCTGGCGCAGTTCGCCGATCGGCATGGCCTGGTGTTCTACGACTGCCCCGTGCAGGGCACGCGCCAGCCGGCCGAGCAGGGCCAGCTGGTCATCCTGGCCGCAGGCCCGCTGGCGCAGCGCGGCCAGGCGCAGCCGGTGTTCGATGCCATCGGCAAACGCAGCCTGTGGATTGCGCAGCAGGCAGGCGCCGCCAGCCGGCTCAAGCTGGCGCTCAACCACTGGGCCTTCGCACTCACGCATGGCCTGGCCGAAAGCCTGGCGCTGGCCAAGGGGCTGGACATAGAACCGGCCCTGGTGGTCGATGCCGTCACGGGCGGGCCCATGGACAGCGGCTTCTTCCAGGCCAAGGCCGCTGCCATGCTGTCAGGCCGCTACGACGCCAGCTTCACCGTGGCCAATGCCGTCAAGGACGCGCAACTGGTGGCCGATGCCGCAGCCGGCGCAGGCCTGCTGCTGGATGGCGCCCAGGCCGGGCTGCGCCGCTTCGAGCGCGCGCTGGCCGCCGGGCATGGCGACAAGGACATGGCGGCATCCCACCTGGCATCCCATCCAGCCTCCCATGCCTGAGATGCGCAGCAAGGAAAAGGCAATGAACCAGCCCATGGACACCTCCGGCGACACGGGCCTGCCGCTGGGCAGGCTGCTGGCCCTGGCGATGGCAGGCTTTCTGGCCATCATGACCGAGACCCTGCCGGCCGGCCTGCTGCCGCAGATCGGCACGGGACTGGCAGTGTCCGAAGCCATGGCCGGCCAGATGGTCACGCTGTACGCGCTGGGTTCGGTACTGGCCGCCATTCCCGTCGTGGCCGCCACGCGCGGGCTCAGGCGCCGGCCGCTGTTCATGGCGGCGGTGGGCGGGCTGCTGCTTTTCAACAGCCTCACCGCGCTGTCCGGCCACTACGGCCTGACCCTGGTCGCCCGCTTTGCCGCAGGCATGGCTGCGGGCGTGATCTGGGGGCTGGTGGCTGGCTATGCGCGGCGCATGGTGCCGCCGCATCTGCAGGGGCGTGCACTGGCCGTGGCGGGCGTGGGCCAGCCGTTGGCCCTGGCGGCCGGCGTGCCGCTGGGCGCCTGGCTGGGCAGCCTGTTCGACTGGCGCGGCGTGTTCTGGGCGCTGTCGGCGTTGTGCCTGCTGCTGCTGGCCTGGGTGCGGCTGGGTGTGCCGGATTACGCCGGGCAGACGGCGCAGCAGCGCCTGCCCGTGGCGCGCATCCTGCTCATGCCCGGCGTGCGCCCCGTGCTGCTGGCGCTGTTCGGCTGGATGCTCGCACACAACATGCTCTACACCTTCATCGCGCCTTTCCTGGTCTCTGCAGGGCTGGGGCAAAGGGTGGATGTGGTGCTGCTGCTGTTCGGCCTTGCGGCCATTGCCGGCATCTGGCTCACGGGCCTGCTGGTGGACCGCTGGCTGCGCGCACTCACCGTGCTGAGCCTGGCCTTGTTCGCCATGTCTGCGTTGGTGCTGGGCCTGGCCGGGCAGTCGGCCGTGGCCGTTCTGATCGGCGTTGCGGCCTGGGGCCTGAGCTTTGGCGGCGCGCCCACGCTGCTGCAGACCGCGCTGGCCGACGCGGCAGGCGAGGGCGCCGACGTGGCCCAGTCCATGCTGGTGACGGTCTTCAACCTGGCCGTGGCGAGCGGCGGCGTGGCCGGCGGACTGCTGCTGGGCTGGCTGGGTGCCCGCGCCTTGCCCTGGGCGCTGGGGGTGTTGGCGCTGGCCTGCCTGTCCGTGGTCTGGCCGGCCAGCCAGGCGGGCTTTCGGCCTGGGCGGCGCAGCATGGCTGCCTGAGGCACGGCCATCGCTGTTGCACCCGCATCGCTGTTCCCTAACAGACGGGGCAGCAAAGGGGCCACATGCCGCTGCGCATGTGGCCCTTGTTGCGTGCGATCAATCTTCCTATAATTGTTTTACCCCATGAACTGTGATTCATGGATAAAACAAATGGCACCTTCCCCGCCATGATCCACCGACGTTGATGGAGAGACACATGTCCGAATCCGCTCAGAACACGCCCCGCACCTGGGACCAGCCCGAAGGCTCCAGCTTCGAACAATGGATGGAATCGCGCGTGGCGCGGTTTTCCACGCGCAAGTACGACTTCGACGCGCTGAAGTTCCAGGCCGACTTCGATCCCAAGTACCGCCGTGGCCAGATGCGCTACATCGGCACGGGCGGCACGGGCGTGGCTGCGGACAGCAACACCATCCCGGCCGAGCACTTCACCTTCTCCACCATGGTCATCCCGGCCGGCAATGAAGGCCCATCGCACCTGCATACCGATGTGGAGGAAGTCTTCTTCCTGATCCGCGGCAAGCTCAAGCTCGTGCTGGAGAAGGACGGCCAGCGCTTCGAGACCATCCTCACCGACCGCGACGTGGTCTCCGTGCCGCCCGGCGTGTACCGCGAGGAAATCAACATCGGCGACGAAGACGCGCTGATGTGCGTGATGCTGGGTGCCAAGAAGCCCATCACGCCCACATACCCGCCCGAGCACCCTCTGGCAAAAATCAAACGCTAGAAATGGAGCACCCCCTGAGGCGCTTCGCGCCTTCCCCCTTGAAAGGGGGACGACAGCCTCGCGGCGGGGCGGTGCAGCCGGCGCAGGCCCTCGCTTGCTGTCCCTGGCGTGGATCGTGCCAGTCTCATGGCTGAAGGGCCATGCCATCGCCATGGATAACTGAAATGACCCCCTCGGTAACAGCATGCATGGAGCAGCGCCTTCAGGCGCAGTTTCCCGAACACCTCATCGCCCTGCCCGGGGGCGCCCAGGTCGCCTGGCGTGAGGCCGGCGACACGGCCTCGGACTTTGCCGTGGTGATGCTGCACGGCATCAGCTCGGGCGCCGCGTCCTGGATGGACGTGGCCCTGGCGCTGGCGCCGCGCACGCGCGTGCTGGCCTGGGACGCGCCCGGCTATGGCCGCTCCACGCCGCTGGCACCCGCCGCGCCCACGGGCGCCGACTACGCCCGCGTGCTGGAGCAGTCGCTGCAGGCGCTGGGCGTGCGCCGCTGCCTGCTGGTGGGCCACTCGCTGGGTGCGCTCATGGGCACGCCCTGGGCGGTGCAGGCCGGTGCCGGGCGCGTGCAGCAACTGGTGCTGATCAGCCCCGCTGGCGGCTATGGCGCACCCGGCATGGGCGAGCAGCAGGCCAAGGTACGCCAGGGCCGTCTTGCGGCCCTGCAGGAAAAAGGCATCGAAGGCCTGGCCGCCGCCATCGACCAGCGCCTGGTCTCGCCCGCCGCGCCCGAGCCCGTGCGCCAATGGGTGCGCTGGAACACGGCGCGCCTGCATGCCGCAGGCTACGCCCAGGCCGTGGAACTGCTGTGCGGCAGCGACCTGGGGCAGGCGGCGGGGCGCCTTGCCATGCCGGTCGAGGTCTGGGTGGGAGAGCACGACGTGGTCACGCCGCCGGCTGCCTGCGCGGCCTGGGCCGCAAGACTGGGGGCGCGGTACGTTACGCTTGCGGCAGCCGGCCATGCCTCTGTCGTCGAACAACCTGCGGATGTCGCACAGAGGCTGGCCACCCTGCTGACCTGATGGCCTACCTGCCCGAATTGCGATGAGCGATACCTCCGAAACCCTCTCCACCGACAACGACCGCTACACCGTTCCCGCGCTGGAGCGCGGCCTGCGCCTGCTGGCCTGCTTCACGCCTTCGCAGCCCGTGTGGAGCGCGCCCGACTTGGCGCGCACCCTGGCGCTGCCCCGGTCCACGGTGTTCCGGATGCTGACGACGCTGGAGGGCATGGGGTATCTGCAACGCTCGGGCACCGAATACCGGCTGGGCCTGGCCGTGCTGCGCCTGGGCTACGACTACCTGTCCACCCAGCCGCTGGCCCAACTGGCCGAGCCCGTGCTGCAGGCGCTGTGCGACCGGCTGGGCTTCACCACCAACCTGGCGCTGCTGGACGGCACCTCCGTGGTCTACGTGGCGCGCATTGCGCCGGCCGGCGCCTTCCAGGGTGCCGTGCGCGTGGGCTCGCGGCTGCCGGCCCATGCCACCGTGCTGGGCCGGGCACTGCTGCAGGACATGGACGCGGACCAGCTGCGCGCCCTGTTCGGCGGCAGCGAACTGCCCCAGTTCTCGGAAAGCACGCCGCGCAGCGTGGAGCAGTTGCTGCAGTTGCTGCAGCAGGACCATGAACGCGGCTACGCCATGGGCGAGGGCTTCTACGAGCCCGGCGTCTCCAGTATCGCCGCGCCCGTGCGCGATGCGCAGGGGCGCATCGTGGCGGGCCTGGGCATGGCCGTGGCCTTCACCGAAATCGCTCCCGGCCGCATGGCCGACTGGGTGGAGCAGGTACGTGCCGCCGCCGATGAGCTGGCCGGCCACCTGCGCACCCAGCATCCCGGTTTTCTGCGCTGAACGGATGGTGGGCACACCGGCCGCCAGCGCATTCCTTCCCAGAAAGATATGACGATGAAGATTGCTGTGATTGGCTGCGGTGCGATTGGCGCCAGCGTGCTAGAACTGCTCAAGGGACATGCCGCCGTGCAGGTGGGCTGGGTGCTTGTGCCGGAAGTGACCGACGCCGTGCGCGCCACCCTGGCCCTGCATGCGCCCCAGGCGCGTGCCGTGCCTTCGCTGGCGGCCGAAGACCGGCCCGACCTCATCGTGGAGTGCGCGGGCCATGCCGCCATCGAGGAGCATGTGCTGCCCGCCCTGCGGCGCGGCATTCCTGCCGTCGTGGCCTCCATCGGTGCACTCAGCGCCCCGGGCATGGCCGAGGCCGTGCAGGCGGCGGCCGAGGCCGGAGGCACCCAGGTGCAATTGCTGTCGGGTGCCATCGGCGGCGTGGATGCGCTGGCCGCTGCGCGCATCGGCGGCCTGGATGAAGTGGTCTACACCGGCCGCAAGCCGCCCCTGGCCTGGACCGGCACGCCCGCAGAACAGCGCTGCGACCTCGCCAGCCTCAAGGAAGCCTTCTGCATCTTCGAAGGCAGCGCACGCGAGGCCGCCCAGCTCTACCCCAAGAACGCCAACGTGGCCGCCACCCTGTCGCTGGCCGGCATGGGCCTGGACCGCACCACGGTGCGCCTGTACGCCGACCCGGGCGTGGACGAGAACGTGCACCATGTGGCCGCGCGCGGCGCCTTCGGATCCATGGAATTGACCATGCGCGGCAAGCCGCTGGCGGCCAACCCCAAGACCTCGGCCCTCACCGTCTACAGCGTGGTGCGCGCCGTGCTCAACCAGGCCACGGCCATCGCCATCTGAGCCGCGCCGGGCACAGGCTCGCGGCACAATGGGCGCTTTCGCCCCGCAGGCGGCCCCCGGGCCGCCTTTGCTTTTTCCCTGTGCCGTTGAAAGAGAAGCCACCATGACCATCGCCATCCTCAGTGCCCTGCCGCAGGAACAGGAAGGCCTGGTCCATGCCCTGTCCGACGCCCAGGGCACGGCCCACGCCGGCCGCATGTTCTGGCGCGGGCGCCTGCACGGGCACGACGTGGTCTGCGCGCTGTCGGGCATAGGCAAGGTGGCGGCCGCCACCACGGCCACGGCGCTGATCGAGCGCTTCGGCGTGCGCCGCATCGCCTTCACCGGCGTCGCCGGCGGCCTGGGCGAAGGCGTGCGCGTGGGCGATGTCGTCGTGGCCGACGAATACCTGCAGCACGACCTGGACGCCTCGCCCATCTTCCCGCGCTGGGAAATGCCCGGCTACGGACGCACGCGCCTGCCCTGCGACCCTGAAATGACCGCCGCGCTGCTGGCGGCTGCCCAGGCCTGCGTGGCCGAGGCGGGCGAAGACCTGCGCGCCGCCCACGCCACCACGGCGCCGCGCGCGCACCAGGGGCTGATTGCCAGCGGTGACCAGTTCGTGGGCACGGCGAGCGCTTCTTGCGCCCTGGCGCAGGGCCTGCGTGCTGCAGGGCATGAGGTGCTGGCGGTGGAGATGGAAGGCGCCGCCGTGGCGCAGGCCTGCCTGGACTATGGCGTGCCGTTTGCGGCCATGCGGACGGTTTCCGATCGGGCGGATGACAGTGCGCATGTGGACTTTGCGGAGTTTGTGAGGGTGGTGGCGAGTCGGTATGCGTTGCGGGTGGTGGATGGGTTTTTGCGGCGGCTTGCTGTTTGATTTTTGACGCTGGTGGGGGCGTTTTTTGACCCTGCCGGGGGGGGTGTTTTTCGAGGCCGGGGTTCGGCCCGGCGGCCGACCTACTTTCTTATCGCGCGACCGGAGTGCCGGCCATAAGAAAGTAGGTAAAGAAGCGCGCCCCGCACTGCCCACGACCCTTCGCTTCGCTACGGGCGACCTGCGTTGGCAGAAGGGGGGAGGCTGAGGGGCAGCCAACAGCCGGAGCCTTCGCTGCGCTCGGCCTGGCTATGTGCTGGCGCGGTACGTGGCGTCGCAGCCTGCGGCTCTGGCTTCGCCTTGCACGTAGTCAGTCAGGGACTCGGCGGCGTCGCGGATGGTGCGCAGGGCGTGGGCCAGGGCTTGCGGGCGTTGGTAGTCCTCCGGCGCATGCAGGCTGGCTAGGGCCAGTTGGGCCAGAGCCCCTATCTCATTGCAGCCCTCGCGGACCCAGCTATTGGTTTCGGAGAGGGTGCGGGCCAGTTGCTCGATGCTGGCGTGGGCGGGCAGAGGATGCTGTTGATCGCTCATGTTTCCGTGCTCCTTTGAGAGAGACGTGAAACCACCAAATCCGCGTTTTGACGCACGAAGAAGGTGGACGGGATGTTCAAAACACGCTCAAAGCCGTGCGGACGCCCTTACGGGTAGCCCCATCCCGCCCGTAACCGCAGGGACGTGGGCATGCGCCCACTGTCCAGTGATTCAGACGTGACAAGGCCTCGTTAACGGAGAGGCCGCACCGCTTTGAGAGAAGGTGTTTTGAAGCACCAGCCCCGGAACAGGGGGCCACCGAAATCATAGAGGCATTCCACAACCCTGCCTCAAACCCCAGGCCGAGCGAAGCGACGGCCCGCATCCACTCCCCGTATGAACGCGCCTGCGGCGTGGTGGTTGCGGGGTTGCAGTCCTGCCGAAGGACAGGACTGCTTCGTCAACTGACTCGCTGCGGTTGTCTGAGCGGAGTTCACGCAGTGAACGCAGCGAGTTCCGCAGCGAACCCCGCAACCGCCACGACGCAGGTTGCCCCGGAGCCAAGCGCAGGGGTCGCGG
>NZ_JBICKW010000062.1:0-183725 GCF_043104645.1 Delftia sp. WSY_12
TTGATGTAGGCCCGGCTCTGTCCCGCAGGAATCGTCACCGTCGCTGGCGTCTCGCAGATCTCCGCCGCCACACAGCGCAGGTTCACCGTCACCGCATCAGCTCCGTTGCTGACCACACCGTTGACCAGCCGCTCCACATACAACTCGTCCGAGACGCTGTACAGCCCCTTGCCCACGATCAACTTGCTTCCTCCATACCTCGTGAGCCTCAGCGCGAACTTCGCCTTCACATCCACCTTCACCGCCTTGGCGATCAAGCCTGGAGATGCGAAATCCAGCACTGTCTGCCCCACAGCCAGCGCTTTGACGGTGATCGGCGTCGTCCCATAGATCTGTCCCTGGGGAATGAACACCTCGGCAGGGCTCACGCCGGCAACCGCCGGATCACTGCTGATCACAGACACCGTGACGCCGCCTTGTGGAGCCGCCTTGCTCAACTGCACACGCAGGACCCTGGTCAGTTCCTCATTCATCACCAGGTCGGCAGCTGGGTCAGTATTGAGGCTGATGGCATCCACGCGCAGCATGGCCTGCGCCGGCTGATAGCCGGCAGCAGTGGCTGTGATACGGGTCATGCCCAGGGTCTGGCCTGCCACCGTGAAGGCTGCCTTGCTCTGCCCCGCAGGGATATGCACAGACGCAGGTACCTGCGCCAACCCTGATTGCTCCAGCACGAGGCTGACGGCCAACCCTTCCGTGGGAGCTGGCTCAGTGGTTTCGATGGTCACGCTGGCCTGCGCACCAGGCGCCACGATGACGCTGGCGGGCAGCACCAGTGCCTTGCCACGCACGGAGACTGTTGCCAGGGCGCTGGCATGGCCTTCCGCCTGGGCTGTCAGCCGGCTGCTGCCATCGGCAAGGCCTGTCACTTCGAAGCTGACGCCTTGTTGGCCGGCCGGGACCAGCACGGACGATGGGACAGAGAGCACGTTGGCATCGGAGTTGCCCAACTGCACGCTTACGCCACCGGCGGGTGCCGGCGCGAGCAACGACACAGTCATGGGATAGGGTCGATTGAGACCGACGGTAGGGTTGCCGGGCACCAGGCTCAGCGAGGGCAGATTGACGACTTCGATCTGCGTTTCGGCCAAGCCCAGCGTGGCGTGGCTTGCGGTGATGCGGGTGGCGCCCAGGGTGCTGGCTTGTACCTCCAGGTCCGCGCTGGTCTGCCCCGGGGCCACGGTGACCCGCGATACGGCCGAAGCCACCGAGGGCACGCTGCTGGTGATGTCCACCACCACGCCTTGTGCAGGTGCGGGTGCGTTGAGCGAAACCCTCAGCATGGCGACCACGCCGGGACTGAGCCGAAGCCTGGCGGGCTCGATGGACAAGGGCGCCTGACCTATCTGAATGAGGCCCTGCTGCACCAGGTAGGGAATGCCGACCATGCCCCAAATGACTTGGGAGCGAATGGTGCCCGAAGGGACTGCAATGGCATTCAGCGAGTTGCCCTTTGCCGAGTTTCCCTTGCCGGCCGGCGAGGACGCAAGATCAACGCCGATGGCCGGGCCGCTGTGGTGATTGAAGGCCGTGTTGTTGATGGAAGGGGCAGCGTTCTCGATGACCACGCCGCTGCCGTATTCGATGGTGACGTGGTCCAGCAGCGTCTGGGCGCTGCGCGTGCCGGCCGTCATGCGCCATTGCCGCCAATCCCCGGGCGCAGGGGTTGTGGCGGCCGAGGTGATGAGGATGGGCTTGTCCGGCGTGCCCACGGCTTGCAGCGCACCTTTCCTGAGCAGGAAACTGGCGCCAGGGGCCATGCGCAGGGTCACACCCGGCTCGATGGTGAGCGTTGCATCGCCATCGAGCACCACGTCGCCCTGCATCAGGTAAGGCGACTGGCTGGCACGCAATATCGTTGGGCTGGAGATGGTGCCGCTCAACGTGGTCTGGGCCCAGGCGGGAGAGACCAGCAGCAATGCCAGCGCAAGACAGGCAGCCAGCCATGCCTTCACCACGCCTGCCATGCGGGCCAGCGCGGTCACGGCCAGGACCTGCCAACGCAAAGGATTCGCCCTTCTGCACACACCCACAGACCCATCCGTTCGCACGCTGTACTGCATCGCCACTTCTCCCCCAATACTTGACTCGTTCAATCGTTGTGCTTGCTCAAAACCGCCCGCATGCCGCCTGAAGCCGGTGGCCTGCCGTTGTTCCGATGGCCTGCATGCTCGCCACCTGGGCCTGATAGGCCTGCCAGCCGCCCAGCAGCCAGTACACGGGCACTGCGTCAGGCCGCTCACCCAAAGAGGCCCGTTGCGCGGCCAATCGGGCACGCAGCTCAGGCTCCGTCGAAGCGTCGGCTATGACCACCAAAGCCCGGGATGCAGAGCCCCCTGACTGGTCGCTTCGTGCCTTGCCGCTGGCCATGGCGTTCAGTTGGATGGCCAGATCGTGCGTGGCGAGCAGACGGTGCGTTTGTTGTTCGTCAACGGGTGACTGCACAGCCGGCGCCGCATCCAGGGCCTTGCTGAGGGAAAGCACCGTCCATTCAATGCCTTGTCCCAGGCTGGCGATCCAGTCGCTGGCGGACAGGTCCTGCAGCCTGGCCGATGCCGTGGGATGCAGGGCCACCGCCGCGCCGCCCAGCAAGGCCTTCACACGGCCAAAGCCCTGGCTGCGCAATTGCCGGCATGCCGAGTCAAGGTCCGCATGGTCCAGCCCGGTGCCCAGCAGGATGACTTCCTCCTGCATCAGAAAGCGCTTGCCTTGCAACTGCGGCAAGTCCATTTGCAGGGCCTGCGCGACGGGGGTAGCGCGCCTGTGCTGCGCCGGCCGAACGTCGACGAGCATGGCCGCCTGTGCGCCAGGGGAAACAAGGCGCTGCCGCCACTCGGCCGGACTCATCCAGCAGGAAGGGGTCAACGCCAGAGGCGGCACCTGTCGGGGCCACGTCACAGGGGACTCGGCTGCCCTTGCGTCCCGTACGGCATGCGCGTCTGCCCGACAGGACTGCGGCTCGGCATCGGTCTGCGCCCGCAATGGTGCAGCCACCAGGACGGCTGCGCACACCGCCATTGCATGCGCCAGGCCAGCGCCCGGAAAACGGAGCAACTTCATGCATCCATCCCCGCGCCTGCACGTGCGGCGCGCCGGCGCCTGTGCTGCAGGCAGGCGCCCAAGGCCATGAGGGCGGACAACAGGGCCAGGCCCGCCGCCTCCAGGCCAGGCACCGCCGTCAACTGATCCTCAGGCAACGGCCCAGACTGAATAACGGGGCCGCCCGGGTCCTTGATGACGCCATTGGCCTGCAGGTCGTCGTCGCCCAACTGGCCATCGGTGATGGTGTAGCTGATGCGGTTGCCGTTGATCGACAGATTCCTGGGCGCGTACCAGATGCTGCGGCCCTTCGAATAGGGCGTGGGCCCGAACTTCAGGTAGCTGCTGATACCGAACAGGTTGGGCCACTCGGTGGTGACGGTGACCGTGCTTCCGACGTCGCAGCCGGTGAGTTCGTAGTCGAACACACCATGAGGGAAGAGCAGCACGTTGAACAGCGGCAGCCAGCCCTCGGGCTTGCGTACGGCCGTCTTGTCCGGGTTGAAGCGGCAGCTGGCGCCTCCGCCCGCCACCGAGGCTTTCAGCGTGCCGGAGCCGCTGGGTGTGGGCAGGGCCACGTCCTTGCCGCCCACAGGCGCGGCTTGGTTTTGCAGGGACACGCGCAAGGGTTCGCCCGCACCGGCTGCCGTCACGCGCATCTCGAATGCTCCGACCAGTCCATTGGCTCGAAGAGCGGGCGAAGCGGCAACGCCTGCTGCATCGGTGACGGCCTGCGCTGCGAGCGTGCCGCCGTCAAACATGGCGCTCGCTCCGCTATCCGGCAGCGCAAAGACCACGGCGTGGCCGGCCACGGCGGCGCCCTTCGCATCGGTGACCTTTATGCGTACGGGTGCCGCATAGGCCGTCCCCACGGTGGCCGTCTGCCCGTCCCCTGCCAGCTTGACAATGCGCAGCACGGGCGCCGTGCCATCCAGGTTGCCCAGCGTGAAGCGCACGCCGCCAGGCAAGGCCTCGACGCCGGCGGATACGGTGAAGCTGCCCGCAGTGCCCGTGGCGGTGAGCGCCGGGCTGCGTGCCAGGCCCTGTGCGTCGGTGAGCACGCGCGCCTGGCGGCTGCCGCCGGCAAAGCGTGCGGAGGCCCCGCTGGCGGGAGCGTCGAATGTGACTTCCTGCCCCGCCACCGGGTTGCCGTCAGCCGTCTGCAGGCGCACCTGCAGCGGCAGCGCAAACGGCTGCTCCAGCCTGGCGGACTGCAGGTCGCCGGACACGATGGAAAGCGTCCAATCCCGCGCGGCCTCCTCCTGCCACTGGGCGGCGACCAGGCCTATCCACTGCGCCAGCGATTGCAGGGCCATATTCCGGGTACCGTGGGATGGCAGCGCCCTCAACAGGGGCTGGGCCTGCACCAGGGCCGAGAGGGCCTGGGCCGGCTTTTGCTGCTCCATGGCGACCCGAGCCTGGCCCAGCAATGCCTCGACGGCCTGCCGCTGGTCTGCCGTGGCCTGCGCCAGCGCAGCCACTGCAGCCCGGGTGTTAGCGGCGGCTTGAGGTTCTGCGATGACGGTGACCGGCTGCGACCAGCTGTCCACCAGCGACTTGTCGCCGGCCTTGCGCAACTGCGTCTCGACCGTGGTGGCCAGCGAGGTGCCGGGCAGGTCTAGCCAGGCCTGCACCTGCAACTCGGCCTGGGAGGCGGGCTCCAGGGTCCACCTGACCCGATCACCGTCGACCACGGCCTGCGGCGAGGAGGAACGCAGCTTCATGCCACTGGCCAGGGTCATGGCCTGCTCCAGCGCAACGGCTTGCGTGCTGCGGTTGGCAATGCTGGTTCTGACGCGCACGGCGGATTGCGCCAGCATGGGCTCGGACACAGGCGGAACCAGGGCAGTGAAGCGCGTCTTGGTCCAGTCTTTCCACGAAGCCGCAACCGCGCCTTGCGCCAGGGCATCGAAGCCGATCACCAGAACCTGGCCCTTGCCGTGGGCCACGCCCAACGCAGCGGTCTGCCCTGTGCCATAGCGGGCCAGTTCCGAGCCTGCGCCCTCGTTCTGCAAAGCCCACGCCTGGCCTTGCAGCGCCAGCGCCGCATCGCCCAAGCCTGCATCGCCCAGGTGCACAGAGACGCCCGCAGGCAATGGCTGGCCTGAGCGGCTGCCGCCCCAGACGTCGGCCAAGGTGTCCGGCAACGCGCCCGGTGCGCCATCGATGACCAGCGAGGCACCGCGGTAGACGGCGGCCCGCACTTCCTCCATCTGGGAAGCGGCCAGGTCGTCCACCGATCCATGGAGCCAGAGCGCGCTGAAGTCGCCGGCACGCAAGGCCTTGCGGAGCTCACCTGGCGTGACCGCCAACTGCACCGAGCCATCGGCCTGCGCCAGCAGATCCTGCAGAGCCTGGCGCTTGCCGTCCGTGCAAGCGGTATCGGCGCCGCATGCGGCATAGGCCAGCACACGCAGGCCCTGGTCCAGGGTCTGCGAAGCGGCCACGAAGGCCTCCTGCTCGCGCCTGAGCAGGGTACTGGCCGCGTTGTTGCCGGTGACGGGGTCGCGGGTGGCCGCGCCGATGCGCGCGGCCAGCAGGAATTCCCTGGCCGTGGAGCCTGCTGCAGGACGCACCTGCAGCACCAGGGTGGGGGCGGAGTCCTTGGCCATGTCGCCCAGGGTCCAGCGGCCCTGCGAATAGCTGCCCGCCGATGCCGACTGGCTGGCGACCTCCAGCCCCTGGGGCAGGTCCACATGGACGACGGTGGCCGCTGCAATGGCCGGCCCGGCATTGCGTGCCGTGATGGTGACCGTGGAGCCACCGTCGCGCGCCATGGTGGCCGGTGCCGCCGTCACGCTGATGCCAGTGTCCGCTTCCGGTTCGGGATCTGGCCCGGTCGCCTTGGCGGAGCGCTTTGCAAACAGATAGCCCGCAGCCGCCGTACCGGTGGCCAGATCAATGCCCGATATGCGTCCCGGTGCGGACTGACCGCCCGCCGTGCCCGCAAGCGCAGCGCCATCGACCAGCCCCTCGCTGACGGCAGCCGACAGCGCATAGCTGCCCTGCAGCAGTCCATCGAATCGGAATTGGCCCTGGGCATCGGTGTGGGCAGTGGCCAGCACCGACTCCCCGGTGCCTGCCCGCGTGCCGGTGAGCTTGATTTCGAGCACGGGGATGGCGGGCTCGCCTGCATCGCGCAGCCCGTTGGCATTGCGGTCCTCGAATGCCGCGCCGGCAATACTGGCCTGTGCCTCGCCAGCGACCAGACCGATGGTGTAGCGGCCCGTGGTGTTCACGTCGAACAGGTTCAGGTAATAGCTCCAGCTCAGGTCCTCGTTGCGCTGTCTGGACAGCCAGACGTTTTCGCCAGGAACGACGTAGCCGTCGGAGCGGACCACCTGCAGGGGAAGACGGGTGCCCCTGGAGGGATCGGGCACGCGCGCATAGGCCATGCCATTGGCCACGGGATTGAACTGCAGGCTGGCGGTGGCACCGGAGGGCACGAATTGGGCGGATCGGCTTTGATCGCTGACCTCGGTATCCACGCCATCGGATTCATAGACGCGGTAGACATCTCCATCCAGGGCCAGAAAATCGCGAACCTTGTCGCGCCCTGGAAGATCGACACGCACATCCTGGACCAATTGATGGGTATTGACGGTCTTGATCAGGGACGTCAGGGCACCGCCCAGCGAATCCGCATGGGTGAATCCGGCCGTGAATTCGACAAATTTGCCGGCCAGGCTGGACACCATGTTCCAGCGCCCATGCAGGGACGATCCCGGCGTGATGTCGCCAAAGTCGAGCAGCAGGCTTTTGCCTGCTGGCGCATCGTTGACATAGCCGCTCAGAATCTGGAAATTGACAAGCAGCCCTTGCCGGTTTTCGACAATGCGGGGCTGCGCGGTATCGATCTTGGTCTTGTACGAAGTGCCGCCACCACTGTTTTTGATGCGCACGCCCAGCGTGAAGGGGTCGGAAGGCTCGACCTCGGGTGTGAAGGCATCGTCACCCGGAACATCACGGGGCAGGAAGTAGTCAAGCACCAGTTCAGGCTGGGGCCGCACGACGATGGACTCTGGTGCCACCTCCACGGTGTCGGTCTTGCCATCCAGCGTGTAGGTGACCTTGGCGCCTATGTAGTAGACCGCACCCTGGGGATCGCGGCCGCCCGTGCCGGCTGCGGGAATGATCAGCCATCGGACATTGGCGACGGCCTTGGGAGCGATGGTGCCGCCCTGCAGGGAAGTGATGCCCTCGACCCCATCCGTGCGGTAGAAAAAGCGGGCTCCGGAGGCTGCGGGATCCGTGGTGGCGATCACCGTCTGGTTGTTCGCATCCAGGAACTGCAGCGTGATGCTGACGTTCTCCAGCTTTTGGTCCGCCAGGCCATTGGTGATCACCATCCTGGCGTCAAATGCCTGGCGCTCCAGCGAGAGTTTTTGCTCTATGACAATCTTGACTTCGGCACATACTGCATCGGCGGCCTGTGCAAAGGCAATGCCGATGGTTCCTGCAATCGCAAACACCGCGCCAACCAATAGCATCAGCCATCTGGGCGCAATCCTCCCCGAGTCTTTCCACTCCATAGCCCCTCCGTCCCCGCTCTATTCATTGGGCCGCGATTGTATTGAATTTCCTCATCCGTATCAAATCGTGACTTGAAAAATAATTAGCAAGCCAATTTAAATAAGACTTGTCCCATTTTCAAATGGCGCAACAAAAAATTTGACACGCCCATCAGCGCCTCAGTAAAAGAAAAAAATCGGCACATCCCGATATAGCAATGTCGGTTGTCCGGTGATTCATCGATCACCCAGCGCCCCAGCGAACGCGCCCACCACCGCCCTGTGTACGACATGCCTCACAATGGGGCCTTGTCCTCCCGCACAGAACACCACACTTCATGAAACGCACCTGGCTGCTGTTTTCGCAGGCGGTCACCATCCTGGTGGCTGCCTACTTCGTCGTTGCCACCCTGCAGCCGGACTGGCTGCGCCGCGGCGCCGTGCGCAGCAACGCGGGCATTGCGTTGCTGGAGGCGCCGGCCACGCCCGTCGGAGAAGTCAGCCCGGGCAGCTTTGCACCTGCGGCCAAGAAGGCGGCGCCTGCCGTGGTGAGCATCAACACCAGCAAGGCGGTACGGCATCCGCGCAGCAACGATCCGTGGTTCCAGTTCTTCTTCGGCGACCAGGGCACGCAGGAGCAGGCAGGCCTGGGCAGCGGCGTGATCATCAGCACCGACGGCTACATCCTGACCAACAACCACGTGGTCGAGGGCGCCGATGACATCGAGGTCACGCTGACCGACAGCCGCCAGGCCAAGGCCCAGGTGATCGGTACCGATCCCGAGACCGACCTGGCCGTGCTCAAGATCGCCCTGGACAAGCTGCCCGTCATCGTTCTGGGCAATTCCGACCAGATCGACGTGGGCGACCGCGTGCTGGCCATCGGCAACCCCTTCGGCGTGGGCCAGACGGTGACCAGCGGCATCGTCAGCGCCCTGGGCCGCAGTCAGCTGGGCATCAATACCTTCGAGAACTTCATCCAGACCGACGCCGCCATCAACCCCGGCAATTCGGGCGGCGCGCTGGTGGATGCCAGCGGCAATCTGCTGGGCATCAATACCGCCATCTATTCGCGCTCGGGCGGCAGCATGGGCATCGGCTTTGCGATTCCCGTGTCCACGGCCAAGCTGGTGCTGGACGGCATCGTCAAGGACGGCCGCGTGGTGCGCGGCTGGATCGGCGTGGAGCCCAATGAGCTGTCGCCGGAGCTGGCAGAGACCTTTGGCGTGAAGGCCGACTCCGGCGTGATCATCACCGGCGTGCTGCAGGCAGGCCCCGCTGCCCAGGCCGGCATGCGCCCGGGCGATGTGATCGTGCAGGTGGGCGACAAGCCCATCCGCAATGTGTCCGAACTGCTGACCGCCGTGGCCGCGCTCAAGCCCGGCGAGGCCGCGAAATTCGATGTGCGCCGTGGCGAAGGCCCCGTGGAGCTGCAGATCACCCCGGGCCTGCGCCCTGCGCAGTCGGCACAGCGCATGCAGCGCCGCTGACCCGCCCCCCGCCCCAACGAAAAAAGCGCCTGTTCACAGGCGCTTTTTTCGTTGCAGGGCAGGTGCTGAACTACAGCTTGTGCAGGCGCTGGGCCGCGCGCCATTGCGCGCCGGGCGCCACATGCACGGGCGCATCGATGGCGGCGGCCTCCACGCACAGCATCTGCCGCCACCCCTGCGGCGGCATGTCGGGCAGACGTTCACACAGCGCGGGGCCGGGGTTCCAGACCACAGTCTCGCTCCAGGCGGCATCCTGCGAGATCCGCAAGCCGCCGCCAGGTGCGGCCAGCTCCATGGCGTTCCCGGGCCGGGGGTAGACGCGATCGAGCTCTTCGCCAAAGCGCACGTCACCGTGCTGCGTGGGATGGGTGTCGGCCACGGCATCCCAGTAAGGCAGGCCGTCAAGGCCTTGCAGCCGGCATTGCTCCACGTCCGCCACGCGCAGGTAGCTGTGCAAGGCGGCAGTGAAAGCCAAAGGCGTGTCGCCCCGGTTGTGCACCACCAGCTCCACGTCAAGCCGGCCGGGCAACAGCGTCACCTCCAGCCAGGTCTCGAAGGAATGCGGCCAGACGGCGCGCGTCTGCGGCGTGTCGGCGAGCCTGAGCCGCAGGAACAAGCCATCGCCGGCAACAACCTCGGCCTGTGCTGCATCAGCCTGCCACGGCAGGGTGCGCGCAAAGCCGTGCTTGACCAGCGGGCCGCGTTGGTTGAATTGGGGAAAGCAGACCGGAATACCGCCGCGTATGGGTGTGTGGCCGTCATGGGCGGCATGAGGGCTCAGGAACAGTTGCTCCTCGCCACCTGCCTGCCAGGACAGCAGTTGCGCCCCCTGCAAGGCCACCAGGGCAGCATCGCCGCAGGCCAGGCGCAGGCGGATGGCGGGCAGGCCCTGCCATGCATCAGCGCAGGCGCCGGGAGCTTGCGCGGCCGCAGGTAAAGCTGTTACTGCGGGAAAGGAAGATGTAACTTTCATGCTTGAATATAGCCTTTCCCCCGCCCAGCCTTCCTCTGTCATGCAACGCTCCCACGCTCCCTCTCCTCTTGTCCTGCGACTCGGCATGCTCGCCCTGGCCGCCTCCTTGGCTTCCTGCGGCGGAGGCGGTGGTGGTGACAGCAGCGCTGGCGGCGGCACCGGGGGAGATGGCGGCGGCACCGGCCAGCCCGGAGTGACCTCGGTCACCGTGCAATGGACGGCCCCTGCCGCCAGGGATGTGGTGACTGCAGGCTCGGCACTGACCCTGCGCGCAGGTGTTCTCGCAGATGGCGTGAATGCCGCCGATGGAACCGTGGTGAGCTTCAGCGCAGCCACAGGCGTCAGCACCTCGGCGCTGACCAGCTCCGGCGTGGCAACTGCCTCCCTGACCGGCGCCACGCCGGGCCGCCAGCAGGTGCAGGCCAGCGCCACCGTGGGAAGCCGCACGGGCAGCGCTTCGCAGACCTTCTATCTGCGCCCGGCTCCTGCGCCGCTGCGGGTGCTGGTGCCTGCGTATTTCTATCCCACGGGCGCGGGGGCCACGGCCTGGAATGCGCTGACGGCCAGCGCACAGGCGAATCCGACCGTGCAGATGACGGCCATCCTGAACCCGGCCAACGGCATTTTCAGTGGCCCGGATGCGAACATCACGCGCGCCGCAACCGCTTTTGCCAACGCGGGCGGGCAGTTGGTGGGCTATGTGAGCTCCAGCTATGGCACGGGCACGCGATCGCTGGCCAGCATCCAGGCCAATATCGACAACTATTTCACGCACTACGGCGCAGGCCTGGTCAAGGGCTTCTTCATTGACGAGATGGCGGCCACCGCCAACCGGCTGGACTTCTACCGCAGCATCTACCAGTACATCAAGGCCAAGAATCCCGACCTGATCGTGATCGGCAACCCAGGCCTCGTGCCCGTGGCCGGTTATGCCGATGTGGCCGATGTGCTGACCACGTTCGAGGGCAAGGGCTCCACGTACGCCACCTACGATCCGCGCACGACCAGTTTCGATTGGCTGTACGGGCTGGCCAATAGCCAGCAGGCCTCGCTGGTGCACAACGTGTCGGGCTGCGCGGCCATGCAGACGGCCGTGCAGTCGGCCGCCTCGGCACGCTACCAGGCGGGATGGATCTATGTGACCCAGCTGGAGTTCGAGCCCAGCACCGGCGTGGGCAACCCCTGGGCCGGGCTGCCGAATTACTGGGATGCCTTTGTGCAGACCGTGCGCGCCACCAATGCCGGGCAAGCCCTTCCCGCCTGCTCGTAGAGGCCGCTTGAAACCCCGGCGCTGAATGCAGCGCGGGCGCCTGTCAGGGACAGGCGCCCGCGAATATCGAGAAGGCGCAGGCCGCTCAGGCCGTGAGTTCGTCGGCGCGAGCCTGCGCTGCGGCGAAGTCGAGATCGCCCGAGTAGATGGCGCGACCGCAGATCACGCCCTCGATGCCTTCGTCCTCGACCTTGCACAGCGCCTCGATGTCGGCCATGCCCGCCAGGCCACCCGAGGCGATGACGGGGATCTTCAGCGATTGGGCAAGATTGACGGTGGCATCGATGTTGATGCCCGTGAGCATGCCGTCGCGGCCGATGTCGGTGTAGATGATGGACTCCACGCCCCAGTCCTCAAAGCGCTTGGCCACCGAGTGCACGTCCTGGCCCGTGAGCTTGCTCCAGCCGTCGATGGCGACCTTGCCGTCCTTGGCGTCGAGTCCGACGATCACATGGCCGCCGAAGGCGCTGCAGGCGTCCTGCAGAAAGCCAGGGTTCTTCACGGCAGCGGTGCCGATGATCACGTAGCTGATGCCGGCATCTATGTATTTCTCGATGGTGTCCAGGTCACGGATGCCTCCGCCGAGCTGCACCGGAATCCGGCCGTCCACCTCTTTGAGGATGGCCTTGATGGCCGCAAGGTTCTTGGGCTGGCCCGCAAACGCGCCATTGAGGTCCACCAGGTGCAGGCGGCGCGCGCCGGCGTCGAGCCAGCGGCGGGCGATGATGGCCGGGTCTTCGCCGAACGTGGTCGACTGGTCCATATCACCCTGGATGAGGCGTACGCAGTGGCCGTCCTTGAGGTCGATGGCAGGAATGAGCAGCATGATGGTTTGCGAGCAATGAAGGCCTGGGATTCAGCGGCCGGTGCGGGGAAGAAAAGGGGATTCAGGGCTTCCAGCCCAGAAAGTTGCGGAACAGGGCCAGGCCCTGGTCAGCGCTTTTTTCGGGGTGAAACTGCGTGGCGAAAATATTATCGCGCGCGATGGCGCAGGCAAAGCGCCCGCCGTAGTCGGCCTGAGCAGCGCAATGCTGCGGCTGCTGCACCACGGCATAGAAACTGTGCACGAAGTAGTAGAAGCTGTCTTCGGGAATTCCACGCCACAGCGGGTGGGCATGGCCGGCGTTGTGCGTCTGGTGCACGCGGTTCCAGCCCATCTGCGGAACCTTGAAGCGGCTGCCATCGGCCTGGGTGCGGCCCGCCAGATCGAACTTTCGCACGTTGCCGGGGATGAGGCCCAGGCCGGGCACGTCACCTTCGTCGCTGTGGTCCAGCAGCATCTGCATGCCCACGCAGACGCCGAACAGGGGCTTGTTGGCAGCGGCATGCAGCACGGCTTCCTGCAGGCCGGATTCGCGCAGCTCGCGCATGCAGTCGGGCATGGCGCCCTGGCCCGGCAGCACGACGCGGTCGGCGGCCAGGACCACCTCGGGATCGGAGGTCACAACGACCTGCCAGCCGGAATCGGCGGCGGCCGTGCGCACGGCCTGTGAAACCGAGCGCAGATTGCCCATGCCGTAATCGACGACGGCGACGGTGTTGTCAGTCAAACTCATAGCGTGTGGCGCGTGTTCTGTCGGATTTTCGGCGGGATTGCCCGGTCAGATCAAGTTCTGGCCGATGCCAATCGCTTCTCTTTACAGAGCGCCCTTGGTCGAGGGGATGACGCCGGCCATGCGCTCGTCATGCTCCAGCGCAAAGCGCAGGGCGCGTGCGAAGGCCTTGAAGATGGTCTCGCACTGGTGGTGGGCATTGAAGCCCTTGAGGTTGTCGATGTGCAGGGTCACGCCCGCATGGTTGACGAAGCCCTGGAAGAATTCGTAGACCAGCTGGGTGTCGAGCTGGCCGATGCTGCCGGCCGTGAATTTCACGTCCATGTGCAGCCCGGGACGGCCCGAGAAATCGATGACCACGCGGCTCAGGGCCTCGTCCAGCGGCACATAGGCGTGGCCGTAGCGGCGGATGCCCTTCTTGTCGCCCACGGCCTTGGCAAAGGCTTGGCCCAGGGTGATGCCGATGTCCTCCACCGTGTGGTGGCCGTCGATGTGCAGGTCGCCCTCGCACTCGATGTCCAGGTCGATCAGGCCATGGCGCGCGATCTGGTCGAGCATGTGGTCCAGAAAGCCGATGCCCGAGTGCAGGCTGGCCTTGCCCGTGCCGTCCAGGTTGATGGCGACCTTGATCCGGGTCTCGGCGGTATTGCGCTGCACTTCGGCGGTGCGTGCGGGGACTGCATTGCTCATAGGGATTCCTTCAGGGCCGCCAGCATCTGGGCGTTTTCTTCGTGGGTGCCCACGGTCAGGCGCAGGCAATTGGCCAGCAGCGGGTGCATGGCACTGACGTTCTTCACCAGCACGCCCCGGGCCTTCATCTCGGCCTGGGCACGCGCGGCATCGCGCACGCGCAGCAAGACCATGTTGGCCTCGGATGGCCAGGTCTTTTCCACACCCGGCAGCGCGGTCAGCGCGTCGATCAGCGGCTGGCGCTCGGCGCGGATGGCCACGGCCTGCTGCGCATACAGCGCCTCGTGCTCCAGCGCGAAGATGGCCGTCTCGCAGTTGAGCACGCTGATGTTGTAGGGCGGGCGCACCTTGTCGATCTCGCCGACGATGGCGGCCGGGCCGATCAGATAGCCCAGGCGCGCGCCGGCCAGGCCGAACTTGCTGAGCGTGCGCATCAGCAGCACATGGGCGTTGCGGGCCGGGTCGGCGCGCATGTTCTCTGCCCAGCTGCGGCGGGCGAAGGGCTGGTAGGCCTCGTCCATGACGACCAGGCCGCCGATGGCGCCGACCGCGTCGATCACGGCCTGCACATCGGCCTCGGCCCAGAGCGTGGCCGTGGGATTGTTGGGATAGGCGATATAGGTGATGGCGGGGCGGTGCTCGGCAATGGCGGCGCGCATGGCGGGCACGTCCAGCTCGAAGTCGGCCGTCAGGTCGACCCCCACAAAGTCCAGGCCCTGCAGCCTGGCGCTCATGGGATACATGACGAAGCCCGGCATGGGCGCCAGCATGGTGGCGCGGCCCTCGGCGTGGGGCTGGGCACAGGCCAGGGCCAGCAGCGTGATGATCTCGTCCGAGCCATTGCCCAGCAGTACGGCGCTGCCGGCCGGCGCCTGCGCGTAGCGGGCCAGCATGTCCTTGAGCACTTCCTGGCGCTCGCCAGGGTAGCGGTTGATCTCCAGCCGGCCCAGGCGCTCGCCCAGCGCGGCCTGCAGCTCGGGCGGCAGGCGGAAGGGGTTCTCCATCGTGTCCATCTTGAGCAGGCCTTGTGAGGGCTGCACATGGTAGGCATGCATGGAGCGGACATCGGCGCGGATGCGCTCCAGGGCGAGGGCCTGAACCTGCGGAATGGAAGCTGTCATGGCATGCACACTTTCACGAGTCAGTGGGGGAAGAAATCCATCAGCGAAGCCGCTCAGGCCTGCTGCTGCTGCGGCGCCTGGTGCAGCGGGTGCACCATGGCGACGCCGCCGAACTGGGCGCCGTGCGGCAGGTGCAGGGTCAGCATCTGCTCGCAGCCGCTGTGCTGGGCGCAGGCCACGGCCAGGCAGTCGCCAAAGGCCAGCTGGTGGCGCGATTGCACGGCCCAGGCGGTCTCCAGCGTGGCGGCATCGGTCTTCCAGGGCGTCCAGGTCTGGTAGCGGCGGATGGCGGCGCGCGCATCGCCCTGCGGCAAAGGCTGGGCGGCCGTGGTGACCTGTTCATAGAACTCGCACAGCGACTGACTGCCGGTGCGCCCGCTGCGCGTGCGCCACAGCAGGTCCAGCCACTGCAGCACGGCGGCATGCAAGGCGCCCTGCCCCGTGTCTTCGGCAGCGACCAGCACGGAGGTATCGACGAAGACGGTGTTCATGCCTGGCCCTCGCGGCGCAGCGCGGCACTGCGCTGGGCGGGCTGCGTGGATGACGGCTGGCCGCCGTCCCAGCCGCGCTCGTCGGTGCGCCAGGCCAGGTAGGCGCGCTCGTAGGCGTCCTCGCGGCGCTGCATCTCGGCCATGAAGTCGCCCACCATGCGCGAGACGCTGGTGCCGCGGCGCGCGGCCTCGATGCGCGCCCATTCGAGCACGCTGTCTTCGACGGTGATGGTGAGGTTCTTCACAGGGTGCAAGTCTACACGAAATTCGTGCTCCACTGATTTCGTGTCGATTCTTGACATACTTGCTCTAGCGTTCAGGCAGCAAAAAGCGCCGCCCCTTTCGGTGACGGCGCCTTCGTCCAATAGGAAGCGAGTGTCTACTTCAGGCGCATTTCGGCAGCGCGCGCATGGCCTTGCAGGCCTTCGCCATGCGCCAGCACCGAGGCGATGCGGCCCAGGGTCTGGGCGCCCTGCTCGCTGACCTCGATGAGGCTGGATCGTTTCTGGAAGTCATAGACCCCCAGCGGCGAGGAAAAGCGCGCCGTGCCGCTGGTGGGCAGCACATGGTTGGGGCCGGCGCAGTAGTCGCCCAGGCTTTCGCTGGTGTAGGCCCCCAGGAAGATGGCGCCTGCATGACGCAGCAGCGGCTCCCACTGGTGGGGATCGTTGCTGGAGACTTCCAGGTGCTCGGGCGCGATGCGGTTGCTGATGGCGCAGGCCTCCTGCATGTCGCGCGTGAGGATGAGGGCACCCCGGTCGCTCAGGCTCTTGGCGATGATGGCGCGCCGCGGCATCTCGGGCAGCAGGCGGTCGATCTCGCGCTGGACGGCGGCGATGTAGTCGGCATCGGGGCACAGCAGGATGCTCTGCGCCAGCTCGTCATGCTCGGCCTGGCTGAACAGGTCCATGGCCACCCAGTCGGGCGGCGTGCTGCCGTCGGCCAGCACCAGGATTTCACTGGGGCCGGCAATCATGTCGATGCCCACGGTGCCGAACACCCGCTTCTTGGCGCTGGCCACATAGGCATTGCCGGGGCCGGTGATCTTGTCCACCTTGGGGATGGTGGCCGTGCCGTAGGCCAGGGCCGCCACGGCCTGGGCACCGCCGATGGTGAAGCCGCGCGTGACGCCCGCCACATAGGCAGCCGCCAGCACCAGGGCGTTCTTCTCGCCGCGCGGCGTGGGCACGACCATGATGATTTCCTGCACGCCAGCCACATGGGCGGGAATGGCATTCATCAGCACGCTGGACGGATAGGCGGCCTTGCCGCCGGGCACATAGATGCCCACGCGATCCAGCGGCGTGACCTTCTGGCCCAGCAGGGATCCATCGGCGTCGCGGTAGCTCCAGCTCTCGCCGCTGGCGCGCTTTTGTGCCTCGTGGTAGGTGCGCACGCGCTGGGCAGCGGCCGTCAGCGCATCGCGCTGCTCGTCGCCCAGGCTGTCGAAGGCGGCCTTGAGCTCGGCCTGCGTCAGCTCCAGCGCTGCCATGCCGTCCACCTGCAATCCGTCAAAACGCGCCGTGTACTCCAGCACGGCCGCATCGCCGCGCTTTTGCACATCGGCCAGGATGTCGGCCACGCGCTGCTCGATGGCCGCGTCCGTGTCCGCCGACCAATGCAGGCGCTGCGCAAAATCGTGTTCGAAGTTGGCGTCAAGCGTGGACAGGCGGGCGGGAGCGGCTTGGTATTCCATGGTGCAGAGGGCTTCAGTCTTGGGGAATGGCCGATGCGAAGGCATCGATGATCTTGCGCAGAGGGGCCTGCTTGAGCTTGAGCGAGGCCTGGTTGACCACCAGGCGCGAGCTGATCTCCATGATGGGCTCGACCTCGACCAGGTCATTGGCCCTGAGCGTGTTGCCGGTGGACACCAGGTCGACGATGGCGTCGGCCATGCCGGTCAGCGGGGCCAGTTCCATGGAGCCGTAGAGTTTGACCATGTCCACGTGCACGCCCTTGGTGGCGAAGAAGTTGCGCGCGATCTCGGGATACTTGGTGGCGATGCGCAGGCGGGCGCCCTGCTTGACGGCCAGCGCGTAGTCGAAGCCGTTGCGCACGGCGACGCTGACGCGGCAGCGCGCGATCTTCAGGTCCAGGGGCTGGTACAGGCCCTGGGCACCATGCTCGATCAGGGAGTCCAGGCCGGCCACGCCGAGGTCGGCGCCGCCGTACTGCACGTAGACCGGCACGTCGGAGGCGCGCACCAGCACCACGCGCACGTGGCTCTGGTTGGTCTCGAAGATCAGCTTGCGCGACTTTTCAATGTCTTCGGTGACCGAGATGCCGGCAGCGGCCAGCAGCGGCACGGTTTCGTCGTAGATGCGGCCCTTGGACAGGGCAATCGTGATGGTCATTGGGAAACTCTTTCGATGTCGGCACCCAGGCCGCGCAGCTTGTCTTCCATGCGATCGTAGCCGCGGTCCAGATGATAGATGCGATCGACCAGGGTCTCGCCCTTGGCCACGAGGCCGGCGATGACCAGGCTGGCCGAAGCGCGCAGGTCGGTGGCCATGACGGCCGCGCCCGACAGCGACTGGCTGCCGGTGATGGTGGCCACGCGTCCGTCGGTGGTGATCTGCGCGCCCAGGCGCAGCATCTCGTCGACGTGCATGAAGCGGTTCTCGAAGATGGTCTCGGTGACCATGCTGCAGCCTTCGGCCACCAGGTTCAGCGCCATGAACTGCGCCTGCATGTCGGTGGGAAAGCCCGGGTACTCGGTGGTGCGGAAACTCTGGGCCTTGAGCTTGCCGGCAGCGCGCACGCGGATGCCGCCCTCCTCGGCGGACACTTCGGCCCCAGCGTCCTTGAGCTTGTCGATGACCGCGCCCAGGTGGTCGGCACGGCCATTGCGCAGCAGCGCCTCGCCGCCCGTGGCCGCCACGGCGCACAGGAAGGTGCCGGCCTCGATGCGGTCGGCCACCACCTGGTGCTCGCAGCCGCTCAGCCGCTCCACACCCTGGATGACGATGCGGCTGGTGCCGTGCCCTTCGATCCTTGCGCCCATCTTGATGAGCATTTCGGCCAGGTCGCCGATCTCGGGCTCCATGGCGGCGTTTTCCAGCACCGTCTCGCCTTCGGCCAGCACGGCGGCCATCAGGAAGTTCTCGGTGCCCGTGACCGTCACCATGTCGGTGGTGATGCGGGCGCCCTGCAGGCGCTTGAGATGCCCGGGCAGGCACGCGTGCATGTAGCCGTTCTCGACAACGATCTCGGCACCCATGGCCTGCAGGCCCTTGATGTGCTGGTCCACGGGGCGCGAGCCGATGGCGCAGCCGCCGGGCAGCGACACGCGGGCCTGGCCGAATCGGGCCAGCAGCGGGCCCAGGGCCAGGACCGAGGCGCGCATGGTCTTGACCAGTTCGTAGGGTGCCTCGGGGTTGGACAGCGAGCCGGCGTGGATGCGCACGGTGCCGCTGTCATCGTGCTCGGCGCCGACACCCATGTTGCGGATGAGCTTGAGCATGGTGGCCACGTCCTGCAGGCGCGGCACATTGCGCAGGGTGACGGGCTCGGACGACAGCAGCGCAGCGCATAGCTCGGGCAGGGCGGCATTCTTGGCGCCGGAGACCGTCACCTCGCCATGCAGCGCTCGGCCACCGCGAATCAGGAGTTTGTCCATGGCTGACAGACTTGAATCTGGAAATCGGGGAAAGGAAGATGCCGCACGGGCCCTGGCGACCGGTGCAGCAGGAGTCTGAAGTGCCTGACCGCCGGCTCAGGCCTGGCCGGCCTGGGCAGCCCACTCGGCGGGCGTGTAGGTCTTCATGGACAGGGCATGGACCTCGTCGGTGTGCATGCGCTGGCCCAGCGTGGCGTAGACCAGGCGCTGGCGCTGCAGCAGTCGCTGGCCCTCGAATTGGGCCGAGACGATGGTGGCAAACCAGTGCCGTCCATCACCTTCCAGCGCAATGTGTTCGCAAGGCAGGCCGGTGGCGATCAGTTCCTTGAGTTGGTCTGCAGTCATGGGGAAGCTTTCCTGCCATGCATCGCGGCATGGCCTTGGTTGGCGGCGGCGCCGGGCGCCGGCCGCCTGTTCATGGGTGGGTTCGAAAATGCCGGCACAGCGCCCGCCGCAGCCTGAGGAAAAACCTCAGCCGCGGATCTTGTAGCCGATGCGCAGCAGATGCACGGCCAGGGCACTCACCGCCAGCCAGGCCGAGCCGACGATGGCCAGGCTGACCCAGGGCGATACGTCGCTCTGGCCGAAGAAGCCGTAGCGGAAACCGTCGATCATGTAGAAAAACGGGTTCAGATGGCTGACTTTTTGCCAAAAAGGCGGCAGGGACTGGATCGAATAGAACACGCCCGACAGGAACGTCATGGGCATGATCAGGAAGTTCTGAAAGGCCGCCATCTGGTCGAACTTGTCGGCCCACAGGCCGGCGATCACGCCCAGCGTGCCCAGCAGCGCCGCGCCCAGCAGGCCGAAGACCAGAATCCACAGCGGCGCCGTGAATTCGGGAATGGCAAAGTACAGCGTGACGACGAACACGCCCGCGCCCACCAGCAGCCCGCGCAGCACCGACGCTCCCACATAGGCCCCGAACCAGGCCCAGTGCGACAGCGGCGTGAGCAGCACGAAGACCATGGAGCCCATGATCTTGCTCTGCACCAGGCTGGAGGAGCTGTTGGCGAAGGCGTTCTGCAGCACGCTCATCATCACCAGGCCAGGGATCAGGAAGGCCGTGTAGCTGATGCGGTCGTACACCAGCACCCGGCCTTCGAGCACATGGCCGAAGATCAGCAGATAGAGCACGGCCGTGAGCACGGGTGCGGCCACGGTCTGGAAGCTGACCTTCCAAAAGCGCAGCACTTCCTTCTTGAGCAGAGTCTGCCAGCCGTTCATGCCGAAGCTCCCTGCGAAGTCTGTCCCTGCTCATTCATCACATGGATGAAGACGTCCTCCAGATCGGCGCGGCGGATTTCCACGTCCTCGGGCACGACGGAGCCCTCGCGCAGCGCGGCGAGCAGGCGCTCCACATCGCTGGCGTCGTTGGCGGGTATCTGCACGATGCGGCCGGTCACCCGCGCCCGTGCGGCCAGGGCCGGCGGCAAGGCGGTATCGGTCTTGAACTGCAGCACGTTGGAGGAGGCGGACTTGAGCAGATCCGACATGGTCGAGAGCTTGACGATGTTGCCCTGCTTGAGCATGGCCACGCGGCTGCACAGCGCCTCGGCCTCTTCCAGGTAGTGGGTGGTGAGCAGCACGGTATGGCCTTCGCGGTTCAGGCGTGCGATGAAGTGCCACAGCGTCTGGCGCAGCTCCACGTCCACGCCGGCCGTGGGCTCGTCGAGCACGATGATGGGCGGCTTGTGCACCAGCGCCTGGGCCACCAGCACGCGGCGCTTCATGCCGCCGGACAGCTGGCGCATGTTGGAATTGGCCTTGTCGGTCAGCCCCAGGCTGTGCAGCAGCTCGTCGATCCAGTCGTCATTGTTCCTGACGCCGAAATAGCCGGACTGAAAGCGCAGCGCCTCGCGCACATTGAAGAAGGGATCGAAGACCAGCTCCTGCGGCACGATGCCCAGCTTGCGCCGGGCAGCCGAGTAGTCGGCATGCACGTCGCTGCCCTGGACCAGCACGCGGCCGCTGGTGGCGCGCGACAGGCCGGCCAGGATGCTGATCATCGTGGTCTTGCCAGCGCCATTGGGACCGAGCAGGCCGAAGAACTCGCCCTCCTCAATGTCCAGACTCACGTGGTTGAGCGCCTGGAAGGCCCCCTTGGGGGTCTGGTAGGTCTTGGAGATGGATTGGAATGAGACGGCAGACATGCGAGGCGCGATTCTAGGCCCTTGCAGCCAAACCTGCCTTGCAGGGCTCTTTGCAGCGGCGCGCTGCGCCGGCTCAGGAGGGGGAGGATGCGGCCATGTCGGCCAGCAGCCCGTCGACGCCATACAGCGCCGCCATGGACTGCAGGCCCTGCGGCAGGCCCACGACCACCAATTGCTTGTCTGCCGCCTTCGCGGTGCGGCGGCAGGCCAGCAGCACGGCCAGTGCGGACGAGTCGAAGACCTCGACACCGCTGGCATCGACACGCACCTGGGCGCCATCGAAGGCCTGCACCTGGGGCCGCAGCTGCACGAGACAGCTGCGCGCCTGGCGGTAGGTCAGTTCACGGGGGAGCTGCAGCATGGCGCGTGCGTCCGCGGCTGTCAGCCCTTGGAGGGCGGCGTGGCCGGCATCTTGCTGCGCGTGGCCAGGGTCTCGATCAGGCCGTCGATGCCGCGGGCATTGATTTCCTGGCTGAACTGGTTGCGGTAGGTTTCCACCAGCCACACGCCCAGCACGTTCAGGTTGTAGATCTTCCAGCCGTCGCCGGACTTCTCGAGCCGGTAGTCCAGCTGCACGGGCTCGCCGCGGCCCAGCACTTCGGTGCGCACCAGCACATCGGTGTCGCCGGCTGCCGCGCGCAGGGGCTTGACGTTGATGGTCTGGTTGCTGACCTGCGTCAGCGCGCCCGAATAGGTGCGGATCAGCAGGGCCTTGAACTCGGTCTCCAGCTTCTCGCGCTGCGCAGGCGTGGCCTGGCGCCAGGCCGGCCCCACCGAGGCGGAGGTCATGCGGCGGAAATTCACATACGGCATGACCTTGTCATTGACCAGCGCATTGACCTTGGAGACATCGCCCTCGCGCAGCGAGGGGTCCTTCTTGATGGTTTCCAGCACGTCGGTGGAGACACGCTTGATCAGCGCATCGGGGGTCTCGCCGGCTGCGCGGGCCGGCAGTGCCGCGCCAAGGGTTCCCATGGCCAGCATGGCTGCAGCGGCAGCGCTCCAGGCACGTCGATTGATCATCACTCTTCCTTTCCCAGCAGGGCCTCATGCCCCGGACCGGGTTGATATTGCACATTTTTCCGGCCGCGCCATGTCAGGCAGCGGCCGTTTTTCATCTCGGGATGTTACGAACTGCTTACTTCGCGCCGTCTTCGGGCGGCAGCTTGCCGGCATCGTCGTCGTAATCCTCGATGCGACCGTCATCACCCGACTTGCCACGCCGCAGGTTCAGGTAGACATCGCGCGTCAGGCTGTAGCGGTCGAGCGCGACGGAGTCCAGCGTGTCGGAGGCATTGAGCAGGCGGGCACGTGTATCCACCAGTCGCAGCACATACAGGCTGTTGCGAACCGGGATGTCGTTGATCGCCGACATGGGGTTGCCCCAGGCATCCACCGGAAGAGCCGCAGTGTCACGCACCGTGGACGGGCCCAGCAGCGGCAGCACCAGGTACGGCCCGGTGGGCACGCCCCAGCGACCCAGGGTCTGGCCGAAGTCCTGCTTTTGGCGCTCGATGCCGGCCTCGCTGGCGATGTCGAGCAAGCCGCCCAGGCCGAAGACCGTATTCACCGAGAACCGCACGACGGAGTTGTAGGCGCCTTCGGCCTGGCCCTGCAGCGCGTTGTTCACGAAGGACCAGACATCGCTGAGGTTGGAGAAGAAATTGCTCACGCCATCGCGGGCCAGACGCGGAGTGACGTCGCGGTAGACCGTGGCCACCGGCTTCAGGACGGCACGGTCCAGGCCGTCGTTGAACGAGTAGACGCTGCGGTTGAACGGCTCGAACGGGTCCTGGGGATTGCGGGCCTCGCCCGGCGCGGTGGCGCAGCCGGCGAGCAGCGAAGCGGCGGCCAATGTGCCCAGCATGGCTGTGCGCTGCCAGGATGCTGCCTGGACTGCAGGGCGACCCGCGGTCGCCTGTTCATGGTTGGTTGTCATTCTTTGCCTCCTGCACCGGAGCTGCCACCCTGCTCGGCCTTGCCGTAGAGGAACTGTCCGATCAGATTTTCCAGCACAACGGCCGACTGGGTTGCGACGACGCGGTCGCCATCCTTGAGGTTGTGGTCATCTGCGCCGGCTTCGATGCCGATGTACTGGTCGCCGAGCAGGCCGCTGGTCAGGATCTTCAGGGAACTGTCCTTGGGAAACGCGTAGCGGTTTTCCATGGCCATGGTCACGCTGGCCTGAAAGACCTGATCGTCGAAGGTGATGGATTCCACGCGGCCCACGACGACGCCCGCGCTGCGCACGGCCGCCTTGGGCTTGAGTCCGCCGATGTTGTCGAAGCGCGCGGTCAGCGTGTAGGTTTTCTGGAAGCTCAGGCTCAGCAGGTTGGCCGACTGCAGCGCCAGGAACACCAGCGCCGCAGCGCCGATCAGCACGAACAGTCCGACCCAGACATCACTCTTGGATTGCTGCATGGTTTGTTTTTCCTTGTTTTGCGGGGGTGGCTTCGGCGCCGGGTCAAAGGCTGAACATCGTGGCCGTGAGCAGGAAGTCCAGCCCCAGCACGGCCAGCGAGGCCATCACCACCGTGCGCGTGGTCGCGCGGGACACGCCTTCGGGCGTGGGCTTGGCTGCATAGCCCTGCAGCAGCGCGATGAAGGTCACCGCCACGCCGAACACCAGGCTCTTGAGAACGCCGTTGCCCAGGTCATACCACCAGTCCACGCCGTTTTGCATCTGGCCCCAGAAGGCACCGCCATCGACGCCGATCATGACCACGCCCACCAGCCAGCCGCCGATCACGCCGACGGCGCTGAAGACAGCGGCCAGCAGCGGCATGGCGATCAGGCCGGCCACGAAGCGCGGCGCCAGGATGCGGCGCACGGGGTCCACGGCCATCATTTCCATGGCCGACAACTGCTCGCCGGCCTTCATGAGGCCGATCTCGGCCGTCAGCGCCGTGCCGGCACGGCCGGCAAACAGCAGCGCCGTGACGACGGGGCCGAGCTCGCGCACCAGGGACAGCGCCACCAGCAGGCCCAGCGCCTCGGCCGAGCCGTAGCGCTGCAGGGTGTAGTAGCCCTGCAGGCCCAGCACGAAACCGACGAACAGGCCGGACACGCCGATGATGGCCAGCGAATAGTTGCCCAGGAAATGGATCTGGTCGCCAATCAGCCGCGGCCTGCCCAGCGCCGGCCCCATCAGCGCGAGCAGGCGGCCGAACAGGCGGGTGCCCATGCCCAGCTGGGTCAACTGGTGGCGCACGGCCGCGCCTATGCGAGCGGGATGCAGCCGGTTCATGCGCGCCTCCGGCCGCTGGCCTTGACCGGGCTTTCAGGCGTGCCGAAATCCTCTTCGGCACTCACGCCGGGGTAATGGAAGGGTACGGGGCCGGTGGCGCGTGCGTGGATGAACTGCTGCACCAGCGGATCGGGATTGGCCTTGACTTCCTCGGGCGAGCCCTGGGCGGCGACACCGCCGTTGCCCAGGATGACCACATGGTCGGCCACATGGAAGGTTTCCTCCACGTCATGGGACACCAGGATGGAGGTCAGGCCCATGGCGTCGTTGAGTTCTCGGATCAGTTGGGCAGCGGTGCCCAGGGAAATGGGATCCAGCCCGGCGAAGGGCTCGTCGTACATGACCAGTTCGGGGTCCAGTGCAATGGCCCGCGCCAGCGCCACGCGGCGGGCCATGCCGCCCGATATCTCGCTGGGCATGAGGTCGCGCGCACCGCGCAGACCCACGGCATGCAGCTTCATGAGCACGATGTCGCGGACCAGTTCGTCGGGAAGGTCGGTGTGCTCGCGCAGCGGGAAGGCCACGTTGTCGAACACGCTCATGTCGGTGAACAGGGCGCCGAACTGGAACAGCATGCCCATGCGCCGGCGCGCAGCGTACAGGCCCGCGGCGTCCATGGTGGTGACGTCCTTGCCATCGAACAGCACCTGCCCCTGCTGGGCATGCTGCTGGCCGCCGATCAGGCGCAGCACGGTGGTCTTGCCCCCGCCCGATGCGCCCATCAGGGCCGTGACTTTGCCGCGCGGCACCTGCAGCGACAGGTCGCGCAGGATCACACGCTCGCCATAGCCGAAGGTGACGTTGCGCAACTCCACGAAAGAGGCGGTTGGGATCATGCTGTGGTGCGGTCGATAAATGTTCGCAGGCAAGCCCGCTATTGTGCAGACAGGTGCCGCTGCTTGCTCACCTCCGACCGAGATAAACATACATCCGTGTATGTTTCTCAAAAAGTCATGGCAGAAACCGCCATAAAAAAAAGAGCATGCTTTGCTTGCTACACAAGCGTTGCACGCTCTCTGGACCTGGGGAAAATCCGGACTGGACAGATGTTTTTTTACAACATGTTCTGCAGGAATGCCTGGGTCCGTGTGTGCTGCGGCGCCGCAAAGAATGCTTCCGCAGGGCCTTGCTCGACGATCTCCCCCTTGTCCATGAAGATCACGCGATTGGCCACTTCACGGGCAAAGCCCATCTCGTGGGTCACGACCAGCATGGTCATGTGCTCCTGCGCCAGCTCGCGCATGGTGCGCAGCACCTCGCCGGTCAGCTCGGGGTCCAGCGCGGAGGTGGGCTCGTCGAACAGCAGGATGTCGGGCTCCATGGCCAGGGCCCGGGCAATGGCCACGCGCTGCTTTTGCCCGCCCGACAGACGGTTGGGATAGGCATCGCGCTTTTCCAGCAGGCCCACCTTGTGCAGCAGCGCCTCGGCCTTGGGCACGATCTGCTCGCGCCTGAGGCCCTTGACGACGATCGGCGCCTCGATGACGTTCTCCAGCACCGTGAGGTGCGGGAACAGGTTGAAGGACTGGAACACCATGCCCATCTTGCGGCCGATCTGGCGGATCTGCGCCTCGGGCACGTAGTGGGCACGGCCGTCCGCGCCGCTGTCCACCAGCACTTCGCCTTCAACGGCGACACGGCCGCTGTCAATGGTTTCCAGGTGGTTGAGGCAGCGCAAAAAGGTGCTCTTGCCCGATCCCGAGGGACCGATGATGGCCACCACCTCGCCACGCGCCAGCTCCAGCGAAACGCCGCGCAGCACCGGCACGCCGCCAAAGCCCTTGCAGATGTTCTGCGCCGAGATCATGGTCTCGGGCGCGTTATCACGCGTCGTATTTGGCATGGCGTTTTTCTAGGTATTGGAAGATCCAGGTCAACACGAGAGTCATGACCAGATAGAAGCCTGCGGCCACCACGAAGGGCGTGATGGTGAAATCGCGCTGCACGATGCCGCGCGCCGCGCGCAGCAGATCGTTCAGGGCCAGCACGTAGATCAGCGAGGTGTCCTTGACTAGGGTGATGGTCTCGTTGCTCACAGGCGGGATGATGCGCGCCCACATCTGCGGCAGGATGATGCGGCGCATGGTCTGGCCGTAGCTCATGCCCAGCACCTTGGCGCCCTCGTACTGGCCGCGGTCCACGGACTGGATGCCCGCGCGGAAGATTTCGGCGAAGTAGGCGGCGTAGTTCAGCGCGAAGGCGACCACGGCGGCCGGGAAATCGGGCAGGCGCACGCCGATCACGGGCACGAAGGGCAGCGCGAAGTAGATGAACAGCATCTGCAGCATCAGCGGCGTGCCGCGCATCAGCCAGATGTAGCCGCCGACCAGCCGGCTCAGGGCGGGAAAGCGGGAGATGCGCATCAGCGCCAGCGACAGTCCCAGGGGAATGGACAGCGCCAGGGTGATGACGAAGAGCTTGAGGGTGACCAGGGCGCCGGCGGACAGCGGCCCCATGAGCGAGATTACATATTCCATCGAATGGCCTCAGTGCGGTGCGCGGCCCCGCCGGCATCGGCAGGATCCGGGCAGCCACGGGCGCGTGCGTCCCAGAACGCAAAAGACCGGCAATGCCAGGCTGGCCTTGCCGGTCGCATGGTGTGCCGGATTTACTTGATGATGTCCTTGCCGAACCACTTGGAGGCGATTTCGGCGGCCTTGCCGTCCTTCTTCATCTCGGCCAGCGCGGCTTCGAGCTTGCCCAGAACTTCGGTGTCCTCCTTGCGCAGGCCCACGCCGTAGTCCTCGGTGCCGAAGTTGTCCTCGAGCACCAGGTACTCGCCAGCCTTCTTGGCCACGTGGAAGCGCCCCACGACCTCGTCGACCACGACGGCGTCCAGGCGGCCGGCCGACAGGTCCATCAGCGCGGTGATGTTGTCGCCGAAGGTCTTCAGGTCCTTGAAGCTGGCGGCCACGGCGGCGTCCTTCTTGATGGCGTCCACGGCCGAGCTGCCATCCTGCGCGCCCACGACCTTGCCGGCCAGGCCAGCCTTGTCCTTGATGTCGGAGTCGGCGCGCACGATGATGATCTGGTGGTTCTCCATGTAGGGCGCGGTGAAGGCGATGTTCTTCTTGCGCTCTTCGGTGATGGTCAGGCCGTTCCACAGCGCGTCGACGCGCTTGCCGACCAGCTCGGCCTCCTTGGCGCTCCAGTCGATGGGCTTGAAGTCCACCTCCACGTTCATGCGCTTGGCGGCTTCACGCGCCATGTCGATGTCGAAGCCGACGATCTCGTTCTTGTCGTCACGAAAGCCCATGGGCGGGAAGTTGTCGTCCAGGCCGATCACCAACTTGGTCATGGCTGCCGGCACGGGGGCGGCAACCGGCGCGGCGGCGGTCGATGCGGACTCGTTCTTGCCGCAGGCTGCCAGCAGTGCAGACAGGGCCACCATGGCCAAGAGGGTGCGTTTTTTCATGGCTTAAAGCTTTGGAGTGGAAAAAGCGAAAGGCGGCGGCCGCTGCACGCAAGGTGCGCAATCGTTGTAATGAATGGTTCCTTGGCGGAACCTTTGTCTCGGTTGGGTGCCGGCGCCGAATCCCGTATTGTCGCGCAGACCGGCGCCCCCCGCCAACACGCTGGATCAAGACCGTGCAAATCGGCAAAGGGCGAGAGATGCCTGCCGGTCACTGCAGCATGAAGGTCTTGTACTCGAGCCGGTTGAGTTCGCGCGAGAGCATGAACAGGCCCACGCACAGCGTCACCAGCATGGCCAGGCAAAAGCCGTAGCCATAGAACGCGGCGCCCAGCGCCAGCGAAATGCCCGTGAAGGCGATGTTCAGCACCACCAGCAGCAGGCACAGCATGAAGACGATGCGCCGCTCGTCCAGATAGAAGAACACGTTGAGCACGGCCATCACGCCCACCTGCAGCCCGGCGCCGACCACCTGCACATGCAGCAGCGGCAGGTACAGCTGGGAGATGCCCAGCAACTGCAGGATGGCCGGTCCGGCCACCAGGGTGACGAGAACGGCCAGCGTCTGCACCTTGGCGATCTCGCCCAGGCCCGCCTGGATGGCGTAGACCATTTCGTTGCGCATGGACTCGATGTACTCGAGCGATCCGCCGCCGCGCACGGCATCGAAGAACTTGTCGTAGTACTCGACGAAGTCGGTCTCGATGCGCACCAGAAAGACCGCCATGCCCGGGATGATGGACAGGTAGGACAGGAACACCGGCAGGTCGTAGATCAGCGAGGCCCTGAGCCCGCCGATGATCTGCTGCGAGGTCGGCGGGTAGTACCAGAACATGAACTTGTCGATCCAGATGCCCAGGTTGTAGAGCACGCCGATGGCGATCAGCGCCGGAAAGATCAGCGAGCGCTGCGTGAAGTCAAAGGCGATCCAGCGCTTTTGCAGCGGAAAGCTGCGCAGCACGATCAGCCACATGCCGGCCAGCAGCAGCACGTGGCCGATCACGAAGCTGGCCAGCAACCCTTCCAACCCCCAGTAGCGCAGCGGCAGCGCCAGCAGCACGATGAGCAGGTAGGTGGCGCCGAACAGCCCGGCAATGGCCCGGTAGTGCTTGAGGCCCGACAGCAGCACGGTCATGACCCAGACCACGCACATCAGCGTGAAGCCCGCCAGCATCAGCACGCGGTACAGCAGGCCCTGGCCCGGCAGCACCACGAACAGCGCCAGCGTGCCCAGCGCGCTGGCAGTGGCCACCACGACCAGCAGCAGGCCATGCAGGTTGGGCAGGATGCTCTCGTCCTTCTTGAGGAACAGCTGGTCCGAGACAAAGCGCGTGAATGCCAGCTGCGCCGCCCCGGTCAGGATCAGGCTGCTGGCCACCAGGTAGGTGACCGAGGTCTGGAACTGCGTGACCAGCAGCGGCGGCGCCACCACGCTGACGCTGAACACCCCCACCAGCAGGATGCCGATGATGGAGAACACCCACGGCCCCGAGCCGATCACGCCCGCATAGGCGTAGGCCTGGAGCACGCTGGTCAGCGTGTTCTTGCGCAGCAGGTGGCGCAGTTCGAATCCAATGCCGGCCATCAGTGTTTTTCCTCGGACTGTTGCAGCGCCCTGTCATAGACCTGCCTGTAGCGCTCGAACAGCAGCCGGTCGGAGTAGTAGCGCTCCACGCGCGCAATCCCGGCCGCGCTGGCGGCCTGCCATTGCCCGGGCGATGCCAGCAGCTCCAGGCAGGCATCGGCCAGTGCCTCGGGGTTGGCAATGCCGACCACGCGCCCGCACGAGCCCAGGGCCTGGTCCTCGGGCCCCAGCCCGTCGATGAGCTGGCGGCACGAGCCCACGTCGGTGCTGACCACGGGCACGCCGGCGGCCTGTGCTTCGAGAATCACCAGGGGCAGCGCCTCGCTGATGGACGACAGCACGACCACGCCCACCTTGGGCAGCAACTCCTCCACCTTCTGCATGCCCAGAAAGCGGACGTTGGCCTGCAGGCCCAGGCTGTCCACAAGGTTCTGGCATTCATCGGCATAGGCCGGGTCTTCGGCCGTGGGGCCGGCCACCCAGGCCTGGGCCTGGGGCATCCGGTTGACCACGCGGCGCATGGCGCGGATGAAGGTCTTGATGTCCTTGATGGGCACCACGCGGCCGATCAGGCACAGCACGGGCGGCGTCTCGGCCGGCCGCTGGGCGCGCAGCGGCGCAAAGCGCTCTATGCGGATGCCGTTGGGAATGCTTACCGTGCGCTCTGCCGCCGCGCCATCGGCCACTTGGCGCAGGCGGTTGTTCTCGTACAGCGCAATGATGGGGTCGGCCGCGCCATAGCAAAAGCGCCCCATCCAGTCGAAAAACCGTATCCACATCTGCCGGAAGAACGACACCTCCATGGGGTCGCGCTGGAAGATGTTGCGGTTGTCGCGTATCCAGGTGCTCTGCAGCAGGTCGATCTGCCGTTCCTTGGTGTAGATGCCATGCTCGGACAGCACCAGCGGCAGGCCGCGCGAATGGTGCAGCAGCCCCCCCAGAAACCCCGCATAGCCCGTGGAGACCGTGTGCAGCACGCGCACCGGAATCAGCCCGTGGGCGATGCGCGCCATCAGCCACAGCGGCTGCAGCATGATGCGCACGGTCCAGAAGAAGTCCACGAACGATGGATCGGTGCAGTGGCGCCGGTAGCTGTCGCGGATCAGGTCCCAGGCGAATTCGCTGTGCAGGAAATCCTCCAGCGGCAGGCTGCCGCCGGGCTGCAGTTCCAGCGCAATCGAGCGCATGGCCGCCAGCACCTTGGCCCGGCTTTCGGCACTGCCGTCATGTGCCTCCAGCGCTTGCAGGAACTCCCGGGCCTTGGCCAGGGCTTCGGGATGGCCGCGCGAGGGCGCGGGCTGGATGTTGGAGTGCAGGGCGTCAAAGAGGAAATGCTGCTCGAAGTGCACCACGTTGGGCGGCAGCGCGTAGCGGAAATCGCCATAGTCCTCGCGCCGGCTTCCCAGGAAGACGATGGCGAAGCGGTGCTCGGGATAGGCCTGCAGGATCTGGTTGACCCAGCTGGACACGCCGCCGCTGACATAGGGAAACGTGCCCTCCAGCAGCAGCGCGATGTCCGCACTGGCAGCCGTGGGGAACTGGCTCGCACGGCTCATGAGGCACTCCAGTAGCGGATGCTGGGCTTCAGGCGCGGCAGGGCATGCTCGATGTCCAGCGATCGCATCAGCGCCTGCGCCTTGGCGAACTCGCGCCGCTCGAACAGCAGCTCGGCCTGGTAGGGCACGACGCGCGCGGGCTCCATGCCCAGCGCCAGCGAGCGCTCGTAGCAGGCCAGCGACTCCACCTGCCTGCCCTGCAGATGCAACAGCCGGCCACGGCGCAACAGCAGCAGCGCGTTGTCGGGCCGCTGGGCCAGCACCAGGTCGCAGTAGTGCAGGGATTGCTGGATGGCGTGGTCACGCACATCGCCCTGCGCCACGCCCTGGTAGACCAGCTCCGCATACAGGTCGGTAAGCGCCCGAGCCGCCTGCAGTCCGCGCGGCCCGCAGGGCGCATCGCCCTCGGACTGACGGGCATGCTCGAACAGCTGCAGCTCCTGGTGGATGGTCTTGCTGATCTCGCGCTCCTTGGCGTCCAGCATGCTGTAGGCCAGCAGGCGCAGGTCCTCGCTGGAATCGCCCAGCGCCGTGCGCAGCATGGGCGAGGCAATGCGCCCCGGAACGCTGCCCAGCGCCACCATGGCCCGCATGCGCGAGGCGACGGGCACATTGGGATTGGCCAGGAAGGACTGCAGGCCCGCCTGGCGGCGGCTGGTGCCGGACTGCTGGTGCGGGTCGAAATCGGGCAGGGGCATCACCGGAAAGCGCTGGCCACCGCGCGGGCCGCGCTGCGTGTGCAGCGCAATGGTGGCCACGACGGCGCCCAGGATGCCGGCCACCGGCACGGCATAGGCAAACAGCCCCATCAGCGCCACCAGGGCCAGGCGCTGGCGCACCGACCTGGCCGAGGTGGCCAGGAACGGCGCCAGGCACAGCGCCAGCAGGCCACTGGCCAATCCATGGGCCATGAGATAGCCCAGCAGGGCGGCATCCGACTGGCTGCGCAGCAGCCACAGGCTGCTCCAGGAGGCGATCTCCGCGGCCAGCGCGCCCAGGGCCAGCTTGAGGTTAAGCATGGCCCTGCCCCATCTGGTGCAGCCGCTCCAGCACGCTGATGGCCGAGCAGCGGTCCAGCAAGATGGTGCGCGGGAAGATGCCCGCATCGGCCAGCGAGGCCACGCCGCGCTGGGCCAGCCAGGCCTCGATGCGGTTCAGGTAGCCCTCGGCCGTGGCGTTGGTGCCCAGCGGCATGAAGATGGCCAGCAGCTGCCGGCCATCGCGTTCCTGCAGCCAGGAACGGTCCAGCATGCGCTCCAGCCGCATGATCTGCTGGGCCATCTGCGCCTGGACGGCCGACGGCGACAGCTCCAGCGCCACCACCACGCTGCTCAGGCGCGCGCTGCGGTTCACATGCTCCATGCGCTGCACCTCGAAGGCGAAGTGCGGCGGGCAGTCGGGATAGGCCTGCAGCAGCGGTGCGGCCAGGCTGTTGGCAGCCACGCTGTCGGTGTAGTAGCCCAGCAGCAGGTTGATGGTCTGCAGCGCTTCTTCCTGCAGTGCGAAGAAAGGCATTTCCTCGACCAGCAGCAGGCCGTAGATCTCGCCTTCCAGGTCCAGCATGGGCGCCACGACGATGTACTGCGTCTGCTGGCCTTGCGCCATGCTTTGCGAGATATGGCACAGCACATGGCTGTCCAGCGCCTGGCGCACCAGCGGGTCATGGACATGGATGGGCCGCTCGCCGCCCAGCTGGGCAATGGGCGTGGGGTCCAGCACATCGTTGCGCACGGGCACCAGGCTGGCCACGCTGATCTGGCTGAAGCGCGCCAGCAGGTTGAGCAGGCTTTGCGCATCGCCCTCGGCGCCGCTGAGGCCGCTGAGCACGTTGATGGCGTCGCGCATGGACACGGGACGGCCTATGAGCTCCTGCTCGAGGCGGTCATGCGACAGGCGCAGCAGGTAGTGCTGGCGGATCAGCTGCTCGGTGCGCTGGTCCATGTAGTTCTGCGCCGTGCGCGCACGGCGTATGCGCGCGCGCCACAGGCTGGAGATCTCGCCCACGACCATGACCAGGATCAGGCCGCCCAGGAAATACTGTTCGGGAAACAGCGACAGATCCCGCTGGTTGACGCCCAGCCATGCCAGCAGCAGCACACCGGACGCCGACAGGCCGGCAACGGGCCCGTAGCGCAGCGCCACGACCACGGGCGCCAGCCAGGCCCAGGGAAACTCCGCCTCCACCCACAGGGGATTGGCGGGGTTGGCCCACATGCCGGCCAACAGGGCCAGCAACGGCAAAAGCAGCGTCTCTCCCACCACCACCCAGGGCTTGGCGCTTGTCTGCACAAGCAGGCCCAGGGGCGAACCCCTGAATTCCGCGGCAATGCCGGCTCGGCGCGGTGCATCGGGATGCGGTGCCGCCTTGGGCGTGGTGGCTTGGTCTGGCATGGAAAATCGTTCCTCGATGCGCTTATCGGGCGTTGGCCAGGCCCGTGCCCAGCAGATTGCGGATCAGCTTCTGGCCCACGGCGGCCAGGGCCTCGCGGCTCCAGCCGCTTTGCGCGCCCGCGCCGCTCCACACGGTGGCGCCGGTGCCCACGTCCACGATCTCCAGCGTCACGCCCACGGCCGGTTCGCCATCCACTCCGACCTTGTAGCGCCATTCGTCCACCGCGCCCGTCAGCGCATAGCGCACGCCTTCGCCGCGCGCCCAGGCCAGGGCGTCCTCGCGGCGCTTGGCGTCGCGGCCGTCGAACAGCGTCTCCTGCAGCGCATCGCCCGTGTAGCGCTTGACCTGGCCCACGCCGCGCGCATTGATCAGCGCCGTGGCGATGGCGGCGGCGCGGTTGCCGGCCATGGGTGTCTCGGTGTGGTTCTCGAAGGGCAGCACGGCCCAGCTGGCGTTCGTCTCCAGCGCGGGCGCCGTGCCCCGGTCGATGGTCGAGCAGGCAGACAGCAGGCCGACAAGGGCCATACCCGTGAGCACGCGAAGGCGGGAGGCAAAAGAAGTGCGGTGTGTCATGGAAAGGCTCCTTGAAGTCTTCGGATCAGTAGTGGAGGCGGTAGGTGAGCAACAGCTCGCGGGTATTGCCCACGGTGTTGATGCCCGACTTGGACAGGTTCAGGCCCAGCGCGAGGTGGTCCGCGCCGAACAGGCTGGTGGCCAGGCCCATGCCCAGCTCGTAGCCCGCGCCGTTGATGCTGTGGTGCGTCAGGGCCAGGCTGGCATAGGGCCGCAGCGCGCGCGTGTATTGCTGCTCGTAGCCCGTGTTGAACATCATCTGCAGGCCCGAGAAGCGGAAGCTGCGCGGCAACAGATAGTCGATGGTGGGATCGTTGAACGCAGGCAGGTAGCCCAGGATGGCCGCATCCCTGCCCTGCAGCAGCGCCGGGTCGGTGCGGCTGTAGCGGTGCCAGGAGGTGAAGGCGCCGAACTGCAGGGTGGGTGCCTCGCTGCGATAGGTGTGCAGGTATTGCAGCATCGCATGGTTGCCGGAGCCCACGCGGGCGCCGCTTTGCACGCGGTAGCGCTCCGATGCCAGCTCCAGCGTGATCTGGTCCAGGCGCGAGAGCTGGTAGCTGCTGCCCAGCGACACGCGGTCCTTCATGCCGCCCATGCGCATGGCCAGCGTTTCCTGCGTGGCCAGGTGCCGGCCCAGCGATGCCTGCAGGCTCCAGCGGCTGTCCACGTTGTAGGTCTGCGTGAACTGCATCGGCGTGTAGCTCTCCAGGCTTTCGCGCCGGCCCAGCATGAACTCGCTGGAGGCCGACTGCGTCTTGCGCGTCAGGCGCAGGCCGATGCCCCGCTCCTGGGAGGGTCCGCGCACCAGGGTGCTTTTGTTGACCGTGCGGCGCACGTCCTCGGCATCCAGGTCCAGCGCCCAGCGGGGGTTGAGACCCACATGCCAGCGCAGCCGCGAGACCTGCTCGTCGATGGCGTCCATGCGGCGATTGCGCAACTGCAGGCCGCCGTAGTCGCTGAAGGCCAGCAACTGCTCGGTCAGCCCCAGGTGAAGGGGATCGTCGTCGGGCTGGTAGGCCATGCTCTCGAAGCCCGCGGTCTGCGCCAGCCGCACATCGCCCACCATGGCCGCCGCGTTGATGCGGTCGTAGCGCGGCAGTGCCTCGTCATGGCGCTGCAGCAGCTGCCCGGCCTGGGCCACATCCTTTTCCGCCAGGGCCACCGTGATCTCAGCCCACAGCGGTGCGCTGGCACTCTTGCTGCGGCTGCGCGCGTACTGCTGCCAAAGGTAGCCGCGCTCGGCCTGGTATTCGCCACGCTCCTGCAGCCAGGCGATGGCCAGCTCGGCCGCAGCAGCGGAATGCTCGCGGCGCCCGCCTTGCAGGTCCATGCGCAGCAGCTCGCGCATCAGGGCGAATTCGGCATCGCCCTGGGTATGAAAGAGCATGAGCCGGCTGCGGGCCTGGCGCTGGACCTCGTCCAGGCCCTCGGCGGTCAGCCAGCGGCGGGCCGCATCGGCCGAAGGGCCCTGCTGCGCACGCGTGCGCGCCTTCTCGCGCTGCCACAGCTGCTGCCTCAGGTTCCAGGCCTGGTCCGCCTGCTGGTTCTGCTCCAGCGCGTCCGCGTACTGCATCATCCACAGGAAGTCGTCCGCATGCTCCGTGCGGTGCGGCTTCAGATACCGCTCCAGCGCAACAGCCGGGCGCGACAGCGTCATGTAGGCCGCCGCCAGGGCGCCGTGCATGTCGGCATCACGTGCCCACACGGGCTCGGCCGCCGCCAGCAGCAGCTTGAGGGCCGCCGCGTTCTGCGTGTCGATCAGCAGCCACATCAGGCCCTGGCGCAGCGGCGTGGAGCCGGGGTCCAGCGCCAGGCCCTTCTCGAAGGCTTCCATGGCCTTTTTCGGCTGCGCAGTGCGCTGGTAGTAGGCGCCCAGGATCTGGAAGAAGGTGGGCTGGCCCATCAGGCGCTTGAGCAAGGCCGGGTCGGCCATGATGCGCTCGACCTGGCGGCCGATCTGCGTCCAGTCCTCCTGGTCCTCCAGCAGGTAGAAGGCCTGTGTCAGATGGCGCACGTCCTGGAACTGCTCCCAGGCATGCAGGGACATCTGGGCCGCCTCGCGCCGGTCGGTGCGCTGCAGCAGGCGGATCACTTCGTCGTAGTCGCTGATGCCGGCGTGCGGCGTCTGCAGCAGGCGGCGGTAGGCCTTGAGCGTCAGCGCCTCCTGGCGCTGGTCCTGGGCCAGGTCGCCCAGCAGGCGCCAGTACTCGCCTTCGTCCTGCATGCCGGCCGGAACGCGCGTCTGTGCGTCTTCCAGCCAGCGCAGGCCCAGCGCCGGCTCGCCCTGCAGCAGCGCGAGCACGGCGGCGGGCATGACATGGGCCGGCGTGCGCTGCTCGGGATCGCTGAGCACGCGCTTCCATGCCTGCAGCGCCAGCGGCGAACGGCCTGCGCGCTCGGCCAGCTGGGCCAGCAGAATCTGCGACTGCGGCGTGCTGCCGTGCTTTTGCAGATAGTCGATGGCCGCGCCCGGCTCGGCCTGGCGCTCATAGGCCTGGACCAGCGCCTGCAGCAGCGCGGCATCCTGGGGACGGCGGCTCAACTGGTGGCGCAGGCCGGCAATCAGGGCGCGGTCGTCGAACAGGCCCGGCGCCAGGCGCATCACCGTCTTCCAGGCATCTTCACGGCCCGTGTTCTGCGCAATGACCAGCCAGTTGTCCAGGGCCTGCTGCTGCTGCCCCATCCATTCGGACACCTGGGCCAGGCGCTCGCGCCAGGCCATGTCCTGCGGCGCCTGGCGCACCGCAGCCGTGGCCACGCGCCAGGCATCTTCCAGGTTGCGGTTTTCGAGGAACACCTCGTAGCCCAGCTGGTAGGTCTTGTCGTCAAAGGGCAGGCCCGGCGGCGGCTTGCGTGCGGGGTCGGCCGTGCGCAGCATGCGCCAGCCCGGGGCGGTCCAGGCCACGGGCTGCAGTGCCCAGGCGCCGTCGTCGGCCACTGCGGACGCTACGGCCGGGCCGGCTCCCGAAGCGCCTGCCGCCTGCACCTGCCATTGCTGCAGCAGGGACAGCTGCAGCAGCCGCTTGGCATAGCGCTCGGCCTCGGCCCGGTTGCCGGCCGCGCGCGCCAGGCCGATGAGCCTTCGCAGCGTTTCCGGGTCGCTGCCCAACAGTTCTTCCTGCTGGCGCGCCAGCGCCAGCGCTTCGCTGGCACGGTTGCCGGACTGCAGCACCTGCAGGGCCTGCCAGAGATAGGCGCGCGACTGCGGGACGTCTTCGGTCGTGGCGCTGGCCTGGCGCAGCAGCCGGGCCGATTCCTCGTACAGCGACATGCCCAGCGCCTGCCGCGCTGCGGACTCATAGACCTGCGCCTTGCGCGCGGGATCGCCCTGGCGGGCGGCCACATCGTCGTAGATGCCCAGGGCCAGCGGTGCGTCCTTGAGTACCAGCGCCGAAGAAGCCAGGTACAGCGCCTGCTCCTGGGTCAGACCCGCCAGCGGGACCTCCTTGAGCGCCTGCATCACCTGGAGCGCCAGGGCATCGGCCTGCCCTCCGGCGCGATGGTCCTGCTTTTGCGCCTCCAGATAGTTCTGGTAGGCGGCCTGCCAGCGCTCCCAGGCCTGGACGGCGGCGCTGGGCAGCGCCTGCTTGGCTGCCTCTTCGCGCGCCAGCTTGATGGCTTTCAGGCGCTCCTCCTTGGCCTTGAGCAGGGCGCGCAGGTTTTCATTGCCCGGGTCGCTCTTGAGCAGGTTGCTCAGGTAGTTGTAGGACAGCTCGGAATCATCTCCGGTGACGGAGAGCCGGCGCTCCAGATCCTGCTTGGGAAACAGCATCCACAGGGCACCACCGATCAGTACCGCCAGCAGCACGATCAGCCAGAAGGGAACCGTGACGGGGCGCTCAGAGCCCCCGGCATTGCGCTTGGAGTTCAACACTGTGATGGGTACTTCTGAAGGAACGGAGGTTGGAGCTGCCCGTATCGGCACCCGCCACGGCAATGAGGGGATTGGCGGCGTTCAGGGAACTCAGCGCACAGCCGGACGGCAGGTGCATGCGCAGCTCCAGCGGCACATGGCCCTGCAGGGTCAAGCGCACGCCGCCATCGGCCTGGGGCAGCCATTGCGTGAGCCGGGCATTGGCATCCACCAGATAGGGGCGCGCCGCGGAGGCGGCCGCGCCTGCGGCATCCTGCTGCACCAGGTATCCGGCGCCGCCGGCCAGGTGAAGGTAGTTGCCGTCCGCGCCCTTGGCATAGCCGGCGATGCCGCGGCTGGCAGCCATGGAAGGCAGGGCCATGCCGGGCGGCATGCGCAGCGTGCGCAACTGGCCCGGGCCCCGCAGGCGCCAGCCCTGCGCGTCGCGGCCGATGGCGAATTCGTAGAAATCCTGCACCTTGCGGATGTACTCGGAGCTGTAGACCGGGTTCAGCCGCTGCGCCAGCGCCCACTGGTAGACCTTGTGCAGGGCCTTGATGCTGGCCTGCTTGCTGGCGGAGTAGGAGTGGTAGTAGATGTCCACGGCCTTCATGCGCCGGGGCGCGTCGGTCATCTCGAAGGTTTCGATGACGCGCTCGAAGCCGTAGAACGGCCCGTGCCAGAGGTTGGTGTAGATGTTCTCGTTGGTGACGGGCGCATAGATCTGCAGATGGCCGCCCTTGCGCAGGCCCCAGCTGCGCACCTCCGTCAGCGAGGGATTGCTGCGCGTGATGGCCGTGTCGCCGCCATTCATGTTGAGCAGTCCCGCCGCGTCGGAGATGGCCAGGGCCTCGGCGCTGGGCGCCGTGTTGCCGGTCCACAAGAACACGTCCACCGGCTTGCCGGGCGGCGCCAGGCGCTTGCGGATGTAGTCGACCGAGCCATTGATCTCCCGGTTCATGTCCATCTGGTAGCCGGGGATGTGGAGGTTGAGGTTCACCTCCTTGCTGTCATCCCCGTCGGGCGCTGCCCCGGGCTCCCAGAAGAAGGGATGGGAATAGGAATGGCTGGCGATCTCGACATGGGGCATGGCGAAGATGCGCTTGGCAATGCCCTCCAGCTGGTCGGCCCACTGCGGATACAGGCCCTGCGGCGAGACTTCGGCCTCGATGACCGAGATGGTGTGCGGAATCCTGTAGCGCTCCAGGATCTCGCGGCGCAGCACCTCGCCCGCGAAGGGCGTACCCGGCAGCTCGGCCTTGGAAGGAAAGCCGTCCCCGTCCACATGGGCCAGCAGCAGGCGGCGGCCGTTCTCGGTGGTGACGTCGGGCACCGGAAAGTCCTGCAGGCGCAGCGCCTCGCGCAACAGCGCGAAGGGGTCGATCACCCAGCGCGACTGGTCGGTGCCCGGCATGCCCACCACCACATAGGGCATGAGTGCAAAGCCGCCCCAGGGCGTGATGGCGGCCGACACGAAGCGGCGCCCCCGCTTGTCGTCGAAGGACAGCAACTCGCGGCTGCCCCTGGCCATCTGCGGCGTGAACTCCCAGCCTTCGTAATCGTGCGCTGGCTCGGCCGGCTGTATCTCGAAACCCATGACCGGCGCCTTTTCGGCGCGCCGCAGCGGGAACACGGGTGCCGCTTCCGTGCTGCGCGTGCCCAGGGCGGCCGACATGGTGCGGTCCTGGGACAGGCCCAGCGTATTGAGCACCAGCAGCGGCATGCCCTGCTGCACCTGGTTGGCCAGCCACTGCCGCACGCTTTTGGCCCGCATCTCGGGCACCGCGCCGCCGAACCAGCTCACCACGCCGGCATAGCGGTCGCGCGACACGCCTTCGGGCAGGGGCTCGCGCACATCGGCGTAGTCGGCGACGTAGCCCATGTAGTTCAGGGGCATTTCCAGGAAGCGGTGCGCCGATGCGCCGTTGATGGACGGATAGTCGGCACCGTTGTAGAGAATCAACACCCTGCGCGCCACCGCCTCCACCTGGCCTATGCCCAGGGTCTGCAGCCCGGCATCGGAAACCCAGGGGATGATGCCCAGCTGCGCAATGCGGCGGGCGGTCTCGCGCGTGGCGTCGCGGTCATGCGGGGCCAGGTAGTCGATGGACAGCACCGGCAGGCGGTCGCGCTCGCGGATGGTCTGCAGTTGCTGCAGCAGCCATTCGCGGTCTTTCTCGGGCACGCTCACATAGCGCTTGAGGCTGGCATCCCAGCCCCGCAACAGCGACTCGGCCGCCACCATCTGTACCTTGTCCCTCACGCGCGGCACTATCTCGAAGCCCCGGTTCAGGATCAGGCGGATGCCGGGATAGCGCTGGTGCAGCGTCTCGATGACGCGCACCAGACCGTCCTGCTGGGCCTTTTCGTCGAAATTCGCGGCCAGGCGGTAGGAGTCCAGCGTGTCCAGGAAGAAGCCGCGAAAGCCCTGCTTCCACAGCGGCGCGATCACCTCGTCAGCAAAGAAGGCGGGCCACTGCGCGGGTGTCTGATCCAGGACGATGGACTGCCAGGCGCCGTTGCGCGCCATCTTCCAGGCCTCGGGAATCTTGCCGAAGTAGGCGCGCTCGGGCTGCACCTCGGCCACGGAAGCGTAGGCATACAGCTCGCTGCCCGGGGCCTGCTTGCGAAACCGGACCGGGTCATAGCCATGGCCCGGCTCCACGACGGCAATGTCGTAGAGGCTCAATTCACTGAGCGATGCCTTGTTCCCGTAATAGACAGCCACCGCGGGTTCGGCAGCCTGCACCACCCAGCCGCACAGCAACCCCCAGCAGACCAGGCAGCTTCGCAGGAAACCGTTCATGGCCTTCTCCTCAGGGCGTGGTGATGCCCCATCAATTCATAGTTTTTATGCATCAAATTTCTTAACAATTTGATGAAAGCTATCGTCAATCCGACGAAAAGCGGGCCGAGCATAACGTTGTTTGTCTACAAATGTGTTTTCTCCCTACTTTTGTGCTCAGCCCACTTGAACCCGAGGAAAAGCTGGGTTATTGCGATACTAGGCACGCCAAAAAATCACCAATGAGAGGTATTCATGATCCTGGTCACAGGCGGCGCCGGCTTCATCGGCTCCCACACCTGCGTGGAGCTGGCCGCCGCAGGCGAGCCCTACCTGATCTACGACAACTTCAGCAACAGCAGCGCCGACGTGCTCGACCGCATGGAACGCATCACGGGCCGGCGCCCGCTGTGCGTGGAAGGCGATGTGCGCGACCGCGCCGCGCTGGACCGGCTGTTTGCCGAGCACTCCATCCGCGAGGTGATCCACTTCGCCGCACTCAAGGCCGTGGGCGAATCCGTGGCCCAGCCACTGCGCTACTACGAACACAACGTGGGCGGCACGGTCGCCCTGCTGCAGGCCATGCAGGCGGCGGGCGTGCACAGCCTGGTGTTCTCCTCCTCGGCCACGGTCTACGGCGACCCGGCCAGCCTGCCGATCCGCGAGGATTTCCCGCTGTCTGCCACCAACCCCTACGGCCGCAGCAAGCTGTGGATCGAGGAAATGCTGGCCGACCTGGACCGCGCCGAGCCCGGCCAGTGGCGCCTGGCACGGCTGCGCTACTTCAATCCCGTGGGCGCCCATGAAAGCGGCCTGATCGGGGAGGACCCGCGCGACATCCCCAACAACCTCATGCCCTATGTGTCGCAGGTCGCCATCGGCCAGCGCCAGCAGCTCAGTGTCTATGGGGATGACTACGCCACGCCGGACGGCACGGGCGTGCGTGACTACATCCACGTCACCGACCTGGCGCGCGGCCACCTGGCGGCGCTGCGCCATCTGCGTGAACAGCAAGGCCTGCTGACGGTGAACCTGGGCACGGGGCGCCCGGTCTCGGTGCTGGAGATGGTCAAGGCCTTCGAGCGCGCCAGCGGCCGCCCCGTGCCCTACCAGATCGTGGCGCGCCGCCCCGGCGACGTGGCCCAGTGCTGGGCCGACCCCGCCGAGGCCGAGCGCCTGCTGGGCTGGAAGGCCATGCTGGACCTGGACCGCATGTGCGAGGACGCATGGCGCTGGCAAAGCCAGGCCGCAGGTCTCAAGCGCTGAACCCCGCAGCGCCTGCGGACGCCGAGGGCGTGGTATCTTTTCGCCCTTGTTTCACGCCCTAGCCACGAGTCTGCCCATGCTTGCCAAACGCATCATCCCCTGTCTTGACGTCACGGGAGGGCGCGTCGTCAAAGGCGTGAACTTCGTGGAGCTGCGCGATGCGGGCGACCCGGTGGAGATCGCCGCGCGCTACAACGCCCAGGGCGCGGACGAGCTGACCTTCCTGGACATCACGGCCACCAGCGATGGCCGAGACCTGATCCTGCCCATCATCGAATCGGTGGCCAGCCAGGTCTTCATTCCGCTGACCGTGGGCGGTGGCGTGCGCACCGTCGAGGACGTGCGCCGCCTGCTCAACGCGGGCGCCGACAAGACCAGCTTCAACTCGGCCGCCATCGCCAACCCCGACGTGATCAATGCCGCCTCCGACAAGTACGGCGCGCAGTGCATCGTGGTGGCCATCGACGCCAAGCGCCGCACCGCCGAAGACGAGCAGCGCATCGGCACCGACGGCCGCGCCGCCGGCCCCGGCTGGGATGTCTACAGCCACGGCGGACGCAAGAACACCGGCCTGGACGCCGTGCAGTGGGCCGCCGAGATGGCGCGCCGCGGCGCGGGCGAGATCCTGCTGACCAGCATGGACCGCGACGGCACCAAGTCCGGGTTCGACCTGAAGCTCACGCGCGCCGTCAGCGACGCCGTGCCCGTGCCCGTGATCGCCTCGGGCGGCGTGGGCTCACTGGACGACCTGGCCGATGGCGTGACCCTGGGCGGCGCCGACGCCGTGCTGGCCGCCAGCATCTTCCACTATGGCGAATTCACCGTGGGCCAGGCCAAGCAGCGCATGGCCGAGCGCGGCGTGCCCGTGCGCCTCTGATACGGCGCGTCGGCGGACTCCTTCATTTCAGTTTTCCATGGCGCTCGCGCCGCCCACAACCCATGAAACCGGCGCGGCCCAAGGGACCAGGGACAGCGAGCAAGGGCCGCCCCGCAGCAAGGCTGTCGTCTCCCTCCCGCGCAGCGAGAGAGGGGGAAGGCGCGAAGCGACTCAGGGGGTGTATTTTCAATCCAGGCAATTCCTGACAATGCTGTCACAGGGATTCCAACCCAGGATATTCACAATGCAGGCAATGAACTGGCTAGATCAAGTCAAATGGGATGCGCAGGGCCTGGTGCCCGTGATCGCGCAGGAAAAGGACACGGGCGACGTGCTGATGTTCGCCTGGATGAACCGCGAGGCCCTGGCCAAGACGGCCGAGCTGGGCCGCGCCGTCTACTTCAGCCGCTCGCGCAACAAGCTGTGGTTCAAGGGCGAGGAATCGGGCCACGTGCAGACCGTGCACGAGGTGCGCATCGACTGCGACAACGACGTGGTCCTGCTCAAGATCACCCAGACCGGCCACGAGCCCGGCATTGCCTGCCACACGGGGCGCCACAGCTGCTTCTACAGCGTGCTGCGCGATGGACAGTGGCAGGCCGTCGATCCGGTCTTGAAAGACCCCGAATCGATCTACAAATGAATTCCACGAACATGAACGACACCGCAAGCACTTCCTCGCAGGACGCCCTGGCGCGCCTGGCCGCCGTCATCGAAAGCCGCAAGCCCGCCAACGGCGGCGACCCCGACAAAAGCTACGTCGCCCGCCTGCTGCACAAGGGCCCGGATGCCTTTTTGAAGAAGATCGGCGAAGAGGCCACCGAAGTGGTCATGGCCGCCAAGAACGCAGACCATGGCGGGGACGCCGGCAAAATCCTCTACGAAGTGGCCGATCTGTGGTTCCATAGCATGATCGCCCTGGCCCACTATGGCCTGACGCCCGCCCAGGTCGTTGCCGAGCTGGAGCGCCGCGAAGGCACCAGCGGCATCGAGGAAAAGGCGCTGCGCAAGGCCCAGGAACGTGATGTGAACGAGAAAGGACCGCTGCCATGAATGACGATTACATCGAAGTCCGTGCCCTGGACCAGTCCCGCATCGAAGGCCTCAAGGCCTGGGGCTGGGTCAGCTACCTGCTGCACCTGGTGGTGGCCGTGGCCGCCGTCGTGCCCGGCGCCCAGCCCAGCATCGCGCTGCTGGTGATCGCCCTGATCATCGACCTGGTCAAGCGCGGCGACGCCGAAGGCAGCTGGATGGCCAACCATTTCTCGTGGCGCATCCGCAGCGTGATCTGGGCCGGCATCCTGTACCTGGTCACGGCACCGCTGTGGCTGCTGTTCTTCGTGCCCGGCTGGATCGCCTGGACGGTGATCTCCATCTGGTTCCTGTACCGCATCGTGCGCGGCATGGTCGCCATGAACCGCAACCAGGCCGTGGACCGCTGAAGCCGCCGGCCCGCCCGCCATGTCCTCCACCCCGACCTGCAAGATCAACCTCGCCCTGCAGGGCGGGGGCTCGCACGGCGCCCTGACCTGGGGCGTGCTGGACGCACTGCTGGAAGACGGCAGCCTTGTCTTCGACGGCATCAGCGGCACCAGCGCCGGCGCCATGAATGCCGTGGCCCTGGCACAGGGCTTTGCCCAGGCAGCGCGCCAGGAAAGCGACCCTGTGGCCGCCCAGGCGCTGGGCGCCCAATTGGCCCGCGCCTCGCTGACCGAACTGTGGGAAGGCGTGGGCACCATGGGCAGCCTGATGTGGGGCGCGCCATTGCCGGGCAGCCCCTTCATGGGCGTGCTCAACCAGTTCTTCTCGCCCTACCAGACCAACCCGCTGGACATCAACCCGCTGCGCAAGCTGCTCGAACGGGTCGTGGATTTCGAGGCGCTGACGCGTCCGCCCGTGGAGGGCGTGGTGCCCAAAGTCTTTGTCTGCGCCACCAATGTGCGCACAGGCCGGGGAAGCATCTTTTCGGGCAGAAGGCTCAGTGCCGACGCGGTCATGGCCTCGGCCTGCCTGCCCCAGCTGTTCAAGGCCGTGGAAATCGATGGCGAGCCTTACTGGGACGGCGGTTTCTCGGGCAATCCCGCCCTGTATCCCCTGATCTACGGCACGGCGTCCAGCGACATCCTGCTGGTGCAGATCAATCCCATCGAGCACACCGACCTGCCCAACACGGCGGCCGACATCATGGACCGCATGAACGAGGTCACCTTCAACGCCGGCCTGCTGTCCGAGCTGCGCGCCATCGAGTTCGTCAAGCGCCTGCTGGAGCAGGGCAAGCTGGACCCGGCACGCTACAAAAAGGTGCTGCTGCACCGCGTGGACGGCGGGGCGGTGCTCAAGGGCTACGGCGCCTCGACCAAGACGCGCTCCGACATGCGTTTCGTGCGCGAGCTGTTCGAGCTGGGGCGCGAGCAGGGGCAGCACTGGCTCCAGCAGCACCGCAGCGACATCGGCGTGCGCCAGACACTGCACATCAACGACAATTCACCCTGATTTTTCGATCCACCGCCAGCTTCCCAGGACTCCCGTAGCGCCATGCACGACCACGACCCGAACTGCCTGTTTTGCCGCATCATCAAAGGCGAGATCCCTTCCCGCAAGGTCTATGAGGACGATGAAGTCTTCGCCTTCCACGACATCCATCCCGGCGCGCCCATCCACTTTCTGATGGTGCCCAAGAAGCACATCCCCTCCATGGCCCAGGTCCAGGCCGACGACGCTGCGCTGCTGGGCCGCATGATGGTGCTGGCGCCCCGCCTGGCCGCCGAGCAAGGCTGCAATCCGTATCCCGACGGCGGTTTCCGTCTGGTGGTCAACACGGGCACCGAGGGCGGACAGGAAGTCCACCACCTGCACATCCATGTCATGGGCGGCCCCCGCCCCTGGCTGAAGGGCTGAAGCCTTTGCTGGACGCAGGCTTGCGCGCAAGATGGCCCGCCTCTTGCTTGCGACTTCTGCGTACATGCGCCGGCCGAACGGCTTTTGTGGGGCCTTGCGAACTGCCGCCATGGCCCGGCGTCTAAAATGATCTGCAATTCTTAGGAGAGATTCTCATGGGCTCGTTTTCCATCTGGCATTGGCTGATCGTCCTGGCCATCGTGGTTCTGGTGTTCGGAACCAAGAAGCTGAAGAACATCGGTTCCGACCTTGGCGGTGCAGTCAAGGGCTTCAAGGACGGTGTGAAGGACGGCTCGACCTCCACCGACACCCCCGCAGCTGCCCCTGGCCAGGTTGCAGGCCAGACAGCCACCGACAAGGCCACCATCGACGTCGAAGCCAAGCAAAAGAGCTGATGCTCCGCACGCCAAGCCTCCATGTTTGATATCGGTCTGTCCAAGATGGCGCTGATCGGCGCCGTGGCTCTCGTGGTCATCGGCCCCGAGAAGCTGCCGCGCGTGGCGCGCACCGTCGGTACCCTGCTGGGCAAGGCCCAGCGCTACGTCTCCGATGTGAAGGCCGAGGTCAACCGTTCGATGGAACTCGACGAGTTGCGCAAGATGAAGGACACGGTGGAAGGCGCGGCGCGTGACGTCGAGCAGTCCATCCACACTTCGGCCGCCAATTTCGAGAAGGACTGGAACGAGTCCACGGCATCGCTCAACGGCACGTCTTCCTCGTACGACTCCTCTTCCTACGATTCAGGCAGCGATACGTACAGCGCCGTGGCGCCGGCCTACCGCCACCCGGGCAAGAACTGGCGCCTCAAGCGTGCTGCCGTGCCCCAGTGGTACAAGGCCCGTGCCGGCGTGCGCACCAAGGCGCAGTCGGGCGCGGCGCGCGTGGCGCGCTTTCGTCCCCAGAAGTCCCGCTGAAGATGCTGGCGCGCAGCGGGCCACGAGGCAACCGGCCCAGCCTCTGCCATCCGGGCACCCGCCATCGCCCCACCCTGCCCGATCCGTCGGGCTTTCTGCTTTTCATACCAGGTCCGTGGACGCCCTTGCGGCCCGCCGCGGTTTCGCACCATGTCCGACATTCCACCTAAAGACGACGAGCTGGCAGGCACCGAGCAGCCTTTCGTCCAGCACCTGATGGAGCTGCGCGACCGCCTGCTCTACTGCATCTACGGCATCGGTCTGGCGATCGCCGTGCTGGCCATATGGCCCGGCCCCAACGGGCTGATCGACTTCATCGCCCACCCGATCAAGGCCCACATGCCGCCCGATGCCAAGCTCATCGCAGTCGGCGTGTTCACCCCCTTCTTCGTGCCGCTCAAGGTACTGATGATGGTGGGCATCTTGGCCGTGCTGCCCTGGATCATGTACCAGATGTGGGCCTTCGTGGCGCCCGGCCTTTACAGCCATGAAAAGCGCTTTGCGCTGCCGCTGATCATCTTCGGCAGCCTGCTGGCCTATATCGGCATCGCCTTCGTGCAGTTCTTCGTGCTCGACAAGATGTTCGCCTTCATCCAGGGCTTCACCCCGGACAGCGTGGCGGCCACGCCGGACATTGCATCGTATGTGGAGGCCATCCTGTCGCTGTACCTGGCCTTTGGCCTGGCCTTCCAGGTGCCCATCGTGGTCATGTTGCTGGTGCGCTTCGGCCTGGTGGACATCGCCAAGCTCAAGTCCTTCCGCGGCTATTTCATCGTGGTGGCCTTCATCATCGCCGCCGTGGTCACGCCGCCCGACGTGATCTCCCAGCTGGCCCTGGCCGTGCCCATGTGCATTCTTTACGAGATCGGCATCCTGGGTGCCGGCTGGTTCAGCCGCGTCTCCAAGGCGCCGGAAGAAGAAGCCGAACCCGGCACCGCAGTGGATAAGCCCGCAGAGGATAAACCCTCCCCCTGAGTCGCTTCGCGCCTTCCCCCAGAGGGGGACGACACCCTCGGTGCGGGGCGGCGCGGCCGGCCCAGGCCCTTCCTCGGTGTCCCTCGCTTTAGGGCGCGCCAGTTTCAAGGGCCTACGCTGAAACACGAGGAATTTGTAATAAAAAGCCCTTGGTTCATCACCAAGGGCTTTTTCTTTGTCTATGGCCAAGCCCCTTCCGGGGTTGGCATCTCACCGAGGCAGGTCGGACGTGCCCATGAGGAACTCGTCAATGGAGCGAGCGGCCTGGCGGCCTTCGCGGATGGCCCAGACCACCAGGGACTGGCCGCGGCGCACGTCGCCGGCGGCGAAGAGCTTGGGCACGCTGGTGGCGTAGCCGCCCGTGAAGTCGGTGGTGGCCTTGGCGTTGCCGCGTGCGTCCTTGTCCACGCCAAAGGCATCGAGCACGGCCTGCACGGGGCTGACGAAGCCCATGGCCAGCAGCACCAGGTCGGCCTTGAGCACCTGCTCGCTGCCGGGCACCTCGACCATCTTGCCGTCCTTCATTTCGATGCGCACGGTCTTGACGGCCGTGACCTGGCCCTTCTCGCCGATGAACTCCTTGGTGGCGATGGCGAACTCGCGCTCGCAGCCTTCCTCGTGGCTGGAGCTGGTGCGCAGCTTGATCGGCCAGTAGGGCCAGACCAGGGGCTTGTTCTCCTGCTCGGGCGGCATGGGCATCAGCTCGAACTGGGTCACGCTGACGGCGCCGTGGCGGTTGCTGGTGCCCACGCAGTCGGAGCCCGTGTCGCCGCCACCGATGACGATGACATGCTTGCCATCGGCACGCAGCTGGCCCTTGAGCTTGTCGCCGGCGTTGACCTTGTTTTGCTGCGGCAGGAACTCCATGGCGAAATGGATGCCCTTGAGTTCACGGCCGGGCACGGGCAGGTCGCGCGACTGCTCGGCACCGCCGGTCAGCAGCACGGCGTCGAACTCGGCCATGAGCTGCTCGGGGCTGACGGTTTCCTTGGCCCAGTTGGTGACCTTGGAGTCTTCGCCCAGGCCGTCCTTGCCCGCCACCAGCACGCCGGTACGGATCTTGACGCCTTCGGCCACGAGCTGCTCGACGCGGCGGTCGATGTGCGACTTCTCCATCTTGAAGTCGGGAATGCCGTAGCGCAGCAGGCCGCCGACGCGGTCGTTCTTCTCGAACAGCGTCACATCGTGGCCGGCGCGGGCCAGCTGCTGCGAGGCCGCCAGGCCTGCGGGGCCGGCGCCGACCACGGCGACCTTCTTGCCGGTCTTGCGGCTGCTGGGCAGCGGCTTGACCCAGCCTTCGGCCCAGGCACGGTCGATGATGGCGTGCTCGATGGACTTGATGCCCACGGCGTCGTCGTTGATGTTCAGGGTGCAGGCGGCCTCGCAGGGTGCGGGGCAGATGCGGCCCGTGAACTCGGGGAAGTTGTTGGTGCTGTGCAGCACGGCGCTGGCGCTCTTCCAGCCGCCGTGGAAGACCAGGTCGTTGAAGTCCGGAATGATGTTGTTGACCGGGCAGCCGTTGTTGCAGAACGGCGTGCCGCAGTCCATGCAGCGCGCGCCCTGGATCTTGGCCTGGCTGTCATCGAGGCCGATGACGAATTCCTTGTAGTGCTTCACGCGCTCGGCGACGGGCGCATAGCCCTCCTCGAGGCGCTCATATTCCATGAAGCCGGTGGTCTTTCCCATGATTCGTTGTCCTGATGTGTGGGGTGCAGGGATGGGTGCGGGCCGCTGCCCGCATCCTTCGCTTCCTTGTTATTTGGCGGCCACCGCCTCCTTGGCGTGTTCCTCGACCTCGGGCGTGGCGGGCTCTTCCATCACCTGGCGCTCGTACATCTCGGACAGGGCACGCTTGTATTCGCTGGGGAAGACCTTGACGAACTTGGAGCGGGCCGCCGCCCAGTTGTCCAGCAGATCGCGGGCGCGCTTGGAGCCCGTCCAGCGGCTGTGCGCCTCGATCAGCGCGCGCAGTTGGCGCTCGTCGGTCTCGCGGCGGTGCCAGACGGCAGGCGAGACCTGGGCCAGGTGCTCGTCATGGGGCAGCACCTGGTCCAGCGAGACGGACGCCTTGTTGCAGCGCTCGGCGAAGCGGCCATCCTCGTCGTAGACATAGGCCACGCCGCCGCTCATGCCGGCAGCGAAGTTGCGGCCGGTCTTGCCCAGCACCACCACGGTGCCGCCGGTCATGTATTCGCAGCCGTGGTCGCCCACGCCTTCGACCACGGCGGTGGCGCCAGACAGGCGGACCGCGAAACGCTCGCCGGCCACGCCGCCGAAGAAGGCCTCGCCGCTGGTGGCGCCGAACATCACGGTGTTGCCGACGATGGTGTTGGTCGTCGTGTCGCCGCGGAATTCATGGCTGGCATGCACCACCACGCGGCCGCCGGACAGGCCCTTGCCCGTGTAGTCGTTGGCATCGCCGCGCAGGTTCAGCGTGATGCCGTTGCACAGGAAGGCACCGAAGGACTGGCCGCCGGTTCCCTCGAAGTGGATGCGGATGGTGTCATCGGGCAGTCCTTCGGGATGCACGCGCGTCACGGCACCGGAGAGCATGGCGCCCACGGAGCGGTTGACGTTGCGCGCCACTTCCATGATGCGCACGCGCTCGCCGTTCTCGATGGCGGGCTTGCAGCGCTCGATGAGCTTCACGTCCAGCGCCTTGTCCAGCAGGTGGTCCTGCTTTTCGACATGGAAGCGCGCCACGTCGGCGGGCACTTCGGGCTGGGCGAACAGGCGCGAGAAGTCCAGGCCCTGGGCCTTCCAGTGCTGCAGGCCCTTGCGGGTGTCCAGCAGGTCGGAGCGGCCGATCAGGTCGTCGAACTTCGCCACGCCGAGCTGGGCCATGATCTGGCGCACTTCCTCGGCGATGAAGAAGAAGTAGTTCACCACATGCTCGGGCTTGCCCGAGAACTTGGCGCGCAGCACCGGGTCCTGCGTGGCCACGCCCACGGGGCAGGTGTTCAGGTGGCACTTGCGCATCATGATGCAGCCCTCGACGACCAGGGGCGCCGTGGCGAAGCCGAACTCGTCGGCGCCCAGCAGCGCGCCGATGACGACGTCGCGGCCGGTCTTCATCTGGCCGTCGGCCTGCACGCGGATGCGGCCGCGCAGGCGGTTGAGCACCAGGGTCTGCTGGGTCTCGGCCAGGCCGATTTCCCAGGGCGAGCCCGCATGCTTGATGGACGACCAGGGCGATGCGCCCGTGCCGCCGTCATGGCCTGCGATGACCACGTGGTCGCTCTTGCACTTGGCCACGCCGGCCGCGATGGTGCCCACGCCCACTTCGGACACGAGCTTGACCGAGATGTCGGCGTGCGGCGCCACGTTCTTCAGGTCGTGGATCAGCTGGGCCAGATCCTCGATGGAGTAGATGTCGTGGTGGGGCGGGGGCGAGATCAGTCCGACGCCGGGCACGGAGTGGCGCAGCTTGCCGATGTAGTCGGACACCTTGCCGCCGGGAAGCTGGCCGCCCTCGCCGGGCTTGGCGCCCTGGGCCATCTTGATCTGCACCTGGTCCGAGGACGACAGGTACTCGGCCGTGACGCCGAAGCGGCCCGATGCCACCTGCTTGATCCTGGAGCGCAGCGAGTCGCCGTCCTGCAGCTCGATGTCGGCCTCGACCTTGTCGGCGCCGATGATGGAGCCCAGGGTCTCGCCCTTCCTGATCGGGATGCCCTTGAGCTCGTTGCGGTAGCGCTGGGGATCTTCCCCGCCTTCGCCGGTGTTGCTCTTGCCGCCGATGCGGTTCATGGCCACGGCCAGCGTGGCATGGGCCTCGGTGCTGATCGAGCCCAGCGACATGGCGCCCGTGGCAAAGCGCTTGACGATCTCCTTGGCCGACTCGACCTGGTCCAGCGGGATGGCCTTGGCCGGGTCGAACTTGAACTCGAACAGGCCGCGCAGCGTCATGTGGCGCTTGCTCTGGTCGTTGATCAGCTGGGCGTATTCCTTGTACGTGCTCCAGTTGTTGGAGCGCGTGGAATGCTGCAGCTTGGCGATGGCGTCGGGCGACCACATGTGCTCTTCGCCACGGGCGCGCCAGGCGTATTCGCCACCGGCGTCCAGCATGGTCTCCAGCACGGGATCGTCACCGAAGGCCGCGCGGTGGTTGCGGATGGTTTCCTCGGCGATCTCGAAGACGCCGATGCCCTCGACGCGGCTGGCCGTGCCGGTGAAGTACTTGTCCACGGTGTCGCTGTTCAGGCCGATCACCTCGAACAGTTGGGCGCCGCAATAGGACATGTAGGTGGACACGCCCATCTTGGACATGATCTTGGACAGGCCCTTGCCGATGGCCTTGACGTAGTTGTAGATGGCCTTGTCGGCCGACAGGTCGCCGCCCAGCTCCTTGTGCATGTCGGCCAGGGTTTCCATGGCCAGGTAGGGGTGCACGGCCTCGGCGCCGTAGCCTGCCAGCACGGCGAAGTGGTGCACTTCGCGCGCCGTGCCCGTCTCCACGACCAGGCCGGCCGTGGTGCGCAGGCCCTCGCGCACCAGGTGCTGGTGGATGGCCGACAGCGCCAGCAGCGCGGGGATGGCCACCTGGGTGGCGCTCACATGGCGGTCGCTGATGATCAGGATGTTGGCGCCGCCCTTGATGGCGTCCACGGCCTGCGCGCACAGCGATGCCAGCTTGGCTTCCACGCCCTGCTTGCCCCAGGACAGCGGGTAGGTGATGTCGATCGTTGCGCTCTTGAACTTGCCCTGCGTGTGGCGTTCGATGTCGCGCAGCTTGGCCATGTCGGCGAAGTCCAGCACGGGCTGGTGCACTTCCAGGCGCATGGGCGGGTTGACCTGGTTGATGTCCAGCAGGTTGGGCTTGGGTCCGATGAAGGACACCAGCGACATCACGATGGCTTCGCGGATGGGGTCGATCGGCGGGTTGGTCACCTGCGCGAACATCTGGCGGAAGTAGTTGTACAGCGGCTTGTTCTTGTCCGACAGCACGGCCAGCGGGCTGTCGTTGCCCATGGAGCCGATGCCTTCCTCGCCGTTCTTGGCCATGGGGGCCAGCAGGAACTTGATGTCTTCCTGCGTGAAGCCGAAGGCCTGCTGGCGCTCGAGCAGCGGCAGGCTGGCTGCCTCGGGGCCGGCATGGGTGTCACCGCCCACGCTGCCCAGCTTGATGCGCAGGTTCTCGATCCACTGCTTGTAGGGCTTGGTGTTGACGATGTTGGCCTTGAGCTCGTCGTCCTCGATCAGGCGGCCCTGCTCCAGGTCGATCAGCAGCATCTTGCCGGGCTGCAGGCGCCACTTGCGCACGATGGCGCTGTCGGGCACGGGCAGCACGCCGGCTTCGGACGCCAGGATGACCAGGTCGTCATCGGTGATCACGTAGCGCGAGGGGCGCAGGCCGTTGCGGTCCAGCGTGGCGCCGATCTGGCGGCCGTCGGTGAACACGATGGAGGCCGGGCCGTCCCAGGGCTCCATCATGGCGGCGTGGTATTCATAGAAGGCGCGGCGGCGCTCGTCCATGGACTCGTGCTGTTCCCAGGGCTCGGGAATCATCATCATCACGGCCTGGCTGATGGGGTAGCCGGCCATGGTCAGCAGTTCCAGGCAGTTGTCGAACGTTGCCGTGTCGGACTGGCCGGCGAAGCTGATGGGATAGAGCTTCTTGAGGTCCTCGGCCAGCACGGGCGAGGCCATCACGCCCTCGCGCGCCAGCATCCAGTTGTAGTTGCCGCGCACGGTGTTGATTTCACCGTTGTGGGCCACGTAGCGGTAGGGGTGGGCCAGCGGCCACTCGGGGAAGGTGTTGGTCGAAAAGCGCTGGTGCACCAGGCCGATGGCCGAGACGCAGCGCTCGTCGGACAGGTCGTTGTAGTACACGCCCACCTGGTCGGCCAGCAGCAGGCCCTTGTAGACCACGGTGCGGCTGCTCATGCTGGGAACGTAGTATTCCTTGCTGTGCTTGAGCTTGAGGTTCTGGATGGCGGCGCTGGCCGTCTTGCGGATCACGTACAGCTTGCGCTCCAGCGCGTCCTGCACGATCACGTCGGCGCCGCGACCGATGAAGACCTGGCGCAGGATGGGTTCCTTTTCCTGGACCGTGGGCGACATGGGCATGTCGCGGTTCACGGGCACATCGCGCCAGCCCAGCAGGACCTGGCCTTCGGCCTTGATGGCGCGTTCCATCTCCTGCTCGCAGGCCAGGCGCGAGGCGTGTTCCTTGGGCAGGAAGATCATGCCCACGCCGTACTCGCCCGCGGGCGGCAGGGCCACGCCCTGCTTTGCCATCTCTTCGCGGTAGAGCTGGTCGGGAATCTGGATCAGAATGCCCGCGCCATCGCCCATGAGCTTGTCGGCACCCACGGCACCGCGATGGTCGATGTTTTCGAGGATCTTGAGCGCGCCGGTGACGATGTCATGGCGCTTGACGCCCTTGATATGTGCAACAAAGCCGAGGCCGCAGGCGTCGTGCTCGTTGCTCTTGGAGTACAGACCGTGGTCTTGGAGATGCTTTATCTCGGCAGCCGTCGTCATGGCGGAATCCTCAAATTTTTCGCAGGGAACGCAAGATTAAGGCAAGGCATCACCTCATGCAATAAATTTATATAAGGGTCAGATCCCAATTAATTCCAGAACAAAAAAATCGGAAATTAATAAGGGACATATTTATTTCACAGAGGCCTGCGATGAGGAATCAAGCACTTGCAGTCCATCAGTGGGTACTAACGCACTGTTGTGGTGCGCTCATTGGTCCGTCCTGGCGGACGGCCGGCGCGCTGGCGGGTCACGCGGCGCTCGGTGCGCTGTTGTAAATCGGCAATGAATTGCTCATCGCCCAGCGCCCAGCCCCTCAGCGCCGACTGGCTGATGCGTTCGCCGTCATCGCTGCTGACGCCCTCTTCCACGGCCGACACATACGCCGCGTCGCGCGCAAACGGGGTGTTGCCCAGCTCCCAGAACACGGCATGCGGCTGGATCAGCGCGTCGCTGCGCAGGCCGGCGTTGTGCGCGTAGCTGGACCAGGGCCAGTCGGCCGGCCGCTGGACCAGGCCGGCGCGCACGGGGCTGTCGTCCATGAAGACCATGGTGGGCAGCAGCCAGCTGGGCTGCAGCACCGTGCCGCGATAGCGGCCTTCCCACAGCGTGCCGCTGCGGCCGTGGCGGTCGTTGAAGTAGCGGACATAGCGCCGGCCCACGGCCTGCATGAACCTGGGCAGGCCATCGTCGGTGCGCGGCGTGGCCAGCAGGTGGAACTGGCTGGGCAGGAGCACGTAGGCATGCACGGCCAGCTCGCAGCTGCGCGCCATCTCGCGCAGCAGCCCCAGCATGGTCTCCCGGTCCTGGGCATCGATGAAGATGTCCGCGCCGTTGTTGCCGAGCTGGATGATGTGGTGCGGCAGATCCGCAATGGTGAGTCTGGGCAGGCGGGCCATGGTGCTGGGTGCAGGCAAGCGGGTGCAGGGCGTGGAGCGGCAATTATGGAGCGCCCCGCCCCGCCCCGCCCCGCGCTGCCGCACTGCGCCACACTCCGTTTTACAGGGAAAGACGCGACGAGGCCCTCAACAGCTGGCTCACCAGCTGCGTGGCGGCCAGCAGCCGGGGCAGCAGTTGCACGCGCATCATCTCGGCGCTGTTGCGGTTGGCCTGGCCGCTGATGTTGAGCGCGGCCACGGTGCGCCCTGCCGCGTTCTTCACGGGCGCCGCGATGGAGATCAGGCCTTCGGCCAATTCCTGGTCCACCAGGGCCCAGCCCTGGGCGCGCACCTCCAGAATGCGCTGGCGCAGGCGCTCGTCGTCCTGCTCGGTCAGCGCCGTGAACTGGCGGCGCTCGCGCGCATCCAGCAGGGCCTGCAGGGATTCATCGCTCTCGCCGGCCAGCAGCACGCGCCCCATCGAAGTCCAGCAGGCCGGCAGGCGCGAGCCCACGCTGAGGTTGGTGCTCATGATCTTGTGGGTGTGCACGCGCAGCACATAGACGATGTCGCCCCCATCGAGCACGGCGGCCGAGCAGGACTCCTTGACCTCGTCGACCAGGCTCTCCATCACGGGCTCGGCCAGGTTCCAGACCGGGGTGGAACTGAGGTAGGCAAAGCCCAGTTCCATGATGCGCGGCGTGAGCTGGAACAGCTTGCCATCGCTCTTCACATAGCCCAGCGTCTGCAGCGTCAGCAGGATGCGCCGGGCCCCGGCGCGCGTGAGCCCCGTGCGCGCCGCCACCTCGCTGAGCGTCTGCGCAGGCGCCTCGGCGCTGAACGAGCGGATCACGCCCAGGCCGCGCGCAAAGGACTGCACATAGCTGTCGCCGGGGCGCGGCGTACCGCCCTCTTCTTCAACCCCACCTGTGGAAATTACGGAAGCGGCATTTTTTTCCATGGCTCTATAATTCTTTCTGCGAACTTTTGTTCTACATACGAACATTTTAGCGCAGCGCCAGCGGCCTGCATACCGGAGACAAGCAAGTGATCAACAAAATCACCGACACCATCGCCGAGGCGTTGTCGGGCGTCCAGGACGGCTCCACCGTGCTGATCGGGGGCTTCGGCACCTCGGGCAATCCCACCGAACTCATCGACGGCCTGATCGCCCAGGGCGCACGCGAGCTGACCGTGGTCAACAACAACGCGGGCAACGGAGACCAGGGGCTGGCCGCGCTGCTCAAGAGCGGCCAGGTGCGCAAGATCATCTGCAGCTTCCCCCGCCAGGTGGACAGCTGGGTGTTCGACGACCTGTACCGCAGCGGCAAGATCGAGCTGGAACTCGTGCCCCAGGGCAACCTGGCCGAGCGCCTGCGCGCCGCCGGCGCCGGCATCGGCGGCTTCTTCTGCCCCACGGCCTATGGCACGGAGCTGGCCAACGGCAAGGAAACGCGCGAGATCAACGGCAAGCACTATGTGCTGGAGCATCCCATCCACGGCGACGTGGCACTGGTCAAGGCCGAGAAGGGCGACCGCTGGGGCAACCTCACCTACCGCATGTCGGCCCGCAACTTCGGGCCCGTGATGGCCACGGCGGCCAAGCACACGATCGCCACCGTGCACGAGATCGTGGAGCTGGGCGCGCTGGACCCCGAGGCCGTGGTCACGCCCGGCATCTACGTGAGCCAGATCGTGAAGATCGACCGCGTGGCCACCCAGGCCGGCGGCTTCAAGAAAACCGCATGAGCGCCCCAACCGCCGAAAGCAAGAGCATGAGCAGCTACCAGAAACGCAGCAAGCAAGAGCTGGCCCGGCGCGTGGCCGAAGACATCTTCGACGGCGCCTACGTCAACCTGGGCATCGGCATGCCCACCCAGGTGGCCAACCACATCCCGGCCGGCCGCGAGGTCATCCTGCAAAGCGAGAACGGCATCCTGGGCATGGGCCCGGCGCCCGCCGAAGGCCAGGAGGACTATGACCTGACCAATGCCGGCAAGCAGCCCGTCACCCTGCTGCCGGGCGGCTGCTACTTCCACCATGCCGACAGCTTCGCCATGATGCGCGGCGGCCACCTGGACATCTGCGTGCTGGGCGCCTTCCAGGTCTCGGCCACGGGCGACCTGGCCAACTGGAGCACGGGCGAGGCCGGTGCCATTCCCGCCGTGGGCGGCGCCATGGACCTGGCCGTGGGTGCACGCCAGACCTGGGTGATGATGGACCTGCTGACCAAGACCGGCGAATGCAAGGTCGTCGAGGCCTGCAGCTATCCGCTCACGGGCCTGTCCTGCGTCAAGCGCATCTACACCGACCTGTGCACGCTGGAATGCACGCCCGAGGGCCTGCGCCTGATCGACACCGTGCCCGGCCTCTCGCACGCCGAGCTGCAGTCCATCGTGGGCCTGCCCATCAAGGACGCGACGGCCACGGCCTGATCCCTCCGCTCCCCCAGTGGGTGCGCTGCGGCGCACCCCGGCACCTCTTCATTCTTTTCCCAGGAGACACCATGAGCCAGTCCAACCAGGCCTTCATCTGCGACGCCATCCGCACCCCCTTCGGCCGCTACGGCGGCGCCCTGTCCCCGGTGCGTGCCGATGACCTCGGCGCCGTGCCGATCAAGGCGCTGATGGAGCGCAACCCCGGCGTGGACTGGACGGCCGTGGCCGACGTGCTCTACGGCTGCGCCAACCAGGCCGGCGAAGACAACCGCAACGTGGCGCGCATGTCCGCCCTGCTGGCCGGCATGCCCATCGATGTGCCGGGCGCCACCATCAACCGCCTGTGCGGTTCGGGCCTGGATGCCGTGGGCACGGCCGCGCGCGCCATCAAGGCGGGTGAGGCCCGCCTGATGATCGCGGGCGGCGTGGAAAGCATGAGCCGCGCCCCCTTCGTCATGCCCAAGGCCGAAAGCGCCTTCAGCCGCAGCAACGCCGTCTATGACACCACCATCGGCTGGCGCTTCGTCAACAAGCTGATGAAGCAGCAGTACGGCGTGGACTCCATGCCCGAGACGGCAGAGAACGTGGCCGACGACTTCAAGATCGAGCGCGAAGCCCAGGACCGCATGGCCCTGGCCAGCCAGCAAAAGGCCGCCGCCGCCATCGCGGCCGGCTACCTGGCCAAGGAAATCGTGTCCGTGTCCATTGCCCAGAAGAAGGGCGACGCCATCGTGGTGAGCCAGGACGAGCATCCGCGCGCCACCACCATCGAGGCGCTGGCCAAGCTCAAGGGCGTGGTGCGCCCGGATGGCACGGTGACGGCCGGCAATGCCAGCGGCGTGAACGACGGCGCCTGCGCCCTGCTGCTGGCCAACGAGGAAGCCGCCAGGCAATACAACCTGGTGCCCCGCGCCCGCGTGGTCGGCATGGCCGTGGCCGGCGTGGCACCGCGCATCATGGGCTTCGGCCCCGCGCCTGCCGTGCGCAAGGTGCTGGCCCTGACCGGCCTGACGCTGGAGCAGATGGACGTGATCGAGCTGAACGAAGCCTTCGCCGCGCAGGGCCTGGCCGTGCTGCGCGATCTGGGCATTGCCGACGACGACCGCCGCGTCAACCAATGGGGCGGCGCCATTGCGCTGGGCCATCCGCTGGGTGCCTCGGGCGCGCGCCTTGCCACCACCGCCGTGAAACAGCTGCACACGCTGGGCGGCCGCTACGCGCTGTGCACCATGTGCATCGGCGTGGGCCAGGGCATTGCCGTGATCCTGGAAAAGGTCTGAGACAGCGATGAGCACCGTGGACAACAAGACACCCGTCACCGTGGTCAGCGGCGCCAGCAACGGCATCGGCCGCGCCATCGTCGAGGCCCTGCTGGCCCAGGGCCGCACCGTGGTCAACCTCGACTACGTGCTGCCCGAATGGAGCCATCCGCTGCTGGTGAGCTACCAGGCCGACCTGACCAGCGAGCAGGCCACCGCCGAGGCAGCGGCCCGCATTGCCGCCGCGCACAACGTGGTGGCCCTGGTCAACAACGCGGGCGCCACGCGCCCCGGCACCATCGATAACGCCAGCACCCAGCATCTCGACGATGTGGTGGGACTGCACCTGCGCGCGCCCATGCTGCTGGTGCAGGCCTTCCTGCCCACGCTGCGTGCTTGCGGCGAGGGGCGCATCGTGAACATGTCCTCGCGCGCCGCGCTGGGCAAGCCCGACCGCATCGTCTACTCGGCGACCAAGGCCGGCCTGATCGGCCTGACGCGCACCCTGGCGATGGAGCTGGGCCGCGACCGCATCACGGTCAATGCCCTGGGCCCCGGCCCCATCGCCACCGAGCTGTTCACCAAGAGCAACCCCGAAGGCGCGCCGCAGACCCAGCGCATCCTCAACAGCATTGCCGTGGGCCGCATGGGCACACCGGAAGACGTGGCGCGCGCCGCGCTGTTCTTCCTGTCGCCCGACAACGGCTTCGTCACCGGCCAGGTGCTCTACATCTGCGGCGGCACCACGCTGGGCGTGGCGCCCGTCTGAAAGAACGTCGGACCAACCGTTTGACCGAACGCCTTCCCAGGCACAACCCCCTTCAAGAAGAACCACTGGAAGCGCCCGCCTGCACAGGCGTGCGCCACACAGGGCATTGCCCTGGCCCAGCCCGGCGTTGCCGGGCCCGGCCATCCACCTTATTGCCGAATCAGGAGACCTCTCGATGTTTGATCAAACCACCCGTTTCACCCGCCGCCGTGGCCTGCAGGCGCTGGCCGCCGCATCCCTGACCGCGCTCGGCGCCCTGTCCGGCCCCGCCGCCCTGGCCCAGGACGGCTTCCCCAGCAAGCCCATCACCATCCTCGTGCCCTTCGCCGCTGGCGGCACCACCGACATCCTGGCGCGCATCGTCGCCCAGGCGCTGCAGCAGGAGCTGGGCCAGACCGTGATCGTGGACAACAAGCCCGGCGCGGGCGGCAACATCGGCGCCGTGGCCGCCGCACGTGCGCCGGCCGACGGCTACACGCTGTTCATGGGCACCGTGGGCACGCATGCCATCAATGCCGCGCTCTACGCCAAGCCCGGCTTCGACCCCATCAAGGACTTCTCGCCCCTGACGCGCGTGGCCAACGTGCCCAACCTGCTGGTAGCCCACCCCAGCCAGCCGTTCAAGACCGTCAAGGAAATGATCGCCTATGCGCGTGCCAACCCCGGCAAGCTGAACTACGGCTCCTCGGGCAGCGGCAGCTCCATCCACCTGTCGGGCGAGCTGTTCCGCTCCATGACGGGCCTGGACATGGTGCACGTGCCCTACAAGGGCAGCGCCCCGGCCATCACCGACCTGCTGGGCAACCAGATCGCCATCATGTTCGACAACATGCCCTCGGCCATCCAGCATGTGCGCTCGGGCAAGCTGCGTCCCATCGCCGTGACCACGGCCAAGCGCTCGCCCGAACTGCCCGATGTGCCCACCGTGGCCGAAGCTGGCGTGCCCGGCTACGAGGCCACCTCCTGGTTCGGCCTGTGGACCCAGGCCAAGACGCCCGCCGCCGTGCAGCAGCGCCTGTACACGGCCATTGCCAAGGTGCTCAAGGACCCGGCCGTGGTCAAGAAGATCAACGACCAAGGCGGTGATGTCGTGATCGACACGCCGGCCGAATTCCTCGCCTACATCAAGGCCGAATCGACGAAGTGGAGCAAGGTCGTAAAAGACTCTGGAGCGCAGGTGTAACTGGCCTCCCCCTGAGCCGCTGCGCGGCTTCCCTCTGAGGGGGACGACACCCTCGGTGCGGGGCGGCGCGGCCGGCCCAGGCCCTTCCTCGGTGTCTCCCGCTTTAGGCTGCGCCGGTTTCCTGCGCCGTGCGCTTGAGCGTTGGAATGAAAAAAGAGCTGCCTTCGGGCAGCTCTTTTGCGTTGGGGGCTGGGGTTCAATCCAGCAAGTCGGAGTAGTCACCCTTGTCGTAGCCTTCGATGGCCTTCCAGGGCTGGGCCAGCGGTGCGGGCAGCTTGGTGGCGGTGACGACGATGCGCTCGGTGCCGTGGGAGTCGCTGCGCTCCACGCGGCGGGCGAACTGGTTGGCCACGTCCCAGTCGATGACAGTGGTCTGCTCGCCTGCCTTGCCGCGGTAGCGCTGCACGCCGTTGTGCGGCTTGCCCACGCGCTCCATGCCCTGCAGCGCGGTGGGTGGCACGATCCAGTACACGTTGTCGAAGGAGCCGCCGTAGCCGACGTTGCCGTGGTGGGCCAGGTCCACGCTGATGACGCGGCGCAGCTTGGCCAGGATGACTTCCACGCCCACCTTGCCGTCATCGGCGCGGCGGATGGACAGGGGTGCGGCGCGGGCTTCGCCATGGGCGTGGCCGGCGTGCGGGCCGTGGGCGTGGTCATGGCCGTGCTCCTGGCTCTGGCGCAGGGCGGCGGGCATTTCGCGCTCTATCCATAGCTGGGCCTTGCGGCGGTAGACGCGGTTGGTATAGACGCTGCTGCGCTGCACGCCGTCGCTGCCCACGCTCATGGCTTCATAGGTGATGCGCAGGTCGGCTTCAGGCGTGGCCTGCACGGCGGCCGTGGTGCGCGCCACGGAATCCGCAGGGACTGCGGCCGTGGGTGCGGATGCCGCCGCCTTGGCCGGCTCGGCGGCCCATGCTGCGGAGACGGAACAGGCCAGCAGCACGGCCGCGTAGATGTGGCGCGCCGCGCGCGGCGCCGGAAGGGAGAGCGTCATGGAATCCAGCCAATGCGAAAAAACCGGGGCCGGGCACACGCATGCGCCACGGCTCCGGCCAGGGGTTGGCAAGCAGCCAACGAAGGAGAAAACAATTACAGGCCAGCGGCTTCGCGGACCTTGGAGAACACCTTGGTGTTGTCCATCGTGCCCTTGAAGATCCTGGCGCCCGCGCCGCCGGCGAACAGCATCACGTCGCCGCCGCCATGGGTCTCGGAGCCCGGCGTGCCCAGGTTCAGGCCCACCTCCTGCAGGTAGTTGTCGTCCGTGGTGTCCACGCCGCTGAGGTCCTGGCGCTCCGCGCCGCGCGTGGGCGCGATCCAGGGCTTGTTGCCATCTTCGGCATTGACCTGGCTGGAGGCCGTGGCGTTGGGACGTCCGCCATTGCCGAAGGCCAGCGTGGTGTAGGGCTTGCCGTCCTGGGCCTTGGCCATCTGGCCGCTCTGGTAGTCCTGCACCTTGCCCAGGATGGGGTTGCCGATCCTGGAGTAGCCGTTGAACACCATGTTGTGGTCGTGATCGGCGGTGACGACGATCAGCGTGTTCTTCAGGCCCGGATCCTTCTTTTCCATGTAGGCCATGGCGGTCTCGATGGCGCGGTCGAAGGCCAGCGTGTCTTCCAGCGCACGCTTGGCATTGGTGCCGTGCAGTGCGTGGTCGATGCGGCCGCCTTCCACCATCAGGAAGAAGCCCTTGTCATTGCGGCTGAGCACGTCCAGCGCCTTGCCGGTCATGTCGGACAGGCTGGGCTCGTCCAGCCTTTGCTTGACGCGGTCCAGCTCGTAGGCCATTTCGCTTTGCGTGAACAGGCCCAGCAGCTTGGGCGCTTTGGTCGCGTCCAGGGCCGCCAGCTCGCTGCCCTTGGCAACATAGGCGTAGCCCTTGGCCTTCATCATGTCCACGAGGTTGGCCGTGTCCGTGCGCTTGCTGCTGGGGTTGACCGACTTGGGCAGGTAGTTGCGCTGGCCGCCACCCATGAGCACGTCGATGCCGTCGCCCAGCCTGGCGTTGTAGTTGGCATGCCCGGGCACGGACTGCTCGGCAATGCTGTTGTAGCCATTGCGGTTGCAGATATGGGCATAGGTGGCCGCAGGCGTGGCATGGCCCACGCGCGTGGTGGAGATGGCGCCCACGGCGCGGCCCTTGGCCTTGGACAGCTCCAGCAGGGTCTGCGCGGGTTGGCCGTTGCCGGCCGGGCAGGTGGTGTCCTCGCCGTTGATGTACTGCTGGCCGTTGGCCGCGTAGGCCATGGTCTCGGCCGACATGGAGATGACTTCGTTGTTCATCTTCACGCCGGTCATGTAGGCGGCCATCGAGGGCGCGCTGTCCGTGGTCTGGCCATCGCGCGAGAAGGTCTTGATGCGGCTGGCGTAGGGCAGGGACTGCATGGTCAGCGTGGCGCGTTCGCTGCTGGCCAGGGAGCCGGCCTTTTCGGCCAGCTGCTTTTCGCCCTTGTAGATGCGCGCGGCGGTCACGGTGACCGGGCCCATGCCGTCGCCGAGGAAGAAGATGACGTTCTTGGCCTCGCCAGCCGCATGGGCTGCAGGCGCCAGCAGCGCCAGCGCGCCGGCCGCCGCCAGGGCGAGGGAGGTCTTTTGGAGGATCGGATGCATGTGGAATTCCTTGAGTGCCTTGAATGCAGCGTGCGGCATCACAAGCCGATGCTCTTCTTGATCAGGTTGAACACGGCCGTGTTGTCGATCACGCCCGAGAACGTATCGGCACCCATGCCTTGAGCCCCCAGGAACACGTCGCCGCCGCCGTGGGTTTCGGAGGCCAGGGGCACCACGGCCTCCTGCAGGTAGTCGGGGCTCTCCAGCGTGGCCGCGTCGATGGGGCCGCGCGTGGCCAGGCGCTTGGGACCGTTGCCGAAGCCCAGGATGGTGTAGGGATTGCCATCCACATCGGTGGAGGCCTTGCCGTCCACGTAGTTCTTGACCAGGCCCAGCACGCCGGGCTTGCCGGCCTCGGTCTTGCCGGTGCGCGCGGCATAGCCGTTCAGGTGCAGCGTGTGGTCATGGTCGGCTGTGACGACGATCAGCGTGTTCTTCAGGCCCGGATCGATCTTGGCCATCTTGTCCAGCGCGGTCTGGATGGCGTTGTCGAAGGCCACGGTATCCTGCAGCGCACGGCGCGCGTTGGTAGCGTGCAGCGCATGGTCGATGCGGCCGCCTTCCACCATCAGGAAGAAGCCCTTCTTCTTGGCCGACAGCGCGTCGATGGCCTTGCCCGTCATCTCGGCCAGGCTCGGTTCCTTGGTCGCATCGCGGTCCAGGTCATAGGCCATGTGGTCCTTGGTGAACAGGCCGGCGATCTTGCTGCCGTCCACGGGCAGCTTGTCGAACTCGCTCTTGTTGGCGGCGTAGCTGTATTTTTGCGTCTTGAACTCGGCGATCAGGTTGCGGCTGTCGTTGCGGCGGCCGCCGTCGGCCTTGGGCGTGAAGTAGTACGAGCCACCACCCAGGATCACGTCCACGCCGTCGCCGAGCTTGCTGTTGTAGCCGGAGCCGCCGGGCACCAGGGCCGCGGCAATGGTGTTTTCCGCATCGCGGTGGCAGACGTGCGAATAGGTGGTTGCCGGCGTGGCATGCGTGATGCGCGCGGTGGAGACCACGCCCGTGCCGTAGCCGGCGGACTTCATCTGCTCGAGCAGCGTGGGAACGGCCTGGCCGTTGCCGCTGGGGCAGGTGCTGTCGTAGTTGGTGTGATAGGCCTTGCCGCTGGCATCCGTGGCCTTGGTGTCGGGCGTCATGGAGATGACTTCGTTGTTCATCTTCACGCCGGTCATGTAGGCGGCCATCGAGGGCGCGCTGTCCGTCACCTGGGCGTCGTTAGAGAAGGTGTGGACGAAGGCCGTCTCGGGCAGCTTGTCCATGGTCAGCTCACCGTCTTCGCCCACGCTGTAGATGCGCGCGGCGGTCATGGTGGTGATGCCCATGCCGTCACCCAGGAAGAACAGCACGTTCTTGGTCGGGGTGGCAGCGGACGATCCATCGCTGCCGCCACAGGCGCTCAACAGCAGCGACGCACCGGCCAGCGCGCTGCACAACATCTTCAGTTTCATGCGGATATCCCTCTGTAGGCAGGGGACCCCGCGGCAAGGCCGCGCCCTCCCCCTGTTGATTGATTTGTGCACTGTAGGAACAGCCCGTGACGAGCCAGTGACAGTCAGCCCAGGCCGGCAGGCGTATCGTTGCAGGCAAGGCGCTGAGGGCCGGATAGCATTGCGGCCAACCCAGCGACGGAACAAGGAACCCCATGAACCAGACAGCCCAAGACCCGATCGCCTCGCAGGCCCCGGAAGCGCCGCCCAGGCCGGTGCTCGACTACCCGTTCGAGGCGCCGCCGCAGCGCGGGCAGACGCTGGAGGTGGCGCCCGGCGTGCTCTGGCTGCGCATGCCCCTGCCCTATGCGCTGGACCACATCAATCTCTGGGCCATCGATGACGGCCAGGGTTGGGCCATCGTCGATACGGGTGCGCGCACCGACGAAGGCGTGGCCACCTGGCGCGCGCTGTTCTCCCAATCCACCGATGGCCGCTCGCTGACGCGCGTCTTCGTCACCCACATGCACCCCGACCATGTGGGCCTGGCCGGATGGCTGACGCGCAAGTTCCATGTGCCCCTGTACATGACGCGCCTGGAGTACCTCAACTGCCGCGTCGTGGTCTCGGACTGCAGCCGCGAGGCCCCGCCCGACGCCATCGCCTTCTACCGCCGCGCAGGCTGGAGCGACAGCGCACTGGAGTCCTACCGCGCCCGCTTCGGCAACTTCGGCAAGCACATCCATGCCCTGCCCGACAGCTACCGCCGCCTGCACGATGGAGAGGAACTGCGCATAGGAAAACACCTGTGGCGCGTGGTGGTCGGCAGCGGCCACTCGCCCGAGCACGCCAGCCTGTACTGCCCCGATCTCAAGCTGCTGATCTCGGGCGACCAGGTGCTGCCGCGCATCTCGTCCAACGTCTCGGTCCACCCCATGGAACCCGACGCCAACCCCATGGCCGACTGGATGGAGTCTCTGGAAAAGGTCAGGCGCGAAGTGCCCGACGATGTGCTCGTCCTGCCCGCGCACGGCGATTGCTTTCGCGGCCTGCATGCGCGCATCGATTCGCTGGTGGCAGGCCAGGAGCGTGCCAGCGACCGGCTGCTGGCCGCCCTGGCCGAGCCGCGTCGCGCCGTCGATGTCTTCGGCGCCCTCTTCTCACGCCCGATCAGCGAATCCAGCCCCGCCCTGCTGGGCATGGCCACGGGCGAAAGCCTGGCCTGCCTGAATCATTTGATGCATGCGGGGCAGGTGAAGCGCAGCATCGATGCCGATGGCATCGCCTGGTACCGCGCCATGGCGGGGGCCTGAGACTGCAGCGGCAGCCGGCTCAGGCTGCCTGCAGCAGCGGATAGCGCTGTGCCATCGCATCCTGCAGGCCGAACTCCGCCAGGATGGCGCGCATGCGCTCGACCGCACTGCGCTTTTTCTGCCCCGTGTAGCGCGCAATGATCAGTTCGTTTTTCATGCTGTGCTCCCAGCCCACCAGCTCTGTCACGGTGACCTGGTAGCCGCAGGCCTCCAGGTACAGGCAGCGCAGCACGTTGGTGAGCTGGCTGCCCATTTCGCGGGTGTGTATGGGATGGCGCCACAGTTCGGCCAGCGGCGTGCGCGTCAGGCTCAGCGCCTTGGTCTGGCGCAGGCAGGCTGCGACCTCGGCCTGGCAGCAGGGCACCAGCACCATGGCCTTGGCCTTCTTCTCCAGGCCGAAGGCGATGGCGTCGTCGGTGGCGGTGTCGCAGGCGTGCAGGGCCGTGACCACGTCGAATTGCGCAGGCATGAAGTCGGCATGCGTGGACTCGGCCACCGACATGTTCAGAAAGCCCATGCGCTCGAAGCCCAGCTCGGCAGCCAGCTTCTGCGAAGCCTCCACCAGCGGCGCGCGCGTTTCTATGCCGTAGATATGGCCGCGCCCCAGCGGCTTGAAATACAGGTCGTAGAGGATGAATCCCAGGTAGGACTTGCCGGCGCCGTGGTCGGCCAGGGTGACCGCATGGCCGTCGGCCGACAGTTCTTCGAGGATGGGCGCGATGAACTGGTAGAGGTGGTAGACCTGCTTGAGCTTGCGGCGCGAATCCTGGTTGATCTTGCCTTCGCGCGTGAGGATGTGCAGTGCCTTGAGCAGTTCAATGGACTGGCCGGGCTTGAGGCCCAGCTGCGTGGTCACATCCTGCTCGGGCTTTGCGGCAGGCTTGCCCTGGCGCGCCTTCATTCGGCAGCGCCCGGCTTGGCTGCGTGCGCCATAGGGCAGCGCGCGCCCACACCCAGGTCCAGCCAGCCTTCGATGCCGATCTTCTCCAGCGTCTCCATGTTGCGCTCGTAGATGGATTCGGCTTCGGGGAACACCTCGACCGCCTTGTCTATGCTGTCCTCGCGCAGCAGGTGCAGCGTGGGATAGGGAGAGCGGTTGGTGCAGTTGGTGACGTCGTCGGCTTCGGTGCCCTCGAACTGGAACTGAGGGTGGAACGAGGCCACCTGCAGTATGCCGCCCAGGTCCAGCTCCTCGACCATGGCGTCGGCCACTTCGAGAAAGTCGTTGAAGTCCAGGAAGTCCTGCAATGCGTGCGGCAGGATCAGCAGCGTGGTGTCGCGCTTGTCCGGGGAGGCCTCGGCCAGGGCTTCCAGCTCGCGGTGCAGGTCTGCCGCCACGCCCTCGGCGTCGGTGGCCTGGCTGACCGTGTAGTGGATCTGGCCCTTGATGTGCACGCCCTTGGCGAAGGGGCACAAGTTCAGGCCGATCACGGCCTTTTCGAGCCAGTGCACCGTATCCTCGATCACGGTGACAGGCGGAAACTCGGCCGCGCGAATCTCGTGGTTGGTATCGGTCATGGCTGTGCCCTTCAAAAATGCGAACGGGGGCACTGCGCCCCCAGACATTGCGAAACCGTCCAGGAACCCTTCCCTGCCCTGTCACGCAGGGTCCGCATTCTAGCCGCGCCGCCCCGGCGACGCCGTTGCTCGGATTTCTCAGCCCAGCAGGCGCAGGCCCGTCAGCAGCTCATGCTCACGGGCCGCGTAGCGGTCCGTCATCCCGGCGATGAAGTCGGCCACCACCCGCGCACGCGCCGATACGTCCTCGGCCAGCATGGCCCGCTGCACGAAGCGCGGCTTCATGCGATCGGGCTCGACCATGTAGGCCGCAAACAGCTCGGCCACCACCTGCTGCGCGCCTTCCATGGTCCTCACCACCTGCTCATGGCGGTAGAGATTGCGGAACAGGAACTGCTTGAGCTGCTGCGACTGCTGCCTCATGGTATCGCTGAAGCCCACCAGAGGACCTGGCTGGGCGCGCACCTCGTCCACCGAACAGGGCCGCGCCTGCGCAATGCGCTGCTGCGTGGCGGCGATCACGTCATAGACCTGATCGCTGAGCATGCGGCGGATGCTTTCGTACAGCAGGCGCCGCTCGGCCAGGGGCATGCCCAGTTGAGGATGCTCGGCCAGTGTTGCGTCGTGATAGCGCGCGAACAGGGGAACAGCCTCGCACAGCTGGGGCATGGTGATCAGGCCGGAGCGCACGCCATCGTCCACGTCATGGGCGTTGTAGGCAATGGCATCGGCCAGGTTGCACAGCTGGGCCTCCAGCGAAGGCTGCCGGCCCAGCAGAAAACGCTGCGCCACCCCGCCGGGCTCGCGCGCCTCCAGGTGCTCGGCATTGGTGCGCGAGCAATGCTTGAGAACGCCCTCGCGCGTCTCGAAGCTCAGGTTCAGGCCGTCAAAGGCTGGATAGCGCTCTTCCAGCCGGTCCACCACGCGCAGGCTTTGCAGGTTGTGCTCGAAGCCGCCATGCGGCTTCATGCAGGCATTGAGCGCGTCCTGGCCCGCATGGCCGAAGGGGGTGTGGCCCAGGTCGTGGGCCAGGCAGATGGCTTCGACCAGATCCTCGTCGAGCTGCAGGGACCGGGCGACCGAGCGGCCCAGCTGGGCCACTTCCAGCGAGTGCGTCAGGCGGGTACGGAACAGGTCGCCCTCATGGTTGACGAAGACCTGAGTCTTGTAGACCAGGCGCCGGAAGGCCGAGGAATGGACGATGCGGTCCCGGTCGCGCTGGAAGTCGCTGCGCGTGGGCGCAGGCGCCTCCGGGAAACGCCGCCCCCGGCTGAACGCCGGGTTGCAGGCATAGGGGGCCAGGGCCTGTTTCTGCATTCGATCGCCTCATCATGCTGACAAGGGCACTCTAGCAGTTCCGGCTTGCCCCCAGCGCCGCGCGTCAGGCGCAGCAGGCGTCTATGACTTCGCGCACCAAGGCATCGGGCGCCGAGCGCATGACGGCCTTTCCCGGCCCGTCAATGAGAACGAAGCGGATCTCGCCCGCCTCGGACTTCTTGTCCACGCGCATCAGTTCCAGATAGCGGCCAGCGTTGTCACGCGCATCCAGCACGGCGCCGCGCACCGGCAGGCCCGCACGTTCGATCAGCACGCGCAGCCTTTGCACAAAGGCGGCATCCACCAGGCCAAGGCGCTGCGACAGCTCGGCCGCCATGACCATGCCGGCGCCCACGCCTTCGCCGTGCAGCCAGTTGCCGTAGCCCATGCCGGCTTCGATCGCATGCCCGAAGGTGTGGCCGAAATTGAGAATGGCGCGCAATCCGGCCTCTTTCTCGTCCTGCCCCACCACCCAGGCCTTGATCTCCACGCTGCGCTTGATCGCGTGCGCCAGTGCAGTGCGGTCGCGGGCAAGCAAGGCATCCATGTTCTCTTCCAGCCAGGCCAGGAAGTCCATGTCGGCGATCGGCCCGTACTTGATGACCTCGGCCAAGCCGGCGCTCAGCTCGCGCACGGGCAGCGTGTCCAGCGAAGCCAGATCGCAAACCACCAGCTGCGGCTGGTAGAAGGCGCCGATCATGTTCTTGCCCAGCGGATGGTTGATGGCGGTCTTGCCACCCACCGACGAGTCCACCTGCGACAACAGCGTGGTGGGCACTTGCACGAAGGGCACGCCGCGCATGTAGCTGGCGGCAGCAAAGCCCGCCATGTCGCCAATGACGCCGCCGCCCAGCGCGAACAGCACGGTCTTGCGGTCGCAACCACCGGACAGCAGGTCATCGAAGATCAGATTCAGCGTCTGCCAGTCCTTGTGGGCTTCGCCATCGGGCAGCACCACGGTCCGCACGCTGCGGTAGCGCTGCTCCAGCACGCGGCGCAGTGCTGGCTCATAGAGCGGTGCGACCACATCGTTGCTGACGATGACGGCCTGTACCGCAGAAGGCAGCGCGGCATAGGTGGCTGCCTGGTCCAGCAGGCCGGTGCCGATGGCAATCGGATAGGAGCGCTCACCCAGGTCAATGGTCACGACCTGGGCAGCAGGCGAGGAGGAGGCGTGGGGCAAGATGATGTCGCTCCAGGGGAGAAAGAATGAAAAGGTTTCCGCGACACGGCAGCGCGCCCGGCAAATGCCGATCTTAAAGAAAAAGGCCCCGGCAAGTGCCGAGGCCTTTGGTGTTCCAGCAGGCAGCGTTCAGGCCAGTTCCGCCTGCATGCGTATGCGCTGGGCGGCCTGCGCCACAGACAGGCCGGATGTCTGGATCACGAAGTGCGCCGTCTCCAGATACAGAGGCTCGCGCTGCAACAGCAACTCACGCAGGCGCAACGCCGGATCCTCCACCTGCAGCAAGGGCCGCGTCACATCGTTGCGCAGCCGCGCGGCGATGTCCTCTGGCGTGCATTCCAGGTAGAAGACCTGGGTGCGCTCATGCAGATGGCGGCGATTTTTCTCGCGCAGCACCACGCCGCCGCCCGTGGACAACAGCAGGCTGGATGTGGAGGCCGACAGCTCATCAATGACCTGCGACTCCATGTCGCGAAAAGCCTGCTCGCCCTCACGCTCGAAAAACTCCCGGATGCTGCAGCCCAGGCGCTGCTCGATCACATGGTCCGAATCCACAAAACGCATCGACCACAGGCGCGCCAGCTGGCGCCCTATGGTCGATTTGCCGGAGCCGGGCAGGCCGATCAGGGCCACCACCGGCGCACGGAGCGAGGCAGGACCTTGATCGGGATTCACCGACTTGTTCACTCGGGCAGGCAGACGGATGTCACTCCGTAAGGCGAGGTCAGGAAGGAGCCGTTCTTCTGGTCGCCCTCGACGAACGAGGTCACAAAGATGCGCTCGGCACGACCTTCGGAACCAGCCGCATTGGAGCTCACCGTCAGCTTGTAGATCAGCCAGGTGGCTACGTTCTGCGGATATTCCGTCTGCACGATCACGCGGCCATTGGCTCCCGTTTTGCGGCCATTGAAATAGGAAACCACGATGTCTGCCTTGGGCGGCGTCAAGCGGCCATCGCCATTGGCGTCTTCACCGCTGTCCAGATTGCCGTTGCGGTTGATATCCTCATTCAGGCAAAAACCGGATCCATCGACATGTGCATTCTTCACATTGTCATAGCTGCCAAATCCATATCGCAGGATATCCACGCTGACCGAAACATCCGCATCCGCAACCGCCTCGCCGGCAGCATTGGCAACAGCCACGTCGAATTTCTTGATATAGGTCAGGTTGTTGGCGCCCTTTTCCAGCTCATTGTTGTCGCCAATAGTGATGGAAACAGGCTCGCTGGCAACCGTCAGAGTGCTGACGCGCGACGCGGGGCACTTTCCATTGGATACGGCGGCATCAGAATTGCCGTAGCACATGCGGATGCTGACCCCATTGGTCGGGCTGATGCGCAAGCCTGGAATATATTGCGCCAAGGCAACACCGCTGGCATTGGAAATCACGGACTGGCTGCCCGTGGAGATGGCTTCTCCGGAACCCAGCCCGGGCGGAACGATCTCGAAGCGGACGCGCATATTGGGAATGGCGCGGTTGTCCTTGTCCAGGAACAGTGCCCTCAATTGCGCCATATTTGTACGTCCGCCATCCAGATTGGGCTTGACGGTATTCGGCACGATGGAGAGGCTTGCTGCGCTGACAACACCCACAGCATCGGGAATCTGGGCAGCGCCGCCCGCCACAGTGATCTGCTCGTTCGAGACCACTCCCGAGGCCTTGGCCTGCAGGGAGTAGACCTGGGCAGTGCTGGGCGCACTGAACGCCGCAAACTTGGCCACACCGGACGTGTCCGTCTGGGCCGTCACCGCAGCACTGAGAACCGATCCAGAAAGCACAACAGGAATGCCAGAAATTCCTGCGCCATTCGCATCCGAGATTTTTGCCGTGACCTCCACTGGTTGTCCCGGAGAAGGAGCAGAGGGAACCACAGTCAAGGCGATCTGGCTGCCGGTGACTGCCACAACACCTGTCCCCGACTGATTACCAGCCTTCAGGTTGAAGCGGATATCCCGATTGGAACGATCACCACCGATCTCTATCTTTCCAGTAACACGACCCGAGGCATCCGTCACGTTGGCGTTGGGTGTAAAAACACCTGAATCCAGCACAACAGAGACAGGTGCATTGGCTACAGGATTCCTGCTTGCAGACAGTGCTGTGACCGTCAAGGTGGCGGAGTCACTTCCCGAATTGGCGACAACAGTCTTGTCAAGAAGGAACTCGACACTGGCCACATCCGGTGTCGCTCCGCCTCCCGTACCTCCTCCAGGTGCCCCTGGATTCCCACCCCCACCTCCACATGCGACCAGAGCAAAGGCCGTCAAAGTGGTCAACCACAGTTTTTTCATCAGATATCTCCCTAAATTTTCACTCAGCGTTTTGCAGCGCTATCAGAAATCATTTTTGGCGTAATGAATACCAGCATTTCTCTCTTGGAAGAAGTCTTGGATCGGCTCTTGAAAAGATTTCCCAGCACGGGCACATCACCCAACAATGGAATCTTGTTTTCCTGGTTCGTTTCTTCCAACTCAAAAATACCGCCAATTACCACGGTGCCACCGTTTTGCACCAAGATCTGCGTCTTGATATGCTTTGTGTCAATGGCAACCCCCTGGGTCGTTGTTTCACCGCGAGAATCCTTGTTGATATCCAGATCCAGGATGATATCGCCTTCAGGAGTTATTTGCGGCGTGACTTCCAGCTTCAACACCGCCTTTTTGAAGGCTATGGTGGTCGCTCCGTTGGGTGCGGTGACTGAATATGGGTATTCAGTACCCTGCTCGATCAGCGCCTTGGTCTGGTCGGCGGTCATGAGACGAGGGCTTGAAATGATCTTGCCTTGTCCGTCGGCTTCCATCGCCGAGAGTTCCAGCGTAAGGAAGCGATTGGCTGCAGCGTTGAAGATGGACATGGCAAACGTGCCAGATCCTGTAACTCCTGACAAGGATGCAGGAAGATTCACAAAGCTACCCGAAGTGTTGACCGTGCCTCCAGCACCCGCAGAAGCATTTGCATTATCGAACCCCGTACCGAAGACAACACGATTGTCACCGCCGATGCTGTAGCCGCCATCACCCCCACGCTGGGCACGCAAGTCCCCACCGCCGAGGCGTACCCCCAGCGCACGACCGAACGTGTCACGGGCTTCCACAATACGCGCTTCAATGAGCACTTGCCGCACCGGCACATCCAGCGTGGCCAGCAATGCCTTCATCGCCTCAAGCTTGGCGGGAGTGTCCGTCACAAAGAGTTGGTTGGTTCGAGGCTCGGAGATTGCGGACCCGCGCTCGGACAGAAATCTCGTCGCAGTTCCGCCAACCCCGGCAGAGCTGGTGTTCGTCGTGATTTGCAACAGGATATCGGCCGCCTTCGCATAGTTCAGCTGAAAGCCCTGGGTCCGCAGCGGCTCCAGTTTCTGGATTTCCATGGCGGCTTCATAGTCACGCTTGGTGCGCGCATCGATTTCATCCTTGGGCGCAATCCAGAGCACCGAGCCCGACTTGCGCATGCCCAGGCCCTTGGCATCCATGATGATCTGCAGCGCCTGGTCCCAGGGAACATCCTTCAGACGCAGGGTCAACGCCCCGGAAACCGTATCCGAGGTCACGATGTTGAAGTTCGTGAAGTCGGCAATCACCTGCAGCAGGGAGCGCACTTCGATGTTCTGGAAATTCAGGGACAGCTTTTCACCGCTGTAGCCGGGGCCCTGCGTGAGCTTGCTCACATCCACCTTTTTCTGGCGGACCTCGATCACAAACTGGCTGTCGCTTTGGTAGGCGCTGTGCTCCCAGTCGCCGACGGGAGCGATACGCATGCGCACGGATTCCCCCTGCTGCACCGAGGAGATTGTCTGCACCGGTGTTCCGAAATCCGCAACATCCAGCTTGCGGCGCAAGCCTTCAGGCAAGGAAGAACGCAGAAAATCGACGACCAGTTCCTTGCCTTCGCGGCGCAGATCCACGCCGACCTGGCTATTGCTCAATCCCACGACGATGCGGCCCGAGCCATCGCTGCCACGACGGAAATCAACATCCCTAATGGGTTGGACATCGCTACCGACGGCTGTCTTGGCTTCAAACACACCCTGCTGCGCAGAAGGCTTCGCCGCAGCAGACGCGGCCACAGGATCCAGCAGGATCAGCAACGCCTTGCCTTGGCGTTCAGTGCGGTAGGAAGTCGCCGATTTCAAATTCAGCACCAGCCGGGAACGGCCAGAGGCTTCCACGATATTGATGGAACGCAGGTTGCCCTGGTTGAGCTCGACCATCGATTTGCCCGTCGCATTGGTTGCGCCAGGAAAATCCAGTGCGATCCTCGCAGGCGACTGGATCGCAAATCCGGTCGGGTCCGCAGCCAGCGCTTCGGAAAGCTCGATGCGCACCACCTCGGTGCCCCCCTGGATGGAACCGGAGACCGACTCTATCGCGGACTGCGCCCATGCAAAGGAGCCCAGCAACCAACCGCCCAAGGCGATTCCCCAGCGAGCTTTGTGAGACATGCTGCGATGTGTGCCCATCATTTCCTTCCCTCCTGCAACTCCAGTGTGCTATTTCTTTCTATCCAGTCGCCGCTGCCATCCTGGACGATTTCGCGCAACTGGATGGAAGTCTCCGTGATCCGGGTGATCTTTCCGTAGTTCTGGCCCAGGTAATTTCCTGCACGGACCTGATACAGCAATGTTCCGACTCTGATCAAGGCCGTGGGCACACCCTTCTTGTCCAGGCTGCCCACCATGGTCATTGCATCCAGGGGCTCTGCTTCCAGCGGCTCCTTGCGGCGGTTGAGCTCTGCAGCCATCAAGCTGGTATTCGCGTTGGACTGCACGGACTCTCTGCGCAACACCTGCATCAGCTTCAGAGGGTTGAAGGGATCCATCCCCTCCGAACCCAGGTAGGCCTGAGGCGTGAATAACTTCGGCTCTTCCAATGGTTTGACGCGAGGCTTTGCATTGGCACGCTCCTGCGCCATCCAGGTCTGCAATTCCTCATGCTCGGATGAAGTGCACGCCACCAGCGACAGACAGGCGGCCAGCACAAGCCAGCCGCGAAAACGCATTTGCCTCATTTCTTGCCCTTCCCGGCGGCCGCACGTTGCGCCTGCACTTCCTCGGCATCCAGGTAGCGGAAGGTTCGCGCCGTCGCCTCCATGCTCAGGACCTCGCTGCCCTCCTTGCCCACAGGGACAATCGACAAGTTGTTCAAGGTCACGATGCGAGACAGGTAGGCCACGTCGGAAGCGAATGAACCGATGTCATGAAAGCGTCCTGTGACCTTCAAAGCAATGGGCAGCTCGGCGTAGTACTCCTTGACCACCATCGCCCCGGGGCGGAACGTTTCAAACTGAAGGCTGCGCCCCAGTCCGGCCTGGTTGATGTCCGAGAGCAGCGCAGCCATTTCCGCCTTACTGGGCAACTGCTTTTCCAGCTGTGTCACATATTGCTGGACCTGTTCACGCTGCTTCTTCAGGCCATCCAGGCTGACCGCCTTGGACAGCTTCTGGCTGAAGTCCTGGCGCAGCGTGACTTCGGTGTTGCGCTCCTGCTCCAGCGTGTCCTCATAGTCCTTGATCAGTACGTACCAGAGCAAGGCGGCGACGCCCAACGCAATGGCAACGCACAAAAGAAAACGCGGCAAAAAGGGCCACCGCGAAGGATCATTGGGATCAAGACCACGGAATTGGCGCTGGATGTTCTCCTGCAATGCGGAGAAGTCGATGTCGTTCTTTTTCTTCTTGGCCATCACTGGGACTTTCCTGGGTTGGCTGCCGTCGGAAGGCCTTTCTCCGCAACGCTGGCGCGCGTGAGCTGGAAGCGCAGATTGAACGCTGCAGCACGGCGCTGGTCCTTGGGCGTAACGTTGACCGTCTTGGCCACGATCTCCACCAGTTCCGGCTTGGAGATCCAGGGCGTTCCCTCGGACAGATTGCGCAGCATTTCGGACACACGCTCATTGGACTGCGCCGTGCCCTGCATGGTCACGGCCAGACCTTCCTGCTTGATGCTGGTGATGTAGACGCCATCGGGCAGTTGGGCCACCAGCTCATTGAGCATGTGCACCGGCAGATTGCGATCGGACTGCAGGTCTTCCACGGCCTTTTGCCGGGCGCGCAGGGCCGTGATTTCATCCTCCAGCCCGGCGATTTCCTTGATCTGGGACTCCAGCACCGTGATCTCGGCGCGCAGCATGCCGTTCTTCGCCTGCTGGGCTTCGATCATCATCTGGTACCACCAGTAGACAGCACCAATGATCAAAAGCCCTATCAGGGCCGAAAGGACCATCGTGGCTTGGAATGCTTCCTTGCGTCGCTTGCGTGTGGCTTCTCTGTGAGGAAGCAGATTGATCAGGATCACGACACAAACCTCCGCATGGCCAGACCGCAGGCGGTCAGGTAGGCGGGGGCCTCGCGCGACATGCGCTTGAGGCGCACGCCGCTGCCGACTTCCATGCCATCGAAGGGATTGGCAAGGCTGCAGGCGAATCCGGTCTGCTGCGTGATGGCCTCGGACAGGCCGGAAAGCGGTGCCGAGCCGCCAGCCAGCAGGATGTGGTCTATGCGGTTGTGGGGCGTGCTGGTGAAAAAGAACTGCAGTGCGCGCGACACTTCCTGCGTCATGCTCTGCACGAAGGGCTTGAGCACGGCGGAAGCGTAGTCCTCCGGCAGTTCGCCGTTGCGCTTCTTGGACTCGGCCTCTTCGAGGGAGAAACCATATTGGCGCGCGATCAGCTGCGTCAGCTGGGCGCCGCCAAAGGCCTGGTCACGGTCGTACAGCACCTCGTCGTCACGCAGGATCTGCATGCTGGTCGTCATGGCGCCTACCTCGAACAGCGCCACCAAAGCGTTGTTGCCCTGATTGGGCAGGCGCTCGATCAACCGTCCGGCGGCCATGCGGGAGGCATGGGGCTCGATGTCGATGACCATCGGCTTGAGGCCGGCCGCCTCGGCCAGGCCCTGGCGGTCCTGCACCTTCTCGCGGCGGGAGGCGGCAATGAGCACATCCACGTCGCCAGGCGAATTCAATGACGGGCCTATGACACAGAAGTCCAGACTCACTTCGTCGAGCGAAAAAGGAATGTACTGATTGGCCTCGGATTCGACCTGGACCTCCAGTTCCTGCTCGCTCATGCCGTCGGGCAGCGAAATCTTCTTGGTGATCACGGCCGAAGCCGGCAATGCCATGGCCACGTTCTTGGTCCGCGTGCCGCTTTTTTTGACCAGCCGCCGTACAGCCTCTGCCACTTCGTCGAACTTTTCGATGTTGCCATCCGTGATCCATCCCCGCTCCAGCGGCTCGATGGCACAGCGCTCCAGCAACAGTTCGCCCGACCTGGCACGAGACAGCTCAACGAGCTTGGCGCTCGAAGAACTGATGTCGATGCCTAGCAAAGGTGCGGGCTGGCGACTGAATAAGGATCCCATAGCAATCAACTTGCCCTCCCTCTTCTTGTGTATGTAAAGAACGCAACAAACCTTCACATATAGGTTGAATGCTATCAGCAAGACTGCGCGCAACTCACCATGCCTGCCGGAGCACGGTTGACGGTAGTGGCCAAAAACAGACATTGTTGCGGGCCATCAAATGCGACAGGAATGCACCCCTGCTTGCATGTCGGCCTGTACGCCTGGCTTAGGATGCGAGGCTTGCGGCCATGCTGGCAACCGTGTGCAGCCGCCTCCTACCGACCCCCTGGGGAACGCATTTTTATAATGCGGCACTCCTCAGCACTCCCTGCGACATGCCGTCCTCAGACTCCCGAGAACCCCAGGCTGGAAAGCCTCGCTCCGCTCCGTCCAAGCCCATGCATTGGTTTCCCAAGGCCTTGCTATGGCTGGCGGGCATCGCCGTCGCCGGCGCGCTGGCCCTGATGCTGACCGTGGCCGTGGCCCTGGCCATGGCCTACCCCAACCTGCCCGACGTGTCCGAGCTGGCCGACTACCGGCCCAAGCTGCCGCTGCGCGTGTACTCCAGCGAAGGCGCCCTGCTGGGCGAGTTCGGCGAGGAGCGGCGCACGCTGACGCCCATCCAGGACATCCCCAAAGTGATGACCGACGCGGTGCTGGCCATTGAAGACACCCGCTTTTTCGAGCACGGTGGCGTCGACTACAAGGGCATGGCCCGCGCCGCGCTGGCCAATCTGGGCCGGGTGAAAAGCCAGGGCGCATCGACCATCACCATGCAGGTGGCACGCAATGTCTATCTGTCTTCCGAGAAAACTTTTACACGCAAAATTTACGAAGTCTTACTGACTTTCAAGCTAGAGCATCTGCTGAGCAAAAACCAGATTCTCGAGATCTACATGAACCAGATTTATCTGGGAAATCGGGCCTATGGCTTTGCCGCCGCCTGTGAAGCCTATTTCGGCAAGCCACTGAAGGACATCACCGTCGCCGAAGCGGCCATGCTGGCCGGCCTGCCCAAGGCGCCCTCGGCCTACAACCCGATCAGCAACCCCAAGCGCGCCCGCTCGCGCCAGCTCTACATCATCGAGCGCATGGAGGAAAACGGCTTCATCACGGCGGCCCAGGCCACTGAAGCCAAGGCCGAGCCGCTGAAGATCCGCACAGGCTCCTTCAACACCCGGGTGCATGCCGAGTACGTGGCCGAAATGGCGCGCCAGCTGATCTTTGCCCAGTACGGCAACGAGGCCTACACGCGCGGCCTGAACGTCTATACCACCATCAATGCCGGCGAACAGGAAGCCGCCTACGCCGCGCTGCGCCGCGGCATCATGGACTACGAGCGCCGCCAGAAGTACCGCGGCCCCGAGAAGTTCGTGGCCCTGCCCGCCGACGCCGAGGACCGTGAAGACGCCATCGACGACACCCTGGCCAACCACCCCGACAACGGAGACGTGCTCGCCGCCGTGGTGCTGGATGCCAACCCGCGCAAGATCCTGGCGGCCCGTGCCGACGGCGAGCAGATCGAGATCACGGGCGAAGGCCTCAAGCCTGCCGAATCGGGCCTGAACCCCAAGGCACCGCCCAACATCAAGATCCGTCCCGGCGCCGTGATCCGGGTGGTCAAGACGCCCAAGAACACCTGGGAAATCACGCAGCTGCCCGAGGTGGAAGGCGCCTTCGTGGCCCTGGTTCCCCAGACGGGCGCCTTGCGCGCCCTGATCGGCGGCTTCGACTTCCAGAAGAACAAGTTCAATCATGTGACCCAGGCCTGGCGCCAACCCGGCTCGGCCTTCAAGCCCTTCATCTACTCCGCGGCGCTGGAAAAGGGCTTCTCGCCCTCCACCATGATCAATGACGCGCCGCTGTTCTTCAGTGCGGGCGTGACGGGCGGGCAGCCCTGGGAGCCCAAGAACTACGACAGCCGCTACGACGGGCCGATGACCATGCGCACGGGCCTGAACAAGTCCAAGAACATGATCTCCATCCGGCTGCTGCAGGCCGTGGGACCCAAGCAGGGCCAGGAGTGGGTCACGCGCTTCGGCTTTGATGCCGCCAAGCACCCGGCCTACCTGACCATGGCTTTGGGCGCAGGTGCCGTCACGCCGCTGCAGCTGGCGGCCGGCTACTCCGTGTTCGCCAACGGCGGCCACCGCGTCAATCCCTGGCTGATTTCCCGCGTCACCGATCACAAGGGCCGCATCCTGTCCGAATTCACACCGCCCCCGGTGCAGGAACTGCCCCAGGCCATCGACGCGCGCAACGCCTTCATCATGGACAGCCTGCTGCAGGACGTGGCGCGCGTGGGCACGGCAGCGCGCGCGCAGTCCACGCTCAAGCGCCCCGACCTGTATGGCAAGACCGGCACGACCAACGATTCGGTGGATGCCTGGTTTGCAGGCTTCCAGCCCACGCTGGCCGCCGTATCCTGGATCGGCTACGACACGCCGCGCAACCTGGGCAGCCGCGAGACCGGCGGCGGCCTGAGCCTGCCGATCTGGATCAGCTTCATGCAGCACGCGCTCAAGGGCGTTCCCGTGGCCGAGATGCCCGTGCCGCCCGGCGTCGTGAACATGGGCGGCGAGTGGTACTACGAGGAAAACGCGCGCAACGGCGGCGTCAGCAGCCTGGGCATGGACAGTGCATCCACGGGCAGCGCCGCAGGCGCCACGCCCCCGCCCGCCACCGAGGAGCGCAACCGCATCCTCGACCTGTTCCGCAACTGAGGCGGTCGACCACGCAAGAAAGCCCGGCCATGCCGGGCTTTTCTTTTGGAGCCAGCCGAAAGCCGGGGTCTCAGCGTGCCGAGAACTGCAGCGCCAGGCCCGATTGCTCGGTGGCGTAGCGGCTCAGGTTGGCGAAGAACTCGCCCGCGCCCTTGGTATCGAGCCAGGCGCCCTGCGACGCGTCGTAGCGGTAGTGGAAGCCACCGGCCTTGGCGGCCAGCCAGATCTCGTGCAGCGGCTTTTGCTGGTTGATCACGATCTGGCTGCGGTTGGCAAAGACCAGGGTCACCATGCCTCCCACGCGCTGGGCATCGAGGTCGGCATCGGTTTCATCGTTGATGCGATCGCAGTCTTGCTCCACCGCCAGCAGCAGTCGTTCGGCAAGGTCCAGAAATTCTTGGTCGGTCATTACAATTCGCTTATGTTGAAAGCCTCGCAAATTCTAGTCAGGTGCATTGCCCTTGGGGCCTGTGCGGCGTCCCTTGCGGCCTGTGGGCAGAAGGGGCCTCTGTTCCTGCCCAGCTCGCCAGCCGCCAGCCACCGCGCCACGCTGCCGCAGACCCTGGGCATCTCCAGCCCGGCCGAGCGGGCAACGCCCGCACCGGCGCCCACCACCTTGCCGACCGGCCCCTCCAATGCAGCCGTCGAGGAAAGCTCCACGCCCACGGGCGCCTCGGACTCCCGCAGGCCACAGGCCGACTGACGCGGCAGCCGCACTGCGGCTTGATGCACGTCAACCCCGCTGCATGGCATGGCGCTTAGAGTGACCGCATCTTGTCCCTCGACAACCCGCCATGCCCGTAGAGCTTTACCGAGACAAAAACCACGCCTGCCTGATGTTCACCGACCTCATCGAGGAAGATGGACAGGCCATCCAGGCCAACCAGTTCCTCATCGTCGATGACGACACGGGCGCCATCATCGATCCGGGCGGCAATCTCGCGTTCAACGAGCTGTTCATGGGCATGTCTCGGCATTTCGCGCCGCACAAGCTTTCCTATCTGATTGCCTCCCACGCCGATCCCGACATCATTGCCTCGCTGGATCGCTGGATGACCAGCACCAAGGCCCAGCTGGTGATCTCGCGCATCTGGGAGCGCTTTGCGCCCCACTTCACCAAGGTCGGCAAGACCGAGAACCGCGTGATCGGCGTGCCGGACGCCGGCGGCCGGCTGCCGCTGGGCCGCCATGAGCTGCACCTGCTGCCCGCCCACTTCCTGCATGCCGAGGGCAACTTCCACTTCTACGATCCCGTCAGCCGCATCCTGTTTACGGGCGACCTGGGCGTGTCCCTGATGAACGGCATCGAGGCACAGGTGCCGGTGACCGATCTGGTGCCGCACATCGCGCGCATGGAAGGCTTTCACCGCCGCTACATGGTCTCCAACAAGATCCTGCGGCTGTGGGTGCAAATGGCGCGCCAGCTGCCCATCGACATGATCGTGCCCCAGCACGGCGCGCCCATCATGGGCGCCAAGGCGATTGCCGACCTGTTCAACTGGCTGGAAGGCCTGCAGTGCGGCATTGATCTGTTCGACCAGCGCAACTACCAGTTGCCCATGGCGGACATCGACCCCGTCACCCGCCAGCTGCGCCCTGCCCTGCGCGCCGTCGCGGGCTAGCTTCTGGCGCGCCGGCGGCGCAGTGCATGGGCCACACGCCAGCCCAGCAGCAGCGCAAGAATGGCGGCGTATACGCCGACCTCGGCGAAGTTGTTCTTGCCCGCGCGCATCCAGAAGAAATGCAGCAGGGCCAGCGGCGCCACCGCATAAATGCAGCGGTGCAGCCATTGCCAGCGCTTTGCGCCCATGGCCCGGAGCACACGGTGCGGCGATGTGGCGGCAAGCGCGGTCAGCAAGAGCAGGGCCGCAAAGCCCACGAGGATGAACGGGCGCTTGGGGAGGTCGAGCACGATCTCGCCCCAGTCCAGCCCCATGTCGAACCACGCATAGCACAGCAGGTGCAACACGGCGTAGAAGAACACATACAGGCCCAGCATGCGCCGAAAGCGCGCCAGCGCCGTCAGCCCCAGCGCCTGGCGCAGCGGTGTCACGGCCAGCACCACGCAAAGAAAGCGCAGCGTCCAGTCCCCCGTGGAGCGCAGCAGGGCCTCGGCCGGATTGGCGCCAAGAGTGTTCAGGATGGCTCCGGCCAGCAGCCACGCAAACGGCAGCAGGCACACAAGAAACACCAGCGGCTTGGCCGCTCGGTGCAGCAAAAGGCGCTGTAACACCGTCATTGCATGGACCGCATCAATAGAACTTCTTCAGATCCATGCCCGTGTAGAGCTGGCCGACCTGGGCTTCGTAGCCGTTGAACAGCAGCGTCTTGCGCTTCTTGGCGAACAGGCCATCCTCGCCAATGCGCCGCTCCGTCGCCTGGCTCCAGCGCGGGTGCGGCACGTCCGGATTCACATTGGAATAAAAGCCGTACTCGTTGCGCGCCGCCTTGTTCCAGGCCGTGCCCGGCTCCTTGTCGGTCAGGCGGATGGCAACGATGCTCTTGGCGCTCTTGAAGCCGTATTTCCACGGCACGACCAGCCGCACGGGCGCGCCATTCTGGTTGGGCAGCACTTCGCCATACATGCCGAAGGCCAGCAGCGTCAGCGGGTGCATGGCTTCATCAAGGCGCAGCCCCTCGGTGTAAGGCCAGTCCAGCACGCCGCTGCGCAGGCCCGGCATCTGCGCCTTGTCGGCCAGGGTCACGAATTCCACGTACTTGGCACTGCCCAGCGGCTGCACCTTGCGCAGCAGCTCGGCCAGGGAATAGCCAACCCAGGGAATCACCATGGACCAGCCTTCCACGCAGCGCAGCCGGTAGATGCGCTCTTCCAGCGGTGCGAGCTTGAGCAGCGCATCCAGGTCCAGTGTCTGCGGCTGCTGGACCAGGCCTTCGATCTTCACCGTCCACGGCCGCGTCTTGAGCGTGTGGGCGTTCTTGGCAGGATCGTCCTTGTCCAGGCCGAATTCGTAGAAGTTGTTGTACTGCGACGCATCGGCATAGGCGGTGACGCGCTCCATGGAGTTCGCACCCGGCACCTGCGAAGGCACGGAAGCCAGCGCCGCCAGCTTGCCGGGGCGCTGCACGCCTGCCGCCCAGCCCGGCAAGGCGGCACCGGCCGAACCTGCGGCCAGGTACTGCAGCCAGGCCCGGCGCTGCAGGTAGCTCGCCCGGGGCGTGATTTCGCTGCCTTGCGGATGTTGGAAGCCGTTGTCGTGGGAGCGGATCAGCATGGGAATCTCCGAAAGTGCCTGCTGCGGCAGGGGTGCCGGGCGGCATGACGATTGGGAGCATTGCAGGCCCGCGCAAGTTCCATGCTACGCCCCAGCCTCAACTGCCATGAAAAAGAGCCCTTTGTTCGGCGGCAGTCCGAATCAGCAGCGGATCACAGCTCGCCGTAGCTGTGCAGTCCCGACAGGAACATGTTCACGCCCAGGAAGGCGAAGGTGGTGATGGCCAGCCCGCCCAGCGCCCACCAGGCAGACACGGTGCCGCGCAGACCCTTGACCAGGCGCATGTGCAGCCAGGCCGCGTAGTTGAGCCAGACGATCAGCGCCCAGGTTTCCTTGGGGTCCCAGCTCCAGTAGCCGCCCCAGGCCTCGGCCGCCCACAGCGCGCCCAGCACGGTGGCGATGGTGAAGAAGGCAAAGCCCACGGCGATGGACTTGTACATCACATCGTCCAGCAGCTCGAAGCTGGGCAGCCGCTCGGCGATGCGCTTGCGCGCCAGCAGGATGCCGGCCACGATCAGCGCCGAGACGCCGAAGTACACCATCCAGTAGCTGCCGCCGTTGTCGGTCGCACCCTTGCGGAAAACGATGGGCTCGAAGCACAGCACCACGCCCAGCATCCACAGCGGGGCGAGCTTGTACCAGCGCGTCTCCGTGGCCTGCTGCTTGATGAGGTAGGCGAAGGAGACCATGGCAGCCAGCGCGAAGGTGCCGTAGCCGATGAAGTTGGCCGGCACATGCAGCTTCATCCACCAGCTCTTGAGCGCCGGCACCAGGGGCTGGATCTCGTGCGCCTCGCGCACCAGCGTGTACCACAGCAAAAAGCCCACGGCCGCGCTGACCACCAGCATCACGAAGCCACCCAGGGCACGCGTGTCGTAGTGCTGTTCGTAGTACAGATAGAACAGCGCCGTCATCCAGCAGAACATGACGAACACTTCATAGAGGTTGCTGACCGGGATGTGCCCCACGTCAGGGCCGATCAGATAGCTCTCGTACCAGCGCACCATGGTGCCCACCAGCGCCAGCGTCACGGCCAGCCAGGCCAGGCGCGAGCCCAGCAGCGACAGCGCCGTGCCCTCGCCCCGCGCAAACATGCCGATCCAGTAGAAGACGGTGCTGATGAAGAACACCATGCTCATCCAGAGGATGGCCGACTGGCTGGACAGGAAGTACTTGAGGCCGAACACCGTGTCCGAGCGCGCCAGCTGCGCCCCCTCCGGCCCCTGGTACAGCGCAATGGCCAGCAGCGACAGCCCGGCCACCACCAGCATCAGCGCCCGCAGCGAGCGCCAGAACCAGCCCAGCCAGATGGCTGCGGGAATGGTGCCGACCAGGATGCACTTCTCGTAGACATCCATGTACTCGCCATAGCGCTGCAGCGCATAGAGCAGCCCCGCCGCCACGAGGGCCGCAAACACCCAGTCGAACCAGTTGCGGCGGGCGAAGAAGCCCTCGTTGAGCGTCAAAGTCGTCGTGGTGGCGGTGTTCATGCGGAACCTCCGTGGGGTTTCTTGTGGATGGGCTCGGCGCCTATCAGCTTGCCGGCCAGCATGGCGAATTCTCTATCACCATCGAGCGTTTTGCGATTGGTGGACAAGGCCATTTCGGCATGGCTTTGGCCATCGCGGGGCGTGAGCCAGATCCAGATGCGGCGGTCGCGCACGTACAGCATGCAGAACACGCCGATGATGAGGAACAGGCAGCCCAGATACACCACGTTCTTGCCCGGTGCACGCGCCACCTGGAACACGCTGGCCTGCACCTGCTTGAAGTCCTGCAGCATGAAGACCATGGGCACGGGGTAGAACTGCGCGTCGCTGAGCGAGAACACGGCCTGTGTCATGAAGGACTGCGTCTGCTCGCTGGGCTCCAGCGGTGCCTGGCCGGCCTGGGCCCGCACGATCTGGGCCATCTCGAACAGCACGCCATTGAGAATGCGCACCAGCACCTCGCCCGCGCGTTCACGCTCGGCAGCGGGCACATTGCTTTCCATGAAATCGGAGATGGCCTGCAGCCCGCCCAGCGGCTTGCCATCGGGACCCTTCTTGTCGGTCTGTCCCGCGAACAGCTCCAGCGCCTTGGTGGCCGACTGCGCCAGCGCACCGCTCAGCTCGGAGCGCGAGGAATCGATGGCCTTGGCCACATAGGCCCGGGCCGCCTGCTCGCGCAGTTTGGGATCCTGCAGCGCGCTGCGCAGGCGCAGGAAGGTGTCCATTTCGCTTTCGGGGTCGGCGGGAATGCGCAGATAGCGCATGGCGTCGGCCTGGTTGTCGCGCACGCCCAGCAGGAACACGCGCTGGCCGTCGCCCGTGTCCACGGGCAGCATGTAGTTCTGGAACTCGCGCGCCTGGCCCGCGGCATCGCGCAGCTTGTAGCGGATGCTGGGGCCGATGTTGCGCAGCTCCTTCTTGGTCACGGTCTTGTGGGCCGCGCCCAGGCGCTCGTCGATGGCCTGCTTCAGGTCCACCTTGCGCACATCGGTGGCGGTGGCGCTGCCACTGGCGCCGCCCGCACCGCCGAAGTTCTCGACGTTGATGGTGCGCAGCTCGGCAAACTCCAGCGTCAGCGCCTCGTCCTTGCCGTCGGCGAGCTTGCGCGTGAACTGGCTGGAGCCGCCAATCACGCCTTCGACATCGAAGGGCTTGGTCCCGGCCTCCAGCGGCACAGCATGCAGCTTCACCGACGAGCCGCCGTCATCAAAGCTGGACTGGTAGATCTCGATGCCGCGGTAGCTGGCCGGGTGGTTGACCTCGATGCGCTTTTCCAGCTTCTCGCCCGTGGCCTTGTCGTGGATGACGACCTCGCTGGCAAACAGCTTGGGCATGCCCGTGGAGTAGTACTCGACGATGAACTTCTTGAGCTCCACCGCAAAGGGCAGCTCCTGCAGCAGCACGCCATCGGACTGCGACAGGATGGCCGTGCCCGCCGTGCCGCCCTCGGTCACCAGCAGGTTGCCGCGGAAGGTGGGGTTGCGTTCGCTCAACCGGTGCTGCTCGGACACCTCGGAGATCAGGCCACCGCCGGTATAAGGTGTTTTGCCTCCCAGCCACATCTGCGCACGCACGATAAGGTCACCGTCGAACAGCCCCCCCAGGCAGATCAGCACGATGGCGCCATGGGCGGCGATGTAGCCCAGCTTGTGGGCCGCGCCCGCCTTGGCCGCCAGCATCCAGCCCGTGCCGGGACCGGCCGCCGTGTCCCGCTGCTGCAGCCGCACCTTCCAGCCGCCCGACACCAGCTGCTGGCCCAGGCGCCTGGCGGCCTCTTCGGTGCTGCCGGGCACCACGTTCTGCGCACGGTGGCCGAAGGCCTTGAGGCTTTGTTCGCGAACGTTTTCCTTGTAGCTGCGCAGATCGGCCAGGTACTTGGGCGCATGGCGTGCCACGCACAGCGAGGTGCTGATCACCAGAAAGGCCAGGATCAGCAGGAACCACCAGGCGCTGTAGACCGCATTGAGCTTGAGCGCAAGAAACAGCTGGGCCCAGAACGGTCCGAACTGGTTGACGTAGTTGCCCACCGGCTCATGCTGCTTGAGCACGGTGCCGATCACCGAGGCAATGCAGATGACCGTCAGCAGCGAGATCGCAAAGCGCATCGATGCCAGCAGCTCCAGCATCGCGCGCGCGGCCTGCGGGCGGGGGGAGGCAAGAGCGGCACCGGAAGAGTTGTCTGACATGAAGAGCGAAAAACCAAAACCCGAATGAAAAAAGCGGGACCATCTGCATTCATGCGATGGACCCGCCTGGCTTGGGGCGTCTATAGGGCAATAGGTTCCCGGTGATTACCCTGGGAACCGCATCGGTTCCGGGAGCACATCAACGCAGGCCAGCGATGTAGTCTGCCACGGCCTTGATTTCGCGATCGTTAAGCTTGGCAGCAACCTGCGTCATCTGAATGCTATTGCCGCGCTTGCCGTCACGGAAGGCCGTGAGCTGGGTGGTAGTGTAGTCGGCGTGCTGGCCGGCCAGACGCGGGTACTGGGCCGGGATGCCGGCGCCGTTGGGGCTGTGGCAGCCTGCGCAGGCGGCGATGTTGCGCTCCTGGATGCCACCACGGTAGATGCGCTCGCCCATGGCCACCAGGTCCTTGTCCTTGGCAAAGCCGTCCTTGGGCTTTTGCGCATGCAGCCAGGCGGCGATGTTCTTCATGTCAGGCTCGCTGAGCATGCTGGCAAAGCCCTTCATCACCGGGTCCTTGCGCTTGTCGTCCTTGAACTCCAGCAACTGCTTGACCAGGTACTCGGGATGCTGGCCGGCCAGCTTGGGCTGGATGGGCACCGTCGAATTGCCGTCGGCCGCATGGCATGCCGCGCAGACGGCGGTGTAGCTGGCCTCGCCCTTCGCCAGATCGGCCTTGGCCGCCTTCGGCTGAGCCGGGGCAGCAGGTGCCTCGCCAGCGGAGAAAGCGGGAAAGGCGGGGGCTGCAGCAAGAATGGCAGCCGTCAGCAAAGAGGCAAGCAACTTCATATCGAGGGCGTGGTTCTGTTGTTGAAAGCGCAAAATTCGGCGGATTCTACAATGGGGCCCCCTGTGATTGATATCGTCAGGAACCCTGCTTTCGCCCCTGCGCGCAGAGGAAGACACATTCCTTGATCGTGGTCACAAACTGGCCACGGATCCGATGCGGAACATGTGTTTTTCGCAACCCAGCATATCGATCTGTGCCAGCGCGGCAATAAGGGCTCTACCCATGTGGCGCGCAATACCACACCCCTTCTTTCCCGGATTCCAGGTCCCTCGCCCGCCTCAGCCCGCGCCGAAGCGGCTTTCGGCCTGCCTGCGGAATTCCGAGGGCGTCATCCCCTTGATTTCAAGGAAGCGCCGGTTGAAGTTGGCCAGATTGCTGAAGCCGACCTGAAAACAGATATCGGCGATGAAGCAATCGGTCTGCATGAGCAGATGGCAGGCACTGTTGATGCGCACGCGGCTGACAAAGTCGGTGAAGCTGTTGCCTGTGGCACGGCGAAAGAAACGGCTGAAGCGGCTTTCGCTCATGCCCAGTTCGGCCGCCACGTCCGCCAGGCTCAGCGGCTCGTTCACGCGCGCCATGATGCGGTTGACCACCTCGTTGATCTGGTCCACCTGGGCCTCGGCCTGCACGCCCTGCATCTGCACGGCCGACAGCAGCCGGTAGTCCGTGCATTCGGAAAGATCGGACAGCAGATCACAAAAGGCCGCGAAGCGGCGCATGCCGCGCGCACCCCGGACCCCCTCCCAGTGCGCGCGCGCTGCCTCGGCCATGCCGAAGAACTCGATGCCGTGGCGCGCGCGGTCCAGCAGCTGCAGTACCTCGCGCATCTCGGGGATCTGCTCGGCCGCACGGGCAATGGGATCGTGGTTGAACAGGATGACGAGATCGCGTTCGGGCGCGCCGGCCTCGGGCACGTCGAACGATATCCAGTTGTGCGGCAGGCGCGGCCCGCACAGCACGAGGTGGCCCGGCTCGAACGGCCCTATCCAGTCACCCACGAAGGCACGGCCCGAGGTGTGGGTGATGAGATGCAGCTCGTACTCGTCATGGAAATGCCAGCGCACCAGCGGACTCGGGAAACCATGCGCCAGGCAGCGCACCAGGCCACTGCCCTCCACGTCTTCATAGCCGAGGGCGGGCGTGCGGACAAAGTCGCGCTCCAGTTCGGGATGGCGCTGGCGCGGCGGGCGGCGGCGTGTGCTGGGCATGGCAGTCGGTCAATCAGGGACGATGAGACGGGCACAGGGCGCACGGTAACACCGGCGGCCGCTACGCCCTGTGGTGCTGCTGCGCCTGCGCAGCATCCAGGCCCGCAAGCGCGGCATCCAGCTCCGCACGCCAGGGCGGCTGGGCGCCGGCGCGCGTGCAGTTGAGCGCGGCTGCCGTGGCCGCAAAGCGCAGCACCTCGCGCCACGCGGCATCTGGCAGGGACTTCAACTGCTGCGCCTGCTCCACGCCGCGCTCGAGCAACGCCACGGACAGTGCCGCGCCAAAGGTGTCGCCCGCGCCGATGGTGTCCGCCAGCGGCACTGCAGGCGGGCGCACCGACAGCGGAGCGCGGCCTGCGCGCAGCAAGGTGGCGCCCTCGGCCCCCTGCGTTAGCACCACGGCCCTGGGCCCACGCGACAGCCAGCTCCCGGCAGCCTCCAGCACCGGCTGACCGGGCGCGATGAAGGCCGCATCCTCGTCACTGAGCTTGACCAGGTCGGCCAGGGCCAGCCAGGCCAGGCAGTCGCGCCGGAAGGCCTGCGCATCGCGGATCAGCGTGGGACGCACATTGGGGTCGAAGACGATGAGGCGCCGACCGCGCTGCGCGGCCACCAGATCCAGGATGCGCGGCCCCGCCGGCGCATGCAGCAGCGCGATGGAGCCGAACTGCAGGATGCGGCATTCGTCCGGCAACTTCGGCAGCTCGGCAGGCGCCCACAGCGTGTCGGCCGTGCCCTGCATGTAGAAGGCATAGCGGTTGGTGTGTTCGCCGCGCTCCACAAAGGCCAGCGTGCTGGGCGCGCTGCAGCGCTGCACCAGGCGCATGTCCACGCCGTTGCGCTGCAGGTGCGCGAACAGGCGCTCGCCAAAGAGGTCCTCCGAGAGCTGCGAGACAAGGCCCGTGGCCTGCCCCAGCCGCGCCGCCGCGATGGCGCCATTGGCGGGCGCCCCGCCCTCATGGCCCTGGAAGGCCAGGCCACCCGTGGCGGTGAAATCGATCAGGGCCTCGCCCACGATGGCTATGCGCATGTCAGCTCCGCCTTGTGCATGTTTCGGTTCTGTCCACAAATGCCCGTACCCGCTCCGAGGCCCGGCGCACCGACTCCACCAGCTGCGGATGGCCTGCCACCTCGCCCCACAGCAGCGGCTCGGCGCACAGCGAGGCCACGGGATCGGGCGCCGCGCAGATGGCATGCGCCACCGCCGGGTCCATGGCCTGGTCCTGGTACGCATAGGGCAGTGTGCCCCGGTGCCAGCGCTGCAGGAAGGCCAGGAACAGCGCTGGCAGCATGGCCGCGGCATCGATGGCGGCGTTGTCCGCCAGCCGCTCGCGCAGCGTGGGCGCGATGAAGCCGGGGATCTTGGCAAACCCATCGGCCGCCACGCGCTGGTTGGTGTCGCGCAGGGCCGCATTGCCAAAGCGCTCCAGCACCGTGTCACGGTAGGCCGGCAGGTCCAGCGGGCTGGGCCGGCCCGGTGCGCAAAGGCAGGCGATCACATCCCGGGTCACGTAGTCCCAGGCCATCTGGCGTATCGCGGGCACGGCGCAGCCTTCGTGGATATGCTCCAGGCCCGCCAGCGTCCCGGCCCAGGCGATGCAGCTGTGGCTGGCGTTGAGGATGCGGATCTTGGCCTCTTCGTAAGGCGCCACCGAGGGCACCAGCTCCACGCCCACGGTCTGCCAGGCGGGGCGCCCGGCAATGAAGCGGTCCTCGATCACCCATTGCGTGAAGCGCTCGGCCATCACCGCGGCCTCGTCGTCGCGGCCGGTGGCGGCCAGCACGCGCGCGCGCAGCTCCGGTGGCGGGCGGGGAGTGATGCGATCGACCATGGCGTTGGGGCAGCTGGTATGCCGCTGTGCCCAGTCGGCCAGCCCATGCAGCTGTGCCTGGCGCATGAAGGCCAGCAGGCCGGCGCGCAGGCGGTCGCCGTTGTGGCGCAGGTTGTCGCAGCTCAGCAGCGTGACGGGGCCGGCATCGGTGGCGCGGCGCGCCTGCAGGATGGCGCAGAGCACGCCATAGAGGGTGGTCCCCGCCTCGCCCCGGCGTGCGCGCTCCAGGTCCTGCGCCAGATCGGGATGCGCGGCGTCGAGCGCTCCCTGACCATCCAGGCAGTAACCAGCCTCGGTGACCGTGAAGGAGATGATGCGGGTGGCCGGCCAGGCGCCCCGCTGCACGACGGCGGCCAGCCCGGGCGCGTACGGAATCACCTCGCTCAAGGCATCCATCCACTGGTAGTGCACCGTGCCGTTGGGCGCAATCGTCTCCAGCGTGTAGGCACCGCCTTGTCGCACCAGGGCGTCCAGCGTCTGCGCCATGTCAGGGCGCAGGTTGGCGCCCACCAGCGCCCACTGCGTGTCGCCCGCATCCATCAATCGCTGCTGGTAGGCAGCCTGGTGCGCGCGATGGAAAGAGCCCAGCCCCAGGTGCAGCACCGTGGGGCGGGAAAGGGAGGGGGCAGTCGCGTTCATGGTGTCCCGGACAAAGGGATGGGAAGAGACGGAAAGAAGAAGGCAGGGCTCGGCCGCCAGGCTCAGCAGGCCGCCAGCGCACGGCCATCACGGTCGAACAGATGGAGCATGCAGCCCGGGTCGAGGGACACCCTCACCCCATCGCCCACGGCCAGCGGCATGCGCTCGGTCTGGCGTGCCACCAGCGGCACGCCGGCCACATCCACATGGACCAGCGTGTCGGCACCCAAGGCTTCGATCAGGTCCACGCGCCCCTGGACGCCAGCCCCATCACCGGGACCTGCATCTGCCCGGGACAGGCGCAGCGCCTCGGGGCGTATGCCCAGCGTGCCGTCCGGCGGCAAGCGCCCCTGCGTGCTGGCCGACAGGCCCGGCACGGCATGGGCCGCCAGCAGGTTCATCGGCGGCATGCCGATGAACTGCGCGACAAAGCGGTTGGCCGGGCGGTCATAGAGCTCCAGAGGAGAGCCCACCTGCTCGATGGCGCCGTCGCGCATCACCACCACGCGGTCGGCCAGGGTCATGGCCTCCACCTGGTCGTGCGTCACATAGATGGTGGTGGCGCCCAATGCACGGTGCAGCTTGAGGATTTCCACGCGCGTGTTGCCGCGCAGCGCCGCATCCAGATTGGACAGCGGCTCGTCGAACAGGAAGACCTTGGGCTCGCGCACGATGGCGCGTCCGATGGCCACGCGCTGGCGCTGCCCGCCCGACAGCTCGCCCGGGCGGCGCTCCAGGCAGGCCGTGAGATTGAGCGTTTCTGCCGCCCGGCCGACCTTGCGCAATATCTCCTTGCGCGGCACGCCCGCCAAGCGCAGCGCAAAGGACATGTTGTCGTACACGCTCATGTGCGGGTACAGCGCATAGCTCTGGAACACCATGGCCAGATCGCGCCGGCCCGAGGGCGCGTGCGTGATGTCGCGCCCATCGAGCAGCAGATGGCCCGCGCTGACGGACTCCAACCCCGCGATCAGGCGCAGCAGCGTGGATTTTCCGCAGCCCGAGGGGCCGACGAAGACGATGAACTCGCCGCGCTCGATGGCGAGGTCCACGCCACGGATGATGTGCGCCTCGCCAAAGCTCTTGCGCATGTCTTGCAGTTGCAGATAGGCCATGGTTTTCTTGGTTTGAAGAGCGGCTACTTGACGGCGCCGAAGGTCATGCCCTGCACCAGTTGCTTCTGACTGAACCAGCCGAACACCACGATGGGCGCGATGGCCAAAAGCGATGCCGCCGAGAGCCGGGCCCAGAACAGCCCCTCGGGGCTGGAGTAGGAGGCGATCAGCGTGGCCAGCGTGCCGGCGCGCGCGCTGCTGAGGTTGAGCGACCAGAAGGCCTCGTTCCAGCTCAGCACCAGACACAGCAGGCCCGTGGAGGCAATGCCGCCCAGCGCCAGCGGCAGCACCACATGGCGGAACTCGGCCCACAGGCCGGCGCCATCCATGCGCGCGGCTTCGAGGATCTCGTGCGGGATGTCCTTGAACGCGCTGTAGAGCATCCACACCATGATGGGCAGGTTGGACAGCGTGAAGACCACGGTCAGCACCGTGAGCGTGTCCAGCAGGCCGGCGCCCTGGGCCAGCACGTAGATGGGCAGCAATGCGCCCACGGCGGGCATCATCTTGGTGGACAGCATCCACATCAGCACATCGCGTGTGCGCCGCGTGCGAAAGAAGGCCATCGAGTAGGCGGCGGGCACGGCGATGGCCAGGCCCGCCAGGGTGGACCCCAGGCTGGTGACCAAGGAGTTGCGCGCGTGCAGCAGGTAGTTGCTGCGCTGCTGCACCTCGCCGAAGTTGGCCAGCGTGGGCTCGAACACGAACAGCGGCGGCACGGCAATGGCCTGCAGCTCGGTCTTGAACGCGGTCAGGAACAGCCAGCCCAGCGGAAAGAACAGCAGCAGAGCCAGCGCCCAGGCCGCGGCGGCACGCAAGGCGGTGGAAAGTGAAGGAGCCGTCATGCGCTCAGTCCAGGCTCTTGCCGACGATGCGGATCAGGAAGACGGCAACGATGTTGGCCAGCACCACGGCGAACAATGCCCCCGCAGAGGCCACGCCCACGTCGAAATGCATCAGCGACTGCTTGTAGATGAGATAGGTGAGGTTGGTGCTCTCGTTGCCCGGGCCTCCCGCCGTGGTGATGGCGATCTCCGCAAACACGCCCAGCAGGAAGATCATCTCGATCATCACCACCACCGCCATCGGTCGGGCCAGATGGGGCAGCGTGAGGTGGTGGAAACGTTGCAGGGCATTGGCGCCGTCCATGCGCGCCGCCTCCATCTGCTCGCGGTCCAGCGACTGCAGCGAGGTGATGAAGATCAGGCAGGCAAAAGGCAGCCACTGCCAGGACACCATGATGACCACGGACAGCAGCGGCACCTCGGTCAGCCAGTCCACAGGCTCCAGGCCCAGCGCCCTGCACAGGCTGGCCAGCACGCCGTAGATGGGATTCATCATCATGTGCTTCCACAGCAGCGCGTTGACGGCGGGCATCACGAAGAAGGGCGAGATCAGCAGCACGCGCACCATGCCGCGGCCCGGAAATGGCTCGTTGACCAGCAGCGCCAGCAGCACGCCCAGCACCACGGTGATCGACACCACGCTGGCCAGGAACACCAGGGTCTGGCGCACGGCGGGCATGAAGTCCGGGTCGGTGACGAAGAACTCGTAGTTGCGCAGGCCCACGAAGGGGTGGCCGCCCGGCTGCATGAGGTTGTAGTCGACGAACGAGAAATACACCGTCATCAGCAGCGGCACCAGCATCCAGCACAGCAGCACGGCCACGGCGGGAGCCATGAGCGCGCGGGGCAGCAGGCGCGTCATGGGCGCGGGGCTTGGTCGAAGCATCGAGGCAGCCATCACTTGTAGTAGCCGCTTTTCCTCATCTCGCGGTCCGCCAGGGTCTGCGAGGTCTTGAGCGCCTGCTCCACCGTGGCCTTGCCCGACAGCGCCGCACTGACTTGCTGCCCCACGGCAATGCCTATGGCCTGGAACTCGGGGATGGCCACGTACTGCACGCCGATGTAGGGTGAGCGCGGCTCGGTCGCATCGCTCAGGCTCACGCTGTCGATGGCGCTTTTCTCGGCGCCGGCAAAGTCCGCGACCTTCTGGAACTCGGCGCTCACATAGGTGGACTGCCGCGTGCCCGTGGGAACGGCGCGCCAGCCATGCTCGCGCGCCACCAGCTGCACATACTCCTTGGAAGTGGCCCATTTGATGAAGGCCTGGGCCGCATCCACCTTCCTGGAGCTGGCGGGGATGGCCAGGTTCCAGGTCCACAGCCACGTCGCCCCCTTGGGCGTGGAAGCCACGGGAGCGGCCGCATACGCCACCTTGCCGGCCACCTTGGACTGCCGTGGATCGCCCACGAACGAGGCCGCAATGCTGGCATCGACCCAGGCCGCGCACTTGCCCTCGTTGAACAGCGCCAGGTTCTCGTTGAAGCTGTTGGCCGATGCGCCGGGCGGCCCGTAGGCCTTCAGCAGCTCCACATAGAAACCCACGGCCTTCTTCCAGGCCGGTGTGTCCAGCTGCGGCTTCCATTGCATGTCGAACCACTGGCCGCCGTGGGTGTTGACCATGGTGGTGACCAGGGCCATGTTGTCACCCCAGCCCGGCTTGCCGCGCAGGCAGATGCCGTAGACGCCAGCCTTGGGATCATGGGCCTTGGCGGCAAATTCCCGCACCTGCTCCCAGCTCGGCTGCGCGGGCATGGTGAAACCCGCCTTTTCGGCCAGATCACGGCGGTACATGAGCATCGATGCCTCGCCATAGAACGGCAGGGCGTGGAGCCTGCCCTCGTGCGACAGGCCCTTGCGGATGGAAGGCAGCAAGTCGTCTGCGTCATAGGCGGCATCGGTGGCAATCGGCAGCAGCCAGCCATTCCTCGACCAGATCGGCACCTCGTACAGGCCCACCGTCATCACGTCGAACTGGCCGCCCTTGGTGGCGATGTCGGTGGTCACGCGCTGGCGCAGCATGCCCTCTTCCAGCGTGACCCATTTGAGCGTGATGCCGGGATGGGCCTGCTCGAAGCGGGCAGAGAGTTTCTGCATCTCGATCATGTGGCCGTTGTTCACGGTCGCAATCACGAGTTCGGTGTCGGCCTGTGCGCCGGCGGCCGATGCGGCCACGGCCAGCGCCGCGCCCGCCCTGAGCAAGCTGTGCATGTCTGTCTCCTTCGCAATGAATGCTGTGGTCTTCGCGGTCCATCCCTGCCGCTGGTGACCGATTGTGGGGACAGGCCTGCGGGTGCATTGGTACGGGCAGCCCGGCCGCTGATACTTCTATGCACATGCATGGCTAGAGATATCCCTGATCTGCGCAACACACTATCTGCGAGCAGCGGTCTGGCGGGAGCCGCTCCTAGAATGCTGGCCATGACTTCCAGCGAGCAGACCATGGCCATGCAGATCGCCCCGGTTCCTCCCAGCGCCCTGGGCGAATCGCCCTTCTGGCACCCCGCTGATCGCCGGCTCTACTGGTGCGATATCCAGGGCCTGCGCATCCATGCCTGGGACCCGGCCAGCGGCCAGCAGCAAAGCTGGGCCACGCCCAGCGAGCCCGGCTGCTGCGCGCCCACGGACCAGGGCCGCATCGTCATCGGCCTGCGAGACGGCTTCGGCCTGCTGGAGCCGGCCATCGGCCACATCACCATGCTGGCCGGCCTGGACCACGATCCACGCCAGTTCCGCCTCAACGACGGCCGCTGCGACCGAGCCGGCCGCTTCTGGGCGGGCTCCCTGTTCGCGCCCAAGACCGCGCCCGAGGCGGCACTGTGGTGCCTGCGCGCGGTGGACAACGGCGGCTACGCGGTCCAGCGCATGGCAGGCGACTGCACCACGGCCAACGGGCTGGCCTTCAGCCCCGACGACGCATGGCTGTACTGGGCCGACACGCCCGCACACCGCATAGACCGCTTTGCCTTCGACCTGGACACCGGCACGCTGGGGGCCCGCGCACTGTGGAAGGCCTTCGCGCCCCGCACGCAAGGGCGCCTGTACGGCGGCCGGCCCGATGGTGCCTGCGTCGACACCCGGGGCCACTACTGGGTGGCCATGTACGAAGGCGGCTGCGTGCTGCGGCTGGACCCGCAGGGCGAAGTCGTGCAGCGCATCGAGACGCCCGTGCGCTGCCCCACCATGGTCTGCCTGGGCGGAGAAGACCTGCGCACGCTCTACATCACCTCCGCCTCGCACGGCCGCCCCGAGGAAGAACGCCGGGCCGCCGTGCCTGCCGGGGCGTTGATGCATTGCCGCGTCGAGGTGCCAGGGCTGCCGGTCAACTGCTTCCGGGAGGCGTAGAGCGGGGCCAGGCCCTCAGGCCATCAGGCCCGCAGCCGCTGCAGCAGGCCGGCGGTGGAGGCGTCCAGCCCCGCCATGTCGCCATTGCCCAGGCGCAGCTGAAGGTCACGCGCCAGCAGCTTGCCCAGCTCCACCCCCCATTGGTCGAAGCTGTTGATGCCCCACAGCGCGCCGGCCACGAACACGCGGTGCTCCTGCAGCGCAACCAGCGCGCCCAGCGCCGCAGGCGTGAGCGCGTCCAGCAGCAGGAAGCTGCTGGGACGGTTGCCGGGGAAATGGCGGTGCCCGTCCTCGCTGGCGCGCCCCTGCATCAGGGCCTGGGCCTGGGCCAGCGCGTTGGCCAGCAACTGTTCCTGGTGGCCTGGCAAGGTGTGCGAAGCCTGCTTCACCGCAATGATCTCCAGCGGCACGATGTCGCTGCCCTGGTGCAGCATCTGGAAGAAGGCATGCTGCCCATCCGTGCCGGGCTCACCCCAGAGCACGGGCGCCGAGCCCAGCGCCAGCGGCCGGCCCTGCCGGTCCACGCGCTTGCCGTTGCTCTCCATCTCCAGTTGCTGCAGATAGGCCGGCAGGCGCCGCAGGCCTGCGTGGTAGGGCGCGATGCAGCGGCTGCCAAAGCCCAGCAGATTGCGGTACCAGACGTCGAGCAGGCCCAGGCGCACGGGCAGATTGGCCTGCAGCGGCGACGTGCGGAAATGCATGTCCATAGCGTGCGCACCGGCCAGCATGGCGCGAAACGCGGCAGCGCCTACGGCAACGGCCACCGGCAGTCCGATGGACGACCACAGCGAATAGCGCCCGCCCACCCAGTCCCAGAAGCCGAAGGTGGTGGTGATGCCCATCTGCGCCGCCGCAGCGGCATGGGTGGTCAGCGCGACGAAATGGCGGGACACCTCGCTGCCGCCGTTTGCGTGGAACCAGTCGAGTGCGCTGCGCGCATTGGTCAGCGTCTCCTGCGTGTTGAACACCTTGGAGGCCACGATGAACAGCGTGCTGCGCGGCTGCAGGCCCACGAGCACGGCCTGCAGCGCGTGGCCATCCACGTTCGAGACGAAGTGCATGCGCCGGCGCGCATCGCCCAGGCCTTGCAGCGCCTGGACCGCCATCTGCGGCCCCAGACCCGATCCGCCTATGCCCATGCACACCACGTCGGTGATGTCCTCGTCCGCACGCACGCGCTCGGCATAGGCCAGCATGGCATCCAGCGTCTCGTGCACCTGGGCCAGCGCCCAGGCCAGGCCCGGCGGCGCATTGCCGGGCGGATGGCGCAGCAGCGTGTGCAGCGCCGCACGCCCCTCGGTGGAGTTGACGGCCTCGCCCGCGAACATGGCGTCGCGCTGGCGCTCCACCTCGCAATTGCGGGCCAGCTGCAGCAGCAGGTCTTCGGCCTGCGCGTCCCACAGATTCTTGGACAGGTCCGCAAAGCAGTGCGGAGCCTCCTGGCTGAAGCGCGCGAACCGGGCGGGGTCAGAGGCGAAGGCACCGCGCAGGTCGAAATCGGGCATCACGGCCCGGGCGTGGTTTTGCAAAAGAGGCCAGGCGAGGGCGTGATCGCAACGGATAAGCATGGGGTTCACCGACAGGGCTGCTTGCAGAGAAGTAATCAAATTACAACAATCATCATCTGAAGCTTCAATCAAATGACGTGGTTACTCTATAATTTATTCGATTTCCTCAAAAATTGGTAACTAAGTTACCAAAATATTCACCTCGGGAGGCAACATGGGTTTCGATCTGGTCTTGTTTGGCGGCACGGGCGATCTGGCATGGCGCAAGCTCATGCCGGCGCTGTTCCAGGCGTTTCGCCACGGCACCCTGCCCGAGGGCGGCCGCATCCTGTGCGTGGCCCGCGATGACCTGAGCGACGACCAGTACCGCGCCCTCATCCAGTCGCGCTTTGACGGCGTCGAGCTGTCCAAGCGCCCCAACCCCGAGGAATTCGCCCGCTTCGCAGACCTGCTGCACTACCTGCGCATGGACCTGTCGCAGCCCGCCGACTACGGGAAGCTGGCACAGGCGCTGGCCGCGCGCGACGCAGAAACGGTGGTGATGTACGTGGCCACCGCCCCCAGCCTGTTCACCACGGTCTGCGAGCAGATCGCCGCCGTGGGCCTGAACGGCCCGCGCACCCGCGTGGTGCTGGAAAAGCCGCTGGGCCACGACCTGGCCTCCAACCAGGCCATCAATGCCACGCTGCGCAAGGTGCTGCGCGAAGAGCAGGTGTTCCGCATAGACCACTACCTGGGCAAGCCCTCTGTGCAGAACCTTCTGGCGCTGCGCTTTGGCAATGCGCTGTTCGAGCCGCTGTGGCGGCGCGAGACCATTGCCAACATCCAGATCACCATCGCCGAGGAACTGGGCGTGGAAAGCCGGGGCGCGTTCTACGACCAGACCGGCGCGCTGCGCGACATGGTGCAAAACCATGCGCTGCAGCTGCTGTGCGCCATCGGCATGGAGCCGCCGATCAACGCATCGGCCCATGCCATACGCGACGAAAAGCTCAAGGTGCTGCAGTCGCTCAGGCCCTGGACGCCGGAAACCCTGAGCCAGCACGTGGTGCGCGGCCAGTACCTGGCCGGCGCCAGCCAGGGCCAGCCCGTGCCGGCCTACCAGCAGGAAAAAGGCGTGGCGGCGGGCAGCCAAACCGAGACCTTCGTCGCCCTGCGCACCGAGATCTGCAACTGGCGCTGGGCCGGCGTGCCCTTCTACATCCGCACCGGCAAGCGGCTGGCAGGAAGGGACGCGCGCATCGTCGTGAACTTCCGGCCCGTGCCCCACCCGATCTTCCGCTCACCCCTGTCCGAAGCCAATCGCCTGGTGATCAATCTGCAGCCCAAGGACGGGCTGGAGCTGCACCTGCTGGCACAGGGCGCCACCCAGCAGCAGGCCGAGCCTTCGCTGGCCCCCGTGCACCTGAACCTGGACTTCGACCAGCGCTTCGGTGCCAAGCGCGTGGGCGCCTACGAGCGCCTGCTGCTGGACGTGATCGCCGGCAGGCTGAACCTCTTTGTGCGCAGCGACGAGCAGGAGCAGGCCTGGCGCTGGGTGGAACCCATCCTTCAGCACTGGCGCAGCGACACCTCGGGGCCGCGCGGCTATGCGGCGGGCAGTTGGGGGCCCAGCGCAGCCAGCGCCATGATTGCGAGGGATGGTTTTTGCTGGAGCGAAGAGGTTTAGGCTCCCCCTGAGGCGCTGCGCGCCTTCCCCCTCTCTGCCCGCTTCGCGGGGGAGGGGGACGACAGCTTCGCGGCGGGGCGGCCCTTGCTCGCTGTCTCCGACTTTGGAGTGCGCCAGTTTCATGCGCCACGCTTTGTCAGCACCGTTGCCTATAGCCCGCTGGGCGCGCCGGTTCCATGGGGGAACCTACAATGAGGCCCCGAGAGACTGACCACACCATGAATCCTGCTGCGCCGGCTGGCGATGCCGCCCCCACTTCCTCCCTGATCGATCCCAAGCTGGCCATGGGCTGGATGCACACGGCGCGCTTTTTGACGACGGCTGCGCAGTTGCACCATCTTCCCAAGGTCGATGTGCCCGAGATAGCGTTCGTGGGCCGCTCCAACGCCGGCAAGTCCACCTGCATCAACACGCTGACGCAGCAAAAGCAGCTGGCCTTCGCCTCCAAGAAGCCTGGCCGCACACAGCACATCAACCTGTTTTCCCTGGGCAAGCAGGGCGTGACCGACGCCGTGCTGGCCGACCTGCCCGGCTACGGCTATGCCGCCGTCTCGCGCACGGACAAGCAGCGCTGGCAGCGCGTGATGCTGAACTATCTGGTCAGCCGCGAGAGCCTGTCGGCCATCGTGCTGCTGTGCGATCCGCGCCTGGGCCTGACGGAGCTGGACGAAGCCCTGCTCGACGCCATGCGCCCGCGCGTGCAGGAAGGCCTGAAATTCCTCGTGCTGCTGACCAAGGCCGACAAGCTCACGCGCGCCGAGCAGGCCAAGGTGCTGTCCATCACGCGGCTCAACGCCGGTGGTGGCGAAGTGCGCATGTTCTCCGCGCTCAAGAAGCAGGGCGTGGACGAGGTGGCCCAGCTGCTGTGGCACTGGAGCCATCCCGAAGGCCTGAATCCGCCGGCGGCCACGGACGAGCCCGCCGACGTCGCGAACGTCGCAACTGCGACGCCCGCCGCGACCGACAGCCCCCAAGATTAGCGCCTGGAGGCGCTCGTGTAGCCAGCGCCCCGCAAGGAGCGCAACATGGTGAACACCTGCATTCGCGAGCTGCCTCACGGCATCCATCTGCACTGCCGCGTCAGCGGCGAACCCGGCCAGCCACTGCTGCTGTTCCTGCACGGCTTTCCTGAAGGCAGCTTCATCTGGGAAGGCATGCTGGAGCAGTTCGGCACGCAATGGCGTTGCGTCGCCCCCGATCTGCGGGGCTTTGGCCGTTCCAGCCAGCCAGCCGGTGTGGAGCAGTACAAGGCCAAGCACCTACTGCAGGATCTGGCGGCGCTGATCGCCATCGAAAGCCCTGGCGCACCCGCAGCCTGCGTGATTGCCCACGACTGGGGCGGTGCCCTGGCCTGGGGCCTGGCCAACCGCCATCCCGGGCTGATGCAACGGCTGATGATCCTCAACGCCCCGCATCCGGGCGCCTTTCTGCGCGAACTGCTGCACAACCCCGTGCAGCAGGCCGCAAGCCAGTACATGCATTTCCTGCGCCGACCTGATGCGCCCGCCCTGCTGGCCGAGAACGACTGGCAGCGCATGCTGGGATTTTTCCGCACACCGCAGGGCGAGTTGCCCGGATGGCTCACGCCGCAGTTGCAGCAGCGCTACCGCGAGCACTGGGACCTGGGCGTGCAAGGCTCCTGCCACTACTACGGCGCCAGTCCCCTGGTGCCGCCCCGGCCCGAAGATCCGGCCTCAGCCGACGCACTGCGCAACCTGAGGCTGCCGCCCGAGATGCTGGACATCGGCGTGCCCACGCATGTGCTCTGGGGCGACAGCGACCCGGCGCTGCAGCCTGCACTGGTCGAAGGCCTGGAGCCGTGGGTGCCGCGCCTGACGGTGCAGCACCTGGCCGGCACCTCGCACTGGGTCGTGCACGAGCAGCCCGATGCGGTGCGGCAAGCGCTGGAGCAGTTCCTGTCCCGCCCCTTTCAGTAGACCGAGGGCTCGCCCTCGGGCCGGGTCTTGAAGCGCCTGTGCACCCAGTAGTACTGGTCGGGCATGGTGCGGATGGCCGCCTCCAGCTCACGGTTCATGCGGGCCGTATCGGCCTCGACATCGTCGGTGGGGAAATCCGTCCAGGCCGGCGTGATCTCGGCCACGTAGCCCGTGGGCGTCATGCGCGTGTACATGCCCAGCACCTTGGCCCGGCCCAGGCGCGCGAAGCGCGACAGCGAGGGAATGGTGGCCGCGTTCACGCCGAAGAAAGGCACGAAGACCGAGTCGTTGCGACCGAAGTCCATGTCGGGCAAAAGGTACAGCAAACCGCCCTTGCGCAGGCTGGAGATGATGGGCTTGACCCCGTCGGCGCGGTTGAGCATGCGCACGTCGCCAAAGCGCTGGCGCCCCGACATGAACCACTCATCGACCGCCGGGTCCGGATGGGTGGAGAAGATCGAGGTGAAGGGCCGCGTGGTGTGCAGAGGCAAGGCCAGCCCGCCCGCGTCCATGCTGTAGAAATGCGGCGCGAACAGGATGGTCGGGGTGTCGCCATCGAGCTCATGCACGGCACCCTGCAGCTTCACGCGCTCGGCCACCACCTCGCGCGGCGCCGCCCACAGCCAGCTGCGGTCCAGCCAGGTCTGGCAAAAGACGATGAAGTTGCGGCGCGCCAGATACACGCGCTGCGCCTCGGTCAGCTCGGGAAAGCACATCGCCAGATTGCGCAGCGCCACCTTGCGGCGCGGCGCGGCCAGCACGAACAGCAGCCGCCCCAGAAACGCACCCAGCCCCCGCAGCCACGGCAGCGGCATCCACGCCAGCGACCGCATCAGCCACACGCCGATGCGCCCGCTCATGCACCCACCTCGCCGGCAGCTGCTTCACGGCGCGGCTGCTTGTAGCGCGCATAGCCCCACAGGTACTGCTGCGGGCATTGGCGGATGGTGTGTTCCATCGCCTCGTTGATCTGCTGCACCGCAGCTTCCAGATTCTCGGACAAGGGCACGGGCAACTCCTCAAGATACAGCGCATAGCCCCGCCCCCAGGACAAGCGCTCACAACGGGCCACGATCACCGCGGCCCCCGTCTGCAACGCCAGGCGCGCCGCCAGCGTCATCGTATAGGCATCACGGCCGAAGAACGGCGACCAGACGCCCTGCCCCTCGGGCGGAACCTGGTCGGGCAGCAGCCCCACGGCCATGCCCTTGCGCAACGCCTTGATCATCTGGCGCACGCCAGCCAGCGTGGTCGGCACGGCCTGCACGCCGGGGCGGTTGCGCGCCGTCTCCATGACGCGGGCCAGCCAGGGCTGGCGCGCGGGCCGGTAGAGAATGGTGATCGCGCCATGCTCGGCCGACCATTGCCGTGCCGCATGCTGCACCGACAGCTCGAAGCAGCCCAGGTGGGGCGTCAGAAAGATGATGCCGCGCCCGGCAGCGTAGGCCCGGCGCACGCATTCCTCGTTGTGCATCTGGCAGCTCGGCTGCCTGCCCATCCACATGCGCGGCAGCTCCGCCACCATGCGCCCCGCGTGCCCCACGGCCGGCGCCACGGCGCCGAAGCCGTAGCCGGCCTGGCGGGCATTGGCCAGAAAGCGGCGCCGGTACGTGCCGGAGGCCACGAAAGCCACCCAGCCGATGAGCGCGCCAAGGGGGTGCAATAGCCACAAAGGCAGTGCAGCAAACAGTCGGAACAAGGAAGGCATTAAAATGTGCGGGTCGCTGAGTTAACTGAGCAACTTGCAGAGCGACGTAAAACAAGTCTGCTAAAGCGTTCGCCAGGGCTCCTGCAGCTTGGGCAACGCCCATCAAAAAAGCTGCAACCAAGGAGTTTATTCACATGGCGAACGATTTTCTTTTCACCTCGGAATCCGTCTCTGAAGGCCATCCGGACAAGGTGGCCGACCAGATCTCTGACGCGATCCTGGACGCCATTTTCGCCCAAGACCCGTACAGCCGCGTGGCCGCCGAGACACTGACCAACACGGGCCTGGTGGTTTTGGCAGGTGAGATCACCACGGGCGCCAACGTCGACTACATCCAGGTCGCACGCGACACCATCAAGCGCATCGGCTACGACAACACCGACTACGGCATCGACTACAAGGGCTGCGCCGTGCTCGTGGCCTACGACAAGCAAAGCCAGGACATCGCCCAGGGCGTGGACAAGGCCAGCGATGACGAGCTCAACACCGGCGCCGGCGACCAGGGCCTGATGTTCGGCTACGCCTGCGACGAGACCCCCGAGCTGATGCCCGCGCCCATCTACTACGCGCACCGCCTCGTCGAGCGCCAGGCACAGTTGCGCAAGGACGGCCGCCTGCCCTTCCTGCGTCCTGACGCCAAGAGCCAGGTGACCATGCGCTACGTGGACGGCAAGCCCCACAGCATCGACACCGTGGTGCTGTCCACCCAGCACAGCCCCGACCAGTCGGAATCGGCCACCAGGATGAAGTCCAGCTTCACCGAAGCCATCATCGAGGAAATCATCAAGCCCGTGCTGCCCTCCGAGTGGCTGCAGGACACCAAGTACCTGATCAACCCCACGGGCCGCTTCGTCGTGGGTGGCCCCCAGGGTGACTGCGGCCTGACCGGCCGCAAGATCATCGTCGACACCTACGGCGGTGCCTGCCCCCACGGCGGCGGCGCCTTCAGTGGCAAGGACCCGACCAAGGTGGACCGCAGCGCCGCCTACGCCGCGCGCTACGTGGCCAAGAACATCGTGGCCGCCGGCCTGGCGCGCCAGTGCCAGATCCAGGTGGCCTACGCCATCGGCGTGGCACGCCCGATGAACATCACGGTCTACACCGAAGGCACGGGCGTCATCCCCGACGCCGAGATTGCCAAGCTGGTGGCCGCCCACTTCGACCTGCGTCCCAAGGGCATCATCCAGATGCTGGACCTGCTGCGCCCGATCTACAGCAAGACCGCTGCCTATGGCCACTTCGGCCGTGAAGAGCCCGAGTTCACCTGGGAGCGGACGGACAAGGCAGCGGCGCTGCGTGCTGCGGCTGGCCTGTAAGCAAAATGCCAGGGGCGTTCACGCCCATCTGATGGCCTCCCGGCCCCATGCCGCGCCTGACGCAGCATGGGGCTTTTTTCATCTCGAGCCTTCTCACAACACTCACGTCAAACCGGCGCAGCAGGCTGCGGTAGCGGGTTGCTCGGCTGGTAAACTGCCTGCGCTCTTCCCAAGAGCGGCCATTTCCCGGCCCACCATTCCAAGTTCCGCCACATCCGAGACAAGACAAGAAGCAATGGCTGCCCCCTCCAAAGCGATTTACTGGTTCAGTGCCCTTCTTTTGCTGGCCATATTGGGGGTGTATCTGCCCGGCCTGAACAACGGGCTGCTGTTCGACGATATGCGTCTGACGGATGGAACGATTTTCGGCAACTATGGCAGCCTGTTGGACTTCAAGCAGCGCACGCTGTCGTATGGCAGCTTCGTCTGGATCGAACAGATTTTCGGAGACGGCTGGTGGAAGCAGCGCGTCTTCAATATCGCCTTGCATCTCGCGACCGTGGCGGCTCTCTATGCATTGTTCAAGGCACTGCTGACACAGACGCGCTTTCCGCACGACATCGAGGAGCAACCCCACTTCCACGCGTCGCGCGATGCAGCCCTGCAACTGGGCCTGGTCCTTTTCGCGCTCAACCCTGTCGCGGTCTACGCCGTTGGATACCTGGTGCAGCGATCCATCGTCATGGCAACGCTCTTTGCCGTTCTGGCATGCTGGGCCTTTGTGCGCGGGCTTCAGGGCGGGCGAGCCCTCTGGCATATCGCGGCATTGATCTGCTATGTGCTCGCCATCCTGTCCAAGGAGCATGCCTTTCTGACGGTCGCCATGGTGGTGCCGCTCTATATCTTTGTGCGGCGCCCCGGCCTGAAGGCTGCCATGGTCATTGTGGGAATGGCCTTGCTGCTGCTGGCCGTTGCCTCGGCGGCAGTCTTTCATTTCTTCGGCAGTCTGGTGGGCCAGATTTTCGACGAGCAATCCCAAGGCTATGCAAGGCAATTGGAAGCCCTTCGGCCCGGGATCACCTCACAGATCTATCCCCTGAGCATCCTCAATGAAGCGGCCCTGTTTTTTGCCTATGGCTTTCTGTGGATCGTTCCCTATGTGGGCTGGATGTCCATCGACCTGAGACCGGCATTTCCTCTCGGCTTCGGCTCGATCTGGCACCTAGCCGGCGCGCTCGGTTACCTGGCCCTGCTGGCCTGCTCAATCTGGGCCGTGCTTAGGCGTCCCGGTGTCATTGGCTTGGTCGCGCTCTGCCTCCTGTTTCCCCTGCTCTGGTATGCGACCGAATTCGCCACGGTCTGGCTGCAGGACCCCTTCGTTCTGTATCGCAGCTATCTGTGGGCTGTGGCCATCCCGGGATTGGCGGCCATTGCGCTGACGGGGGTCAAGCCACGCACCATCTACATCGTCGGCATCGTCATCGGCGTGGTGTTCGGAGCCCTCGCTTTCGAACGCGTGCTCTCTCTGCAGGATGCAGGCACATCCTGGGCCGATGCCGCTGAAAAAATCGACAAAAAAGCCCCCGCCAATGCCGTGGGACGTGGCCGTGCCTTCCTGAACGTAGGAACAGCACACGCAGACAAGGGCATGCTCGACCAGGCGCTGCAAGACTTCGCCACGGCCAACGCACTTGGAGACTTGGGCGGTAATGCGCTGTTCAATATGGGTGCCGTTCTGTCCCAGCAAAAGAAATTCCCCGAAGCCCTCAATGCCTTTGCCGCAGCCCAGGCCAAAGGCTTCAATGGCCAAGCCCTGTACTACCAGAAAGCCGAAGCGTTGATGGCCACAGGCCAGTTGCGCGCAGCATTCGAGGAATACTCGCGCGCCCTGGGCGAGCCCACTGAAGACAGTGCCAACGCCAAGCAAATGGAGCAGACCCTGCGCCTGAAACGCGCAGAGGCGGCCATAGGTGCGCAGCAATACAAAGTTGCAGCCGACGACTTCCGAACTCTGCTGCAGACCTCGCCAAACGCCCCTCGCCTGATCGTCGGATTGGGGCTGGCCCTTGTCGGCCAGGGTGATAGCGCTCAAGCCAAAGAGCTGCTGGAACCACTGGTTGCTCGCAGCCCCAGCGCGCCCGCTTTCTACGGGCGTGCAATGGCCTATCACGGCCTGGGCAACCTGCCGGAAGCACTGAAGAGTCTGGATCAGGCAATACGCCTGGAGCCACAGAATCCGCAGTACCGGCAGGTCCGCAATCAGCTGAGCCCGGCTACCGCAAAGCCTCAGACGACGAAGTAGGCGCTGTCCGCCATGGCCCTGCGCATACTTCACGTCGGTAAATTCTTCCCTCCCTACCGGGGCGGCATGGAAGTCTTTCTGGCCGACCTGATACACGAGCAACGACGCCAGGGTGTCGATGCCCATGCCCTGGTCCATGGTGATCCGGAGCCAGATGATCCCGCCTGGCTGGAACGCGTGCCCGTTCAATTCAATCTGGTCTATGCCCCCATGGCCATGGGATTCCGGCGCGCACTGGGCCGCGCCATCGAACGCATTCAGCCCGACGTACTGCACCTGCATCTGCCCAACAACTCGGCGCTTTGGGCACTGACCCTGCCCATCGCGCGGCGCGTGCCCTGGGTCATCCACTGGCACTCCGATGTGGTGGTGTCCAACATCAAGTGGTCCGTGGCATTGGCCTACATGCTGTACCGGCCGTTCGAGCAGGCCTTGCTGGAACGCGCCCAACAAGTATTCGCAACGTCGCCGCCATATCTTGAGGCCAGCAATGCCCTTCGCACCTGGCGCAGCAAATGCGAGATCGTTCCGCTGGGCCTGAACCTCGAAACCATTCCTGAACCAGCGCTGCTGCATCACGGCCAAGGCTGGCGGCCCGACACCCGGCTGCGCCTATTGTCCATAGGACGGTTGACCTACTACAAAGGCTTCGAGACCTTGATCCGAGCCGTCTCGGCCATGCCTGGCGTGGAGTTGCTGATCGCGGGAGAAGGAGAGCTGCGAGCATCCCTGGAAGAGCTGATACGCCAATGCACTCCAGAGGGCAGACAGGCCTGCGTGCGACTGATGGGCTCGGTATCGGACGAGGAAAAACATGCCTTGTTTGCAGAATGCGACATCTTCTGCCTTGCCTCGCGCGAACGCACGGAAGCTTTCGGCATCGTATTGCTGGAGGCCATGCTGCACGGCAAGCCCTGCCTGGTCACCGACCTTCCCGGTTCGGGCATGCCCTGGGTGGTCGCCCACTCACACGCCGGCCTGCATGTACCGTTTGAAGACATTGATGCCTGGCGCAGCAGCATTGCTCGCCTGCAGCACGACACGGCCCTCAGGCAACGACTGGGCCAATCGGGCCACAAGGCCTTGCATCGGTTTTTCAGCATCGGTCCCTGCGAACGCAGCGTGGCACGCCACTACCGCAGCCTGGCACCCGACACCCGCCCGGCAAGAGCACGCCAGGACTTGCTGGTTGTCATTTCCACGCGCAACAACGAAGCCGAGATTGCGCACCTGATACGTCGCGTGCATGCATTGGTCGAGGCCAGCGTGCTCGTCGTGGACAACAGAAGCACGGATGCCACCTGCCATGAAGCCGAGCAATGCGGCGCCAGGGTACTGCGCCCCTTGCTGGCAATGACCAATTGGGGCAGCCTGCAGACCGGCCTGCGCTACGCGCAGACCCATGGGTTCCAGACGGTCGTCACCATCGACGCTGAAGGTCGCTATGAGGTGGAGGAGCTGCCCACGCTGCTGGCACAACGCCAGCAGGCGGACATGGTCGTAGCCTACTTCGCCGAGCGCAACAGCCTGGTGCGCCGCATCGCGTGGCAATGGTTCCGCTGGTTGACAGGTTTTGGCCTGCGGGATTTTGTGTCAGGTTTCCGGTTGTACAACCGCCAAGCATTGGAGGTGGCAGCCTCTACGGAGGCCACAATGCTTGACTATCAAGACATCGGCACGCTGCTGCTTATGCGCAGGCAGGGACTACAAGTTACAGAGATCGCTCTGCCACTACATACTGCGAAAGTCAATCGATCGAAAATCTTCAGATCATGGGGGAATGCAGTGAGATATGTAGCTGTATCTTCATTACTGAGTATTGCACATGGCAGAGATAGGCGAAATCCACTTCAAACCTCCCGCTGATTTATCGAACCAATTGAGCTACTTTGGCATAGATTTCTATTGTTCGCTCAGAGCATTGATCCCAAGACATTTGACCAGATCGCACCAACCCTAAGGTTCGCGCCTGCCTTTGCCAATGCTCATCAGTCAGGCAGGTCTGAAGGCCAAACGAGATTTCCTCCAGATTCAAGGGATTCACCAGCCTAGCGGCACCTCCGGCAATCTCTGGCATGCAGGAAACGTTGGATGTGAGCACAGGAGTGCCACTCGCCATTGCTTCTACAATAGGCAATCCAAAACCTTCATAAAGTGATGGATAGGCCATCAGCCGCGCCCCCGCATACAATGCCGGAAGCCAGCTTTGGTCGACATAGGATATATATTGCAACCAGCCTTGGGCTTGTGCTTTTGCAAGGCACAAGTGAATCGCACTAGAGTTCCAGCCATTTCCACCGGCAATCACCAAAGGCCAATTGTGCCGCACCTCTTTGGGTAGCATTCCATACGCCTCAACAAGGCGTTGGATATTTTTCCGTGGCTCTATGGTACCGACAAATAGACTATACCTCCCAGACTTAAGCCCCAAAGCATTCAGTACAGAGTCTAGCATCTCTGATGTATGAGGTCGGAAATCACTACCCGCCGCCAAATGTATAGCGGTCACTTGTTCTGGCGACATCAATCCATGAGCCAGCACTTCCTGGCGAACAGTCTCGGATACCGTAATTACATGATCTGTCCTCGCCAAACTTTCACCCAAAGCCATATTCATATATTCAACACGGGCCTGGGGATGAAAATTCGGATAAAGGATATGAGAGAGATCGTGTATTGTGCTTACAGTCCTACCACTGAAATTCGGAACAATATAATTAGGTGAATGATATACACACCCGTCATTTCCACGCAGTCGCCATCCAAAAAGAGCAGGGGTGATCCTTTTGTATAAACGAACAGCCAATCTACTCCCCGCAACCCTATCCCGCAAAGCCGCTTTGGTCTTAGTTACGGATAATTTTAAAGGGGCGGTGGTTTCCAAAGCAGCCATGGGATCATCAACCCATCGCCCGGAAGAAAAATACCGCAATCTATCAATACGCTCATGACAACCCAGCCGCTTCGCCAGCTCATAGGTATATCGCCCGATACCAGTCAGTGGTGGGCGAAGCGCATCAGCGGCAAAAATTACATCAAGTCTCATAAGAGCATTATCTGACACCAGAATATATTAAAAATCTATTGCCCTATCAGAGCGATCAGTGTCAATGCAATATTTCTTTCAACAGCTCCTTACAAGTACGAGCTCGATGACTCCAAGAATGAGCCTTAATAACATCCTCTTTTCTTCCATCAGTCAGTTGCTCTGGATTATCTGCCCATTGCCTATACATATCTCTTAGCACAGCCTCAATTTGTCTGCTGCAATTTTTCACAACAATCCCTGAACCTGTCTCTTCCAAAAGTTCGACACCAGGGTCAGAATCTTCAGCAGTCTTTATGTGTAGTATGGCCTTCTCAGCACCCAGATATTCATATATTTTCCCTGGAATCTGGTAGCTTTGGACATTTCCAATATTCACTAGTACATCTGCCTGTCTTTGCAACTCAAGGCACTCAAAATGACTTTTCTTTCCAGCAAACTCAACACCGAAAATCCCTTGAAACATGGGCTCAAATTCAGAATTATCCCCAGCAATGATAAAAGATATTGCCAGATCCTGTAATCCAAAAAGTGCCTTTGCCAACTCTATCGGATTCCTGAAATCTCTGTAGAAATTTCCTGTAAACACCATAAGAAAGCGTTGTTCATCCTCTTTATTTTTCCGACCTACTCGCCTATACGAAAAACCTTGAGGCAATACTGATATTTTTCTCTCGACACTGGCACCATGACGACTTATCAACAAGTCCAACACACTGCCAGCCGTGACCCAGATGGAAGAGGCTGAGTGAATAACCTTTCGCTCCACTTTCAGATCAATTCCGCGCCTCCATTTTGGCGAGTATGGGGTTAGCAATGGATCACCCATGTCAATAACCCAAGGAATCCCCAATTTACGGGCATAATTTCCAACAAAAATATCAACACACGGCTCATGTGAGCTTATTACTGCATCGAATTTTTCGTCCCTCAACAACTTCTTTATCTTTCGAAGTGCGAAAGGATACCATTCAGACCTTACATCCGGATAAAAAATAGCATTCAAAATCGATCGGACTACTCGATAAGCCTGAAATAGCCAAGATGGCTTTGACGCATTTCTGCTATTCGCAGCTTTACTATTTCTCCAGACATTTCCTGCCAGTCTCTGGCTAAATCCGATAAAAGGCCCTGGCCAGACTCGATGGATAGTAATACGCGCATCCATATCCATGGGAAACGCGTTTTCTGTCGAAATATCTGGACATACGACATGGATTTCCACACCAATATCGACCAGCTCATTGGATAAATAAAACCAACGCAATGCCTGGGCAGCCAATATTGGAGGAAACTCATATGCAATAAGCAATACTTTCACTAAGCTTGCTCTCTCAGAACGGCAACTATTCTTTCAGCGGCCTTTCCATCTCCGTATGGAGAAACACCTCGTGCCATTTTCTTGTATTCCGTTTCATCATCTAGCAAGCACTGCACTCTTTGAACAATATGCTCACTATCAGATCCCACCAATTCCACAACTCCTTCAGCAACTGCTTCAGGGCGTTCTGTTTCCTCGCGCAATACAAGTACAGGCTTGCCAAGTGCAGGAGCCTCTTCCTGAACGCCTCCGGAATCGGTCAAGATCAGGACTGATCTCTTCATTGCTGCAACAAAAGGAGCATAGTCCAGTGGCTCACATAAAATAAAATTTTCTTCTTCTTGCAAGAACTCATAAGCCACATTTTTTACATTCGGATTGGGGTGCACAGGATAAAGGAACTGAATATCAGGGTTTTTACGCGCCAACACCTTCAATGCTTGGCAGATTCGTCTAAATGGCTCTCCGAAATTTTCGCGGCGGTGAGAGGTAACAAGTACGAGGCGTTTATTCGGATCAATGGTTATTCCGATTTCCAAGTCCTTCTTCGCGGCCATTAGCAGTGCATCGATCACTGTATTGCCAGTCACAACTATATCTTTATCAGCAACTCCATCCTTAAGGAGATTCTGACGTGATCCTTCGGTTGGAGCGAAATGCCAACGCGCGAGCTTACCTGCAATTACGCGATTTGCCTCTTCCGGAAATGGATTCTGTATATCCCAAGTACGCAAACCTGCTTCAACGTGTCCAATAGGAATTCGATGATAGAAACAAGCCAATGCAACAGTCATTACCGTGGTGGTGTCACCTTGGACTAGTACAACATCCGGCTTTTCAGCCTTGAAGACTTCATCGAGTTGAAGAAGCAGGCGCCCCGTCAACTCCGTTAGTGACTGATTTGGCCGCATGATATTCAAATCAATATCCGGCTCTATTCTAAAAAAACTCAAAACTTGATCCAACATCTCTCGATGTTGTGCTGTGGCTAACACACGTACATCAGCCCATGGCTCTTTTTTTAGCGCGAGTATCACAGGAGCCATCTTTATAGCTTCCGGACGGGTACCCACAACACATATAATTTTTTTCATAGCTTTTATTCCTTCTTTTCAGATTTTACTGCCAATAACAATGCCGACGCCCGTTTGCTCCAATTATTATCATCAGCCAATACCGACAATCTGGATTTATAGGATTTATCGTCCTTTGTGAGCAAAGCATCGTCAATCGCTTTTGACAAAGACTCTACGGAATCACCTCGAAACACTTCAGGATAGCGCACGCATTCAAGCATTTCAGAAGTAACAACAACTGGCTTCTCAAGAGCAAAATACTCGAATAATTTAAGAGGCGATGTTGTTCTGGCTATCTCCCCTGGCTTAAATGGAATAAAGCAAACATCAAACATTCTTGCATAGGCCGGGAGCACTTTGTAGTCAATTGACCCCATATAGAGAACATTCTCTAACTCAGGCAAGCAATCAGCGCCACCATAGTAATCAGGGCCAATAAAAACAAACCCAACATCAGTGCGCTGAGAGATCAGTTCCTTAATTACGTCATACCATAACCAAGGAGCTAGAGCGCCAAAGTATCCAACAATCTTTTTGTATTTCCCTCGAAATTCCAAAAGCGTATCTGGCAGAACAAAACTCCTATGCGATTCACTTCTGTAGTGAATGGTATCCACCCCATTCGGAACAAAAATAACCTTTTCCTCGCCTACTGCTTGGACGGCCTCCTCATACAATTTCTGAGCTGATGCAACCACATAGTCAGCCCCACCAGTAAAAGCAAAATTCTTTAGCGAGAGAAGACGCTTAATATTTTCATCGTCACCCGATATTTCTGGATCAATATGATCTATGTATTCATAAATAAGCGTGCCACGTGCACCTTTTCTCAAAAGGCGTTCGGCAGAATTTGAATATGCTGTGGAATATACAGACCTGATAACACCATCTATCAGATCGACTTCATCTCTATTTGAGATCCAGACATTATTCTCAACCTCTCTAAAACCATTAACATCGTCTGCTGTCCAATTATCTGTACGATAGATAACCAGATAACCCAGCCGAGCCAATGCAACGGCCATATGTTGAGGTCTTTGATAAAGAGGAACATTCCAATCGATAACAACCTCTTGGATGAATATTCCTTTATATTGTTTTCTTTTGGAAAGCACTTCTTCAGAGAATCTATCCCAACTTAAATCACAATCCTTCTCAACCTTATTTTCTAAAAGAATTTTGTTCCTGGAATATTTAGAGATTTCGTACGCTGGACGCTCTATCATCTTCCTAACAAATCCAGGTAATGCAAAGAAAGTAGCTCTAGCGATTTGATAAATATATTTATTCTTATTTCCATAAACATCAGCACACAGTCTCAGCGGCCGGGTTAGCCTCCAGGACTTAGAGTTAAGCATCGCATGAACTCGTCCCGATTCGATTGAAATATCACGAGCTAAGCTTGCCTGAGAATCACGGAGAGTCGCTATCTCCTTATCCAACAACGCAATCTTCTCCTCGAATTCAGAATTCTCCTCTTCTCTCGATGAGACCTTCAACTCCAACTCTTCTAGCTTTTTTTCTTTTTCTTGAAGAATCTCATGCAATCTATGCGCCTCAATTTTCAAATCGGAGATAACCGCCTCTAAATCCCATGTATTCTGATTTAACCCCTTTGATGAAGCACACAAAGCATCATCACTCCCACTTTCTAATTTAGTGTCCTGTTTATTTACATCAGCTATTCCGCTCTCCATCATTTCCTCTCTCCTCTTTTTTATCTCTTCAACACCAACCTTGCATCGGCCAAAGCTAGCAATTATAGATGGTGAAAAATATCCAGGACTGCACGACAAATCATCTATAGCGCTTATTAGCGCCTGGGATTCAAATACGGAAACATCCTCTCGTACTCCTGTGATTCTGAGCACACGAACAGCCTCGCTCAGGATATTTTTCCTTATCGGACTCAATCCTCTAGATACAGCTATGAATCGCTCCCACACCACATCTTGATCAAAATTTATACGTGCAATATCTCTAAGAGAATCAATGGAATCTTCCGAAATTTCCTGTAGTTGCTGGTGAAAAGTATCGGCATCGATATTTTTTAAATTTCTCCCAGAAAAATTAGACGCCCTTGCTTTCTCAAGAAGATGAGGAGTAATTATGCCTTTAAGACCATCGTATCCCACCAATGCGACGGTCTTTTGAGCAGCAATACCCTCAAGTGCAACTCGCCCCATACCGGCAACACCAGCATACTGGCGCATGAGTGCCTGTACCCTTACACTGGAACCATAAAAATCCACAAACGCCTGGAGACCTGCATTATTCAATCGATTTTGCAGATCGTCCTTCGCAGGCCCATCTCCAACGATCAACAAACCAGGAATTCCTGCAGAGGAGGCTTTCACAGCAAAATCAAAAATTCCATTAATTTTCTGAGAATCCAATCGACTAACAAGGCACCATCTGAGATCCTGTGTGCTGCAGTCGCTTTCCAATCTATTCCTCTTGGAGAATCCAACTCCATTGGGCACGACACTCAATCGTTCAGCATTCACATACGGAGCAGCCATTGACTGCACCTCATCTGAAACACATACGACAGAAGAGGCATTTGGAAGGATAATCGATTTCAAGAGAAAATCATAAAATGGCCCACTATATCCAGACAATGATGCTGGGCCATGGAGGGTGATAATTAGTGATATCCCCTCTTCTTCCGCCGCCAAAAAACTTGGTATTAAGGAATTAAACGGATGAGCATGGATCAAATCAATTGATTTCTCTTGAATAATTTTTCTGATGTCATCTACCAGTTCAATCAGCTGATTAGAGTTGATGGCAGCACTAATATTCAAATCTCTGCAGACTGACGCAACTCCCTGAGGCAAAAGCACATCACTAAATTGCGTGCCCACTGCAAGATGGACTTTATACCCATTCTTCACAAAATACAATATTTCGCTCTGAATATGGGTTTCCAATCCGCCAATTGTAAACTGCTCCGTTATTATAAGAACGGACTTCATGCCTCAATCCCCACAACTTTAGCGCTTGATTTCAGCATGGCTATACCGCTCCCCATCAAGCGTATTTGATCAACCTTAATAATTATTGCATCAGTTTTTCTATCCAGATACGCCATATCTCCATGAGAGATAGCCTCAGCTATTGCCAATGTAATGAAATATGACCCAGGACAAAGGCTCAATTCAATATCAAAGCTAAAAACCAGCTTAGTCCCCTTACGTGCGTTCACCTGATTACAATCATGGTAAAGCGTACTGGTTCCAAAGGCCGAAACACCTTCAACTGTGCGAATCAGAATTCCCGCCTGAATTTCCTCGACAGATTTTAGAACATCTACCTCGAATTGGACGATTGCTTTATCACCTGTATAAAAAACCTCAGAAACTTCACCGACAGAGTTATACATCCCCCAGTTACTTATAACAGCTCTAAGTCCGTCTTTTTCTTGGAAAGAACCGTCATCATCTTGTGACTTCTCTATATGATTGTCATCCGCAAGAATAATAGAGGAAGCTTTATCCACGGCTTGGCGGGAACTCTGATTCATATAGCGAAGATAAGAACGCTCGTCAGAATAAAGCAGGGCGTGATATTGATCAACGATCTCTTTTGCAGGTCCCACCCCATGTACTTCTCCTTTATGCAGAAGCACTCCTCGCTGACAAAACTTCTCAACTGTCGCAGTTGAGTGTGTTACCAAGAGAATGGAGCAGCCGTTGCCCCGAAGCCTCTCAATATAATCAAAGCATTTCCGCTGAAATTTCTCATCGCCAACTGAAAGCGCCTCGTCGACAATTAATATTTGCGGAGATATGCAAGCCTGAACAGCAAATGCCAATCTGACAACCATACCGCTGGAGTATGTTTTGACAGGCTGATCAAGATGCAGCCCAATATCTGCAAAAGACGCTATGTTATCAAAATGACTATCCATCTGCTCTCGGCTCAAACCTAGTATTGTGCCGTTCAGATAGACATTATCTCTTCCTGTGAATTCCGGGTTGAATCCAGAGCCAAGCTCTAAAAGAGCCGTTAATATTCCATTAGTTTTTATTTCACCTGACGTGGGAGCCAGGGTACCTGCAATAATTTGCAGCAAAGTACTTTTACCGCTACCATTACGGCCCAATATACCAATTGTCTCCCCCTTACCCACAGAGAAAGACACATTACGTAGTGCCCAGAATTCCTCAAAATATTGCTTGGATCTTAAGGAAAAAAATTGCAGTAACCTATCTTTAGGATCTGCATACATTTCATATCGTTTCGATATATTAGATACAGAGATCGCTATATCAGAGGACATCTGCAAATCCTTTTCGTGTCTTCTGGAACCAGAAATATCCTAGAAGAAAGATAATAAACGAGTAAAGCATCTGCATAGCCCATTCAACCCACGCAACTGTTTTATTCCAGAGGAGCACCCCACGCGCTTCTTCAATCAACCAAGAAAGTGGATTCATTTGCATCAACGATTGATATTTCACTGGCAACGACTCCGTCGCGTAAAACAATGGAGTCATAAACATCAAAATTGTGACTAGTATTACAACAATTTGCGACACATCTCTTAAATAAACACCCAAAGAAGATAAGAACCAAGATAATCCGATGACCAAAAAAATCAAAGGCATTATTATTACCAGCAAATATAGAGACTCAATACTTGGCAGTCCAAACAAATATATATAAAAGAACAACCAGACCAACAGACTAACAAGAAAATGAAAAAAAGCGGCCCCTACTGTCACTAACGGGAGAATCTCTAAGGGAAAAATTAATTTCTTCACGTAATTAATATTCCCAACTATTAATAACGGGGCACGCGTCACACATTCTGAGAAAAGATTAAATATTATCAACCCCGAAAACAGCGTCAATGCAAATTCTGCTTGAGATCCACTACCGCCCGGCCATTTCGATTTAAAAACGACACCAAACACAAATGTGTATACTGCCAGCATAAGCACAGGATTGAAAAATGACCATAGCAATCCCATCACAGACCCCTTATAGCGTCCGACGATCTCTCTTTTCGTCAGAGCAATAATTAGATCCTTGTTTCTAGTAACAACCCTAATCAACTCAACCACAGACAAAGAATTGCCACTCATTTTCAAAAGCCTTCGGATACTTATAAATCTATCGCAAGCCTGATGCATGCGGAAAAAATACTATTTCGTTTTACTCTAGAATATTCCTGCACGCCCATACGCATCATCGAAACGAATGATGTCATCCTCTCCCAAATAATCTCCCGATTGGACTTCAATTATTTCCAAAGGAAAATCTCCAGGATTCTTAAGCCTATGTATTTCCTCTAGACCAATATACGTGGACTCATTTTCACGCAATAGAAACTTCTCTTCGCCCTTGACAACTTCAGCAATACCTTTCACAACAATCCAATGTTCTGCGCGATGACAATGCTTTTGCAGACTCAAGCTTGCACCGGGGTTTACAACGATTCTTTTTACGTTAAATCGATCACCACGTTCTAAGCTGTCATACCAACCCCAAGGACGATGGACTTTTCGATGCGAATGAGCTAATCCATGGCCTTCGTCACCAAGATCAACAACTAATTTTTTTATTTCCTGGGTGTGATCTTTTTTCACGACCAAGACAGCATCCGCCGTTTCTACAACGACAATATTTTCCAGTCCAACTCCTGTAACAAGCCGTCCATTGGAGACCAGAAAAGAATTCCTGCAATTGGACTGAACCGCGTCACCCATCAATGCATTTCCCTGATCATCTCTTTCTTTTGCCTCCCACAAAGCATCCCAAGTTCCCAAATCGGACCATCCTGCATCTAAAGGGACTACTTGGGCCTTGACACCTACTTCAGGCATCATCGGTAATCGTTCCATCACGGCATAGTCGATAGAGTCTGAAGGACAGGATAGGAATGCATCTGCACCCGGCCTGATAAAATCAAGATCATGCCTCGCGCCGTTCATCGCAATCTTACAAGCAGCGAGAATATCCGGTCGGAATTTTTCCATCAATTCCAACCATATACTGGAACGCATCATAAAGACTCCGCTGTTCCAAAGGTAATTTCCATTTTCAATATATTGACGAGCTAACTCTGCGGTAGGCTTTTCGGCAAAGCTCTCGATCAATAATGCTCCTGATTCACTGGTATCTCGGTACCGTATATAGCCGTATCCTGTTTCAGGACGACTAGGAGAAACTCCAAATGTAACTACAGAAGCCCCACATGCTTCGGTATATGCCTGCTCCACAGCCGCATGGAAAGCAGGCTTGTTGGAAACCATATGATCCGCAGGCATTGCCAGCAAAATTGGATCCTCATCGCTAGCGCAAGCATAAAGAGCCGCAATAGTCAAGGCAGGTGCAGTGTTACGTCCTGCTGGTTCCAAAAGGATGGGGCACCGCTCAACACCAATCTGCATAAGTTGGCTTGCTAATAAAAAGCGGTGCTGCTCGTTACACACCAGTACCGGGACGGAGGCCTGCGGTATGTGTGTCGCCAGTCCTTTCAGACGAGTGACAGTTTGCTGCAGCATGCTCCGGTCTTCCATCAAGGTGAGAAACTGCTTGGGATAGGTTTCCCGGGAGAGCGGCCAGAGTCGAGTGCCCGATCCTCCGCAAAGAATGATAGGAAGCAGGGGATGACTCATGACGAAGTCTCGCCGGGCGAAGGTGAACGACGCAAATCCTCAGCATCAGCCTCCAGCATTGCCAACCGCTGGTTCAGCCGCCGCACATCGCGCTCGATGCGGGTGTTGACCATGTCGGCATGCAAGGCCTTGATGAGCAGGACGATGCTGGCCAGCAGCAGCAGCATGGCCGGTGGATAGCTGATGCCCAGCACCGCTGCCAGGCGGTTGATCATCCCGGGCCAGACGCCCAGCACGACGGCGGCAACGGCAACGACCACCCAGAACAGGCCGTGCATGAGGTAGAGATGGTCGCGCCGGATCAAGTACAGGATCAGCGCGGCCAACCCTATGCCCATGAAAGTCGTTGTTACCTGAAGGGAAGCCATATTGATAATCAGAAGCTACCGAATGAAAGCATTCGGTTGATGCAGGGCACGGCCGAAACCAGCGCTATTGCCGTATGAAACGGTCCAAACCACCCAGGGAATACGTAAAACCTCCCATTGTAGGTTCCGCATCATGTTCCGAAGTCGCTTCCCCTTCTCGTTTCGCCCTGGCCTTGACAGGGATGTGGCACCGTATTTCACAGCTCCTGCAGAAGCGGCAGGATCAAGCCTTGGTGACAGACGAGGTTCCTGCAGCACTACACTGAAGCATTGACCTGATGCACCTGCCAAGCACTGTTGCTTGCGTGCACCCTCATATATGCCATCTGCCACCACCCAGCTCCTGGTCATAGACCCCCAGAACGACTTCTGCGATCTGCCTGAGGACTGGTGTCCTGGCGGACTACGTCCCAGCCTTCCCGTGGCGGGCGCCCATGCCGACATGCAGCGGCTTGCCGGTTGGATACGGCGCGAGGGGGCGAGAATTGACGCCATCACGGTGACGCTGGACTCGCACCAGCGCTATGACATTGCCCACCCCGCCTTCTGGCAGCAGGGCGATGGCAGCCATGTGGCACCGTTCACCGCGATCACGGCGGCGCAGGTGCGAGCGGGGGTGTTCCGGCCGCGCAACGCCGGGGCGCTGCAGCGCAGCCTGGCCTATCTGGATGCACTCGAAGCCAACAGCCGCTACACGCTGATGGTCTGGCCCGTGCACTGCGAAGTGGGCAGCTGGGGCCACGGTATCCATGCCGATGTGCTGGCGGCCTGCGGCGACTGGCAGCAGCAGCGCCAGCGCGCCGTGTACAACGTTTTCAAGGGGCTCAATCCCTGGACCGAGCATTACAGCGCCCTGCAGGCCGAGGTGCCGGACCCGGCCGATCCGGCGACCTTGCTGAACACTGCCTTGCTGGAGCGGCTGGGCCAGGCAGACATACTGGTGGTCGCGGGCGAGGCGAGCAGTCACTGCGTGCGCTCCACGGTCGAGCATCTGGTCGAGCACCTTCCCCATCCTGAGCGCATCGTGCTGATGCACGACGCCATGAGCCCGGTGCCGGGCTTCGAGTCCGCGCACCATGATTTCCTGGCAGCCATGCAGGCCCGCGGATTGCGGCTGGCCTCCAGCCAAGAACTCCACCTGTAGGGGCGGACCGCCTTCACGCGCGCAGCCCCCTTTCCTGTTTCCCCAGCATCGCACCATGGCTCCCATCATCACCAGCCTGCTCGACACCGATCTCTACAAATTCACGATGTGGCAGGCCATGCTGCACCGCAATCCCCAGACCGAGGCCGAATACGAATTCGTCTGCCGCACGAAGACGGCCTTCCCGCTGGCCGAGCTGCTGCCCGAGGTGGAGCGCGAGCTGGACGCCCTGTGCGCGCTGCGCTTCACGCCCGAAGACCTGGCCTACCTGGGCGGGCTGCGCTTCATGAAGAGCGACTTCATCGACTTTCTGCGCATCTTCCAGTTCCAGCGCGCCTTCATCCGTGCCTGGGCCGATGGCGACACCCTGCACATCGAGGCCAAGGGCCCCCAGGTCCATGTGATGGGCTTCGAGATCTATGTGCTGGCCATCGTCAACGAGCTGTATTTCCGGCGCTTCGACGCGGAGGCGGCGCTGGCCGAAGGCCGCAGGCGCCTGGCCGGCAAGATCGAGCGCCTGCGCCACCTGGCCTGCGAGGCCAGGCTGCGCAATCCCTTCGAGCTGTTCGACTTCGGCGTGCGCCGGCGCTTCTCGGGCGCCTGGCAGCGCGAGGTGGTCCAGGCCTTTGCCACGCAGACGGCGCAGTGGTTCAAGGGAACGTCCAACGTGCTGCTGGCGCGCGACTTCGGCATCGTGCCCATAGGCACCATGGCCCATGAGTACCTGCAGAGCTACCAGGCCCAGGGCGTGCGCCTGCGCGACTTCCAGATCGCCGCGCTGGAGGACTGGGTGCAGGAGTACCGGGGCGACCTGGGCGTGGCCCTGACCGACACCGTGGGCATGGATGCCTTCCTGGCCGATTTCGACATGTACTTCGCCAAGCTCTTCGACGGGCTGCGGCACGACTCGGGCGACCCGTATGCCTGGGGCGAGAAGGCCATCGCCCACTACCAGAAGCTGCGCATAGACCCCCAGGCCAAGCGCCTGGTGTTCTCCGACGGCCTGGACCTGGACACGGCCCTGGCCCTGTACCAGCGCTTTGCCGACCGCATACAGCTGGGCTTCGGCATCGGCACGCGGCTGACCAACGACATGGGGCTGGAGACCATCAACATCGTGATGAAGCTCACCCACGCCAACGGCCAGCCCGTGGCCAAGATCTCGGACTCGCCGGGCAAGACGCTGTGCAACGACGAAACCTATCTGGCCTATCTGCGCCAGGTCTTCGGCCTGGCCCAGCCTGTCGCCGTCTGACACCGCCTGACACCGCCAAGGCTCCATTCATGCTGCGCATCACCATCGCCCAACTCAACCCCACCGTCGGCGACATCGCCGGCAACGTGGCCCGCATGGCCGAGGCCGCTGCCCGCGCCGCGCACGCGCAGGCCGACCTGCTGGTCTTTCCTGAGCTGTCGCTGTGCGGCTACTACCCTGGCGACCTGCTGGACGAGCCCGCCTTTCGCGAGCGCCTGGAGCAAGGCTTGCAGCAGCTGCTGCAGGCCACGCGCCAGTGGCCGCAATTGCACTGGGTCATCGGTGCGCCCACGCGTGCCAGCGGGCCCGGCAAGCCGCTGCACAACAGCCTGCTGGTGCTCAAGGACGGCGCCGTTCGCCTGCGCTACGACAAGCAGCTGCTGCCCACCTACAACATCTTCGACGAGCGCCGCCACTTCGAGCCCGGCCCCGACGCGGCCAAGGTGCTGCGCATAGGCCAGGCCCAGGTGGGTTTTCTGGTGTGCGAGGACGGCTGGAACGACGCCGGTGCCGACTACGCCACCAACCCCTTCGCGCGCATGGCCGACGCCGCGCCCGACCTGGTGGTCAGCATCAACGCCAGCCCCAGCCACCTGGGCAAGCGCGAACAGCGCCACGAGATCTTCGGCCAGGCGGCCACGCGCCACGGCCTGCCCATCCTCTACGTGAACCAGATCGGCGGCCAGGACCAGATCGTGTTCGACGGCGCTTCCTTCGCGGTGGAGCCCGGGCGCGGCGTGGTCTTCGAGGCCGAGCGCTTCGTGGAGGACCTGCGCACGCTGCAGTTCGGCGACGGGCGCTTCCTCGACGCAGCCGGCCAGCCCTGCATGAGCGTACCGGCCGCAGGCCTGCCCACCATGGAGTTCTACCGCCGCCAGATCGTGCTGGGCCTGCGCGACTATGCGCGCCGCTGCGGCTTCACGCGCGCGGTGGTCGGCAGCTCGGGCGGCATCGACAGCGCACTGACCCTGGCCCTGGCGGCCGAGGCCCTGGGCGCGGACAACGTGGTGGCCGTCACCATGCCTTCGCGCTTTTCGTCGAGCGGCTCGGTCGATGACTCGGTGATCCTGTGCCGCAACCTGGGCATCACGCTGCACGAGCACCCGATCCGCGAACTGGTCGACGGCTATGCGCGCCAGTTCGAGGCCAGCTTCGGCCAGCCGCTGCAGGGCCTGCCGCTGGAGAACCTGCAGGCACGCATCCGCGGCACCACGCTGATGGAGTACTCCAACGCCTTCGGCCACCTGCTGCTGACCACGGGCAACAAGTCCGAGATCTCGGTGGGCTACTGCACGCTGTATGGCGACACCAACGGCGGCCTGGGCCTGCTGGGCGATCTGTACAAGACCGAGGTCTTCGAGCTGTCGCGCCACATCAACCACAGTGCGGGCCGAGAGCTGATTCCCCAGGCCATCATCGACAAGCCGCCCTCGGCCGAGCTGGCACCCGACCAGAAGGACGAGGACAGCCTGCCGCCCTATGCGGTGCTGGACGAAATCCTCAAATACGCCATCGAGGGCCGGCACCTGTCCACCGCCGAATACGGCACGGCCGAGCGCTTTGTGACCCAGCTGCTGGGCCAGCCCGGCGGGGCCGAGCTGGTTGACCGCGTCAAGCGCATGATCTTCCGCAGCGAGTACAAGCGCCGCCAGGCCCCGCCCATACTGCGCGTGCGCCCGCGCGCCTTCGGCACCGGCCGCCAGATGCCAATTGCCGCCCACTACGAATGAAGCCAGAGTGAAGCCACCGAGCCTGTTTATGCAAGAGACTGCCGCCATGGACGCCCCCACCGAAACCCCGGCCACCAGCGAGCGCGTGCACACCGCCGTGCTGATCGGGCGCTTCCAGCCGCTGCACAACGGCCACATGGCCCTGCTGCGCGCGGCGCTGGAGCGTGCCGAGCAGATCGTCGTCGTGCTGGGCAGCGCCTGGCAGGCGCCCAATCCCAAGAATCCCTTCAGCTGGCAGGAGCGCGCGCAGATGCTGCGCGAGGCGCTGCCGCCCGCGGACGCGGCCCGCCTGCACTGCGTGCCCGTGCGCGACTACTACAACGAGCCGCTGTGGGTACAGGCCGTGCAGCAGGCCGTGCAGTCCTGCGTGCCCGAAGGCGCCAGCGTGGCCCTGGTCGGCCATTTCAAGGACGCGACCAGCGGCTACCTGGCGCGCTTTCCGCGCTGGCAGCTGATCAGCCTGCCGCGCCTGGGCCAGTTCGACGCCACGCCGCTGCGCGACATCTACTTCGGCGAATCCGGCGTGGACTTCGAGGCCCTGGCCGCCCAGGTGCCGCCCGCCACCCTGCAGTTCCTGCGCCAATGGGCCACCACGCCCGTCCATGCGCAGATGTGCGAGGAATGGCGCATGCTGGCCCGGTACCGCCAGGCCTGGGCTGCGGCGCCCTACCCGCCCGTCTTCGTGACCGTGGACGCACTGCTGCGCTGCCGCGTGCCGCACGAAGACGCGCAACAGGACCACATCCTGCTGATACGCCGCGGCCATGCCCCGGGCCTGGGCCTGTGGGCGCTGCCGGGCGGCTTCCTGGAGCCGCGCGACACGCTGTGGCAGTCCTGCCTGCGCGAGTTGCGCGAGGAGACCTGCTCCACGCTCAGCGAGGCCGACCTGCAGGCGGCCCTGCAGTCCGTGCAGGTCTTCGACCATCCCGACCGCAGCCTGCGCGGACGCACCATCACCCATGTGCACTATCTGGACCTGGGCGTGCTGCCCTCGCTGCCGCCCGTGCAGGGCGGCGACGATGCGGCACTGGCGCGCTGGGTGGCCGTCTGCGACCTGCCCGCCATGGAAAGCGCGTTCTTCGAGGACCATTTCCAGATCCTGCGCCAGTTCCTGCCCCTTCCGGTGCAACAGCCCCTGGCGGACACGGCCGTGAAAATCGGCTAAAACCGGAGATTGCGGCGCCATCTTGCGCCGCAATACCGTTTTTCCGGGCTCCCCGTGTCCCCCCGCGTTTGAATGACTACCACCCTACAGATCCGACCCGCCACCCCCGATGACGCCGAGCTCATCGTCCGCTTCGTGCGCGAACTCGCCGTCTATGAAAAAGCCGAGCATGAAGTCCTGGCCACGCCAGAGCATGTGAAGCGCACCCTGTTTGCCGACAACCCCGCCGTCTTTGGCCTGATCTGCCTGCATGGCGACCAGCCCGTGGGCTTTGCGGTCTACTTCTTCAACTACTCGACCTGGCAGGGCCGCCACGGCCTGTACCTCGAAGACCTCTACGTCACGCCCGAGGCGCGCGGCCTGGGCGCGGGCACGGCGCTGCTGCGCCGCCTGGCGCAGATCGCCGTCGAGAAGGACTGCGGCCGCTTCGAGTGGAGCGTGCTCGACTGGAACCTGCCCTCCATCGAGTTCTACGACCGCCTGGGCGCCCTGCCCCAGACCGAGTGGATCCGCTACCGCGTGACCGGCGACACCCTGCTGGAGATGGCACGCGAGCCGGGCTGAGGCCGGCCCCCTTTGTCTGCCTACTCGGGCTCCACGCCCTGGCGCACGGCCTGCTCGACCACCTCGCGCGTCAGCGTGGGCACGAAGGTCTCGATGAAGGCATAGGCATAGCCGCGCAGCCAGGCGCCCTTGCGCAGGCCCAGCCGCGTGGTGTTGACCTCGAACAGGTGGCCGGCGTCCAGCGTGCGCAGGCCCTGGTCGCGCTCGGCATCCAGCGCCACCGAGGCGACGATGCCCACGCCCATGTCCAGCTCCACATAGGTCTTGATCACGTCGGCGTCCATGGCCGTGAGCACCACGTCGGGCTCCAGGCCCTCGCGCGCAAAGGCCTCGTCGATGTGGGCGCGGCCCGTATAGCCCTGCTCGTAGGTGATGATGGGAAAGCGCGAAAGCGCCTCCAGCGTCAGCGCATGCTGCGACTGCAGCAGCGGGTGGCCGGGCGGCACGACCACGCCATGCGTCCAGCGGTAGCAGGGCAGCGCGACCAGGCCTTCATAGCCGGCCAGCGCCTCGGTGGCCACGCCGATGTCGGCCTCGCCGCTGCGCAGCATCTGCGCCACCTGCTCGGGCGAGCCCTGGTGCAGGTGCAGGCGCACCTGCGGATAGCGCTGGCGGAAGTCGCGCACCACATGGGGCAGCGCATAGCGGGCCTGGGAGTGGGTGGCGGCAATCGACAGCCGGCCCTGCTCGCTGGCGCTGAAGTCGGCGCCCACGCGGCGCAGGTTGTCGGCCTCCAGCATCAGGCGCTCGACGATGGGCAGCAGCGCCTCGCCGGGCGGCGTCAGCCCGGTCAGCCGCTTGCCTGCGCGGATGAAGATCTCCACGCCCAGTTCTTCCTCCAGTTCGCGGATCTGCCGGCTCACGCCGGGCTGGGAGGTGTGCAGCGTGTGGGCCACCTCGGTCAGGCTGTAGCCGCGGCGCACGGTTTCGCGCACATAGCGCAGTTGCTGGAAGTTCATGGGCAAGGCTCCGCCCGGGGCCGGTGCGGCCCGGGCCTGTGGAAGGCAAAAGCAGGAAGGAAAGAGAGAGGGGAACGGCGAGAGGCTTCAGGCCGAACAGGCCACGGCCGGCTCATCCGGGGCATCGGCCGCTGCCTCGCGGGGCAGCTCCAGCAGCTCGATCAGATTGTCTGCGGGGTCGCGCGCATAGCAGCGCCGGCCCTCGCTCACGGGCGCCACCTCCAGCGCCAGGCCGCCGTGCACCAGCAACTGCTGGCGCAGCGCATCCACGTCGCTGACCGTCAGCGCCAGGTGTACCAGGTTGCCCGCCGCGCGCTCGGTGCCGCCGGACTGCCCCTTGTAGGGCACCAGATCGATGCGCTGCCCGCCGGCCAGAAAGCTCAGGCCCGGACGCCCGGCAACGGTCAGGGCAGACAGGCCCAGCACTTCGCCATAAAAGCGCTCCATGGCCGCCTGGGCGCGCGCCGGGAAGGACAGCTGGACATGGTGGACGCCACAGACGATGGCCACGCCCGGCTTCATGGCAGTGCGGCCGGCAAGAGGGGAAGGCCAGGCGGGGCGTGTGGTGTGGGTCATCGAAGCGTCTCGGAAAAGAATCAGCAGCCCGAATGCTGCTGCAGGCCATTGTCGAGACAAGTCGAAAAAACCAAAAATAATAAAAATTCAGTCTGTTATTTCTAAATCATCTCAAGAGATCGAACGCCGGTGGTCGGCACGGCGCGCCAGCCACTCGCCGCCGAACTGCAGCACCGACACCAGGGCCACCAGGATGACGATGACCTCGAACATCACGCGCGTCTCATAGCGCTCGTAGCCGTAGCGGATGGCCAGGTCGCCCAGGCCGCCCGCCCCCACGGCGCCCGCCATGGCCGAGGCATTGACCATGGCGATCACGCTCACGGTCATGCCGCCGATCAGGCCCGGCAGCGCCTCGGGCAGCAGCACCTGGCGCACGATCTGCGGGCGGCGCAGGCCCATGGCGCGCGCCGCCTCCACCAGGCCGCCGTCCACTTCGCCCAGGCTCACCTGGGCGATGCGCGCAAAGAACGGAATCAGGTTGGCCGACAGCGGCACCACCGCCGCCCAGGTGCCCAGCGTGGTGCCCACGATGGCGCGCGTCACCGGCAGCAGGGCCACCAGCAAGATGATGAAGGGAATGGCCCGGCCGATGTTCACCGCCGCCGACAGCCCCCGGTACAGGCGCGGCCTGGCGTAGAGCCCGCCCGGCGCCGTGGTGTGCAGCACGATGGCCAGCGCCAGCCCGGCAACGATGGCGATCAGCGAGGACGCGCCCGCCATCAGCAGGGTTTCCAGAATGGCCTGCAGGTATTTATCGAGCGGGGGCAGGGACATGGCCAAGCAGTTGCAGTGAATCGGCGCCCAGCGCCTGTTGAAGGGAAGACAGCGCGTCCGGCGAGAGCGGGGAGAGCGACGACGGCAGATCCTGCACCGGCACGCCCACCAGCAGGCGGCCCTGCGAACGCCCGCGCATGCAGTCCAGCCCGCCCTGCAGCAAGCGGGCACGCGGGCCCAGCACCTGGAGCTGCGCCAGCGGCAGGCCCTGCTGGCTGCCGCCGTCGGCCCATCCGATGGCCAGCACGGCGACGGCCTCCGGGCCATCGGCCTCTGCCACCAGTTCCAGGTCGGCCGCCAAGGCCTGCCGCAGCGGCCGCAGCAGCGCACGCGCCGCCTCCGAGCGCGGTGCCGCAAACAGCTGCCAGACCCCGCCGATCTCCTGCAGCCGGCCCTGGTCCAGCACCAGCACGCGGTCGCAGACCTCGCGGATCACGGCCATGTCGTGCGTGATGAGCACGATGGTCAGCCGCAGCTTGCGGTTGATCTCGCGCAGCAGCTCCAGGATGGACTGCGTGGTCTCGGGGTCCAGGGCCGAGGTGGCCTCGTCGCACAGCAGGATTTCGGGCTCGTGCACCAGCGCGCGCGCAATGCCCACGCGCTGCTTTTGCCCGCCCGAGAGCTGGGCCGGATAGGTGCCGCTCTTGTCCGCCAGCCCCACCAGAGCCAGCAGCTCGTCCACCCGCGCGCGGACAAGCGCGGGCCGCCAGCCCGCGGCCTGCAGCGGCAGGGCCACGTTCTCGTACACCGTGCGCGAGGACAGGAGGTTGAAGTGCTGGAAGATCATGCCGATGCGCCGGCGCAGCGCCACCAGCGCGTCCTCGTCCAGCGTGGCGACATCGGTGCCGTCCACCAGCACGCGGCCGCTGCTGGGCCGCTCCAGCGCATTGATGGTGCGCAGCAGCGTGGATTTGCCGGCGCCGCTGCGGCCGATGATGCCGAACACCTCGGCACGCGCCACCTCGAAGCTCAGCGCCTGCAGCGCGTGCACGGGCTCGCCCGCGCTCCTTCCCGCGCCCCTGCCCGTTCCCGGGTAGTGCTTGCGCACGCCCTCGAAGACGATGTGCGGCCGCTGCAGCGCATCGATTGCATGGGGCTCGCCGGCCGCCGCCTGTTCCACCTTCATTGCCTTACACGCCTCAGAAGGCCGGCAGCACCGAGCCCTGGTACCTGCTCACGATGAACTGGCGCACGGGCTCGGACTGGTAGGCGCGCAGCAGGGCCGCGACCCAGGGTGCAGCGCGGTCGCGCTCGTGCACGGCAATGATGTTCACGTAGGGATTGCGCTCGCGCCTTTCGACGGCAATGCCATCGCGCGTGGCGATCAGCCCGGCCTGGTAGGCAAAGCTGTTGACGATGGCCGAGGCATCGAGATCGTCCAGCGAGCGCGCCAGCACCACCGAGGCTGCCTCCACCAGCTGCACCTTCTTCTGGTAGCTGGCGATGTCGGCCAGGCCCGCCGTGCCCTTGAAGGGGTCGAAGCCCTCGCGCAGCTTCAGGATGCCCTGGTCCTGCAGCACCACCAGCGCGCGCGTCTGGTTGCTGGGATCGTTGGGAATGCCCAGGCGCGCGCCAGCGGGCAGGTCGGCCAGGCGTTTGTGCTTTTTCGAATAGAAGGCGATGGGCGAGATGTAGGTGTCGCCCGCCGCCACCAGCCGGTAGCCGCGCTGCTGGTTCTGGTCGCGCAGGAACGGCACATGCTGGAAGGAGTTGGCCTCGATGTCGCCGTTGTTCAGCGCCTCGTTGGGGCTGGCCGCGCCGCTGATGACCACGGGCTTGACCTGCAGCCCCTGCTCGCGTGCCACGCGGGTCACCACCTCCCAGATTTCCTCATCCACGCCGCCGCGCACGCCCACGCGCAGTGGGCCGGCCTGCGCGGCGCGGATGGCGCCTGACATCGCCGCCACCGAGGCCCCCGCCGCCAGGCCCCGCAGAAATACTCGCTTGTCCATCGCACAGTCCTTTCAAGAATCAACAGGCACCGATCAACAGGAATCGATCAATAGGCACCGGGGTGCAACTCACGGCCAGCGGCGCGGGCCTGGGCCTGCAGGCGGGCGAAATGCTCGGGATAGAAGCGCTGGGCCACATCCAGGTGGGAGCGCACGCGGCCCTTGAGCGCGTTCTCGCCCACATGGCTGAACAGCGGGTTGTCCGGGTCGCTCTGCGGCCCCGTGGCCAGCACGGCCAGCTCGGGCGGCAGGGTCAGCAGCGGGACCTGGCCCAGGTCCAGGCGCGGCGCCAGGAAGTAGGCGATGGAGTAGCGCTGCACGCCCGCGCGCGGCACCAGCACGCGATGCACGTTGGCGCGCAGATAGCCGTTGGTGGCCAGCTCCAGCATCTCGCCGATGTTGATGACGAAGGCCCCGTCGCGCGGCGGCACATCGACCCAGCCGGCCGGCGTCTCCACCTGCAGCCCGCCCACCTCGTCCTGCAGCAGCAGGGTCAGCAGGCCGCCGTCCTTGTGCGCGCCCACGCCCTGGCCTGCTGCGCCCAGCTCGCTGCCCGGGTAGTGGATGATCTTGATGCGGTGCGCAGGCAGGCCGCTGACCAGGGCGTCCAGCGCGCCCTCGGGCAGCTGCAGCGCGGCCACGAAGTGGCGCAGCAGCTCCAGCGCCACGCCATGCGCTGCCGCCTGCCAGGCCAGCACCTCCTCGCGGAACCCGGGCAGGGCCTGCGGCCACTGGTTGGGGCCTTGCAGCCCCTTCCAGTCCGGCACGCCGGGGCCTGCGGGAATCTCGGGCGATTCCTCGCCCAGGTCGATCTGCTCGCGCTGGTCGGGCCGCTGGCGCGTGATCTCCATGCCCACGGCCGTATAGCCCCGGAAGTGCCGCGTGTTGGCAATGGCCAGTGCCTGCTTGTCCGCCAGCGGCTGCGCAAAGAATTCGCGCGCGCGCCGCTGTATGCCCTGCCATGCGTCCCGGCCTATGCCGTGCCCTTCCAGGTAGAAGAAGCCGGTGTCGCGCGCCGTGCGCGCCAGCTGGCGCAGCGCCTGGGCCTGCGTGGCCGGGTCGCGCAGGGCCTGCAGATCGATGACGGGCAGGGCCGGGGTTGCCGCTGTGGCGGCGGGCGCGTCGAGAGTGGATGCTGTCAAGGTGCTCATGCTGTGCTGCCAGGGAAGGGGGAAGGAAGGGACGCTCAGGCCGCCAGGCGCTGATCGCGGTCTTGTTCGCGTTCGGCAGCCAACACCGCATGGCCCTGCGCCTGCTCCAGCGCCTGCGCCAGGTCGGCCAGCAGGTCCTGCGGATGCTCTATGCCGATGGACAGGCGCACCAGCCCGGGCGCAATGCCCACGCGCGCCAGCTCCTTGTCGCTGAGCAGGCTGTGCGTGGTCTCGGCAGGAATGGCGGCCAGCGACTTGCTGTCGCCGATGTTGACCAGGCGCAGGAACAGGCGCAGCGCGTCATAGAAGGCGCGTGCCGCCTGCCGGCCGCCGCGCAGCTCGAAGCCCAGCAGCGCCGGCACATGCCCGCCGCGCAGCTGGCGCAGGGCCAGCGCGTGGTCGGCGTGGCCGCTCTGGCTGGCGTGGTGTATGCGCTCCACCAGCGGATGGCGCTGCAGGAAATCGATCACGGCCAGCGTGTTGCGGCTGGCGCGCTCCTGGCGCAGGCCCAGCGTCTCCAGGCCCTGCAGCAGCAAGAAGGCGCTGTGCGGCGCCAGCGCCGCGCCGCAGTTGCGCAGCAGCACGGCACGGGCCCGCGCGATGAAGGCGCGGTCGGGAAATTTCTCGGTGAAGACAAAGCCCTGGTAGGCCGGCTCGGGCGCGCTGAACTGCGGGTAGCGCCCCGCGTGCGCCACCCAGTCGAAGCGGCCGCTGTCCACGATCAGCCCGCCCAGCACATTGCCGTGTCCGCCGATGGCCTTGGTGGCCGAATGCACGACGATGTCGGCGCCCCAGTCGAAGGGCCGCAGCAGCAGCGGCGAAGCCACGGTGTTGTCCACCACCAGGGCCACGCCGGCCGCATGGCTGATATCGGCCAGCTGGCGCAGGTCGGCAATGCCGCCCGATGGATTGCCCACGGACTCCACGAACACGGCCTTGGTGCGCGGCCCTATCGCCCGGTGCAACGCCTGGAAATCATCCTTGGCCACGGCCGTGCTCTGCACGCCGCGCGAGGCCAGCACATGGGCGATGAAGTTGTGCGTGCCGCCATACAGCTGCGAGGCCACGACCACATGGTCGCCCGCACTGGCCAGCGTGGCCAGCGCCACGTCGATGGCGGCCATGCCCGAGGCCAGGGCCAGCGCGGCCACGCCGCCTTCGAGAGCCGCAATGCGCTGCTCCAGCACCGCCAGCGTGGGGTTGGCCGTGCGCGAATACACATCGCCCTCCTCCACCAGGCCGAACAGGTTGGCGCCGTGCTGGGCGCTGTCGAACACGAAGGAGGTGCTTTGGTAGATGGGCACGGCCGCGCTGCGCTGCTGCTCTCGCCCCCGGTAGCCGGCGTGCAGGGCCTGGGTGTCCTGCTGCCACAGCGCATCGCTGGCTGCGTCGTGCGGGGCGGACTCGGTGCCGGTCGCTGAGGTCATGCATGGACTCCGTATGAGTGGTCGATGCAGCCCATTATTCGAAGCCCGCGCCCTGCGCACTACGAAGAAAAACGCGTTCGCTTATTCGGTTTGCGCATGTCGCCGGGCCGCGCCCTTCCTAGTTGCCACGCACATATGGATGCGCGTTTTGCGTCGTTGGAAACACGGCACTCAGCGGACAGCATCGGCAGTCCCGAAACTGCTTTGGAGGGAGTTCCATGACCCGCAAGACCCAGACCGAGATCGACAGGACCCAGGACAGCCGCTGCGCCCATGGCGCCGATTGCGGTGCTTTCGGGGCGCTCGATGCTCCCAAGGCGACCGAGCCCTCGCTCTCGCGCCGCACCCTGATCCGCGCCGGCGCCGCAGCCGGCGCGCTGGGCTCGGCCGCCTGGTTCAGCGGCCGCGCCGGGGCGCAGCCGCGCCAGAAGATCACCTTTGCCTGGAGCCAGGCCAGCTTCTGCCATTCGCCCATTCCCGTGGCGCTGGAGCGCGGCTTCTTCGAGCGCAACGGCCTGGACGTAGAACTGCTGAACTGGGGCGGCTCGGCCGACCAGTTGCTGGAGGCGCTGGCCACGGGCAAGGCCGATGCGGGCGCGGGCCTGATCCACCGCTGGATCAAGCCGCTGGAGGCGGGGCTGGATGTCAAGCTCATCGGCAGCGTGCACGGCGGCTGCCTGCGCCTGGTCGGCCTGAAGTCGGCCGGCGTCACGCTGGACCCCAGCACGCTCAAGGGCAAGACCATCGGCGTGGCCGATCTCAACAGCCCGGCCAAGCAGTTCTATTCCATCCACCTGGCCAAGCGCGGCCTGGATGTGGACAAGGACATCGAATGGCGCGTCTACCCGGCCGACCTGCTGGATGTGGCCGCCAAGAAGGGCGAGATCCAGGCCATTGCCGACGGCGACCCGAATCTCTACCTGATCGAAAAGCGCAACCCCGGCACCTTCCTCGAACTGGGCAACAGCGCCAAGAACGAGTACGCCGAAAGCATTTGCTGCGTGATCGGCGCAGGCGCAAAGTTCGCCCGGGCCAACAAGCCCGCAGCGGCCAGCGTGGTGCGCGCGCTCACCCAGGCCTCTGACTACATCGCCGAGAACCCCAACGAAACGGCGAAGATCTTTGCCAAGTACTCGCCCAAGGTGCCCGTCGAGGACCTGCAGCGCCTGCTGGCCGAGCTGACCTTCAAGCACCATCCGCACGGCAAGCCGCTGCGCGACGAGGTCCAGGCCTTTGCGGCCGACTTCCGCACGGCCGGCGTGCTCAAGAAGCAGACCGACCCTGGCCGCTTTGCCAGCCACATCACGCTGGACGTCCTCGCATGAGCACCGCAAGACCACGCTGGCGCCTGGGCGCCACGGATGCCGCACCCGGCCTGGAACGGGAACAGGCGCAGGGCACGCGCAAGGCAGGCCCCTGGCGCACCGGCCTGCTGGCCGCCGCCGCCTGGGCCGGCCTGGGCATGCTGACCCTGCTGTGGCCCAACAAGGAGATCGGCTTCAGCGAATGGGCATTCACGCAGGAGTTCGGCATTGCCGCCCTGGCCGTGGCCCTTTTGCTGCTGGCATCGGCCGTGCTGCCTGTGCGACCCGTACGGGCAGCACGGCGCATCGACCGCTGGCTGCGCCCGGCCGGTGCCTGGCTGGTGGCGGCGCCGCTGCTGCTGGCGCTGTGGGAGACGCTGACAGCCAAGCTCGGCGCGCTGCCGCCGCCGTTCTTCGCTCCACCGCAAAGCCTGATCGACGTGGTGCACGAGGACTGGCAGCGCCTGGGCCTGTCCACGCTGTATTCGCTGCGGCTGCTGCTCAACGGCATCGTGTTCGGCGCGGTGATCGGCTTTCTCACGGGCGTGTGGATAGGCTGGTCGCGCATCGCGGGCTACTGGGTGCATCCGCTGCTGCGCTTCCTGGGGCCGGTGCCCGCCTCGGCCCTGCTGCCGCTGGCCTTTTTCTTCGCGCCGTCGAGCTACTCGGCAGCCGTGTTCCTGGTGGCGCTGGCCACGTTCTTTCCGGTGGCCGTGCTGACCTGGTCGGGCGTGGCCTCGGTCAGCAAGAGCTACTACGACGTGGCGCGCACGCTGGGCGCATCGCCCTGGTTCCTGGTGCTGCGCGTGGCCATCCCGGCCGCCCTGCCCCAGGTCTTCGTGGGCCTGTTCATGGGGCTGGGCGCCTCGTTCTCGGTGCTGATCACGGCCGAGATGATGGGCGTGAAGGCCGGCCTGGGCTGGTATCTGCAGTGGGCCCAGGGCTGGGCAGCCTACGCCAACATGTACACGGCGCTGCTGGTCATGGCCGTGCTGTGCTCGGGCCTGATCACGCTGCTGTTCACCGTGCGCGACCGCACGCTGTCATGGCAGAAGGGAACCGTCAAATGGTGATTGCCGCAGAACATGCCGCCAACGCCGCAGCCACGCCCGCCATCGCCGGGGCGGCCCTAGCCGGGGCGGCCATCGATGTGCAGGCCGTCAGCCACTGGTTCGGCCAGGGACAGGGCGCGCTGCAGGTGCTCGACGAGGTCAGCCTGCAGGTACGGCCCGGCGAGTTCGTCGCCCTGCTGGGCCCCAGCGGCTGCGGCAAGTCCACGCTGCTGCGCCTGGTGGCCGGGCTGGACGCGCCCACGGCCGGCGCCGTGGCGCAGGACGGCACGGCCATCACCGAGCCCGATCCCTCGCGCATCGTCGTCTTCCAGGACCCCACGCTGTTTCCCTGGCGCACGGTGCGCGGCAACGTGGCCCTGGGCCTGCAGGCACGCGGCCTGCTGGACATCCAGGCCCACCGCATCGACGAGGCCCTGCGCCTGGTGGGACTGGAGGATTTTGCGGACAGCCATCCCCACCAGCTGTCGGGCGGCATGGCCCAGCGCGCGGCCCTGGCGCGCGCCCTGGTCAACGACCCGCGCCTGCTGATCCTGGACGAACCGCTGGGCAAGCTCGACTCGCTGACGCGGCTGGCCATGCAAAGCGAGATCCTCAAGATCTGGCAGCGCGCAGGCTTTTCCGTGCTGCTGGTCACCCACGATGTGGAAGAGGCCCTCTTCCTGGCCCACCGCGTGCTGGTCTTCAGCCAGCGGCCCGCCCGCATCGTGGCCGAGATCGATGTGGACCTGCCCTATCCGCGCCAGCGCGGCCATGCCCGCCTGTCCGAGCTGCGCCACGAGGCCCTGCGCCACCTGGGCCTGGACCAGACCTGGTAGCGCCCGCCTCCGATGCAACGCAGCGACTCCCCCGACTGGCTCAACCCCTTGATCGGCGCCATGCAGCAGGCCCAGGTCGGCCTGCTGCAGCTGCTGCATGGCCTGGGCCTGGCCGGCACGGTGGATGGGCAGCCCGCCTGGCCCTGGGCCCTGCGCCTGTCCGGCGAAAACCTGCTGATCGACCTGGGCCAGGCCCGGGGCCTGCTGTGGTCGCTGGCGGCCGTGGCCACCGCCATCGTTTTGCTGTTGCTGGCCCTGGCGCTGGCCCTGGTGCTGCGCCGCATCCGCCTGCCGGCCCTGGTGCTGACCGCGCTGGCCGCGCTCGCCCTGCTGCTGGCCCCCTGGCCGCGTGCCGACCTGATCCTGGTGCCCGCGCATGCCACCAGCTTCCATGCCTCGCCCACGGGCTTCAGCGTGGAGAGCATTGCGCGCGGCGGCGCGGTCTATGCCCAGCACTGCACGGCCTGCCACGGTGCCGATGGCCGGGGCCACGGCCCGCTGGCCGCCAGCCAGCCGGTCTGGCCCCCCAACTTCACCAGCCCGTTGCTGTGGCGCCGCGCCGATGGGGAATTGCTCTGGGCCATTCTTCATGACCGCCGTCCCGTGGAGTCTGGCGACGGCGCACGGGCACACGGCCAGGCCGACCGGCTGTCCAGCGACGACGCCTGGGCCCTGATCGACTTCATGAAGGCCCGCGCCGCAGGCCAGATGCTGCAGATCGCCGGCAACTGGCCCTATCCCGTGGGACTTCCCGACATGGCCGTGCAGTGCGCAGGCCAGCCCGCACGCCGCCTGAGCACCTGGCAAAGCCGCCAGCAGCGGCTGAGGATGGTGGCAGGCAGCGGCCCGGTGCAGGAAGACCCGCGCCTGGTCAGCCTGCAGCTGTCGCCCGATGGCGGCAACCGCGCCGCCAGCGCCCTGGACTGCACCGTCAACGACCCGCGCGCCTGGCAGGCCATGGCCCTGCTCAGCGGCTCGGAGCAGCTGCAGGGCATGCAATGGCTGGGCGACCGCAGCGGCTGGCTGCGCGCGCTATCGCGTCCGGGCGCCCAGGGCTGGTCGGAGGACGACCTGGTCTGCCGCACGGACACGGCGGCCAAGGCCACCTCCGGCGCTGGCGCTGGCGCCGTGGCCGATGGCCTGGGCGCGCTGATTGCACGCATGGACGCCGAGCCCGTGCGGTTCATCAAGGGTGGGTTTGTGCATTGAACCTGCACGGAGGCAGAGGAACACGGGCACACAGAATCTGCAGGGCATTCGCAACTTGCTCTTGCCAATCTTTCAAGCGGAACATGGCTAGTGGCGGGGGCATGGCCTTTCTATAGTCGGCGCCTCGACGGATCCGCCCTCTTCCCTCAAGCCCGGGCGACGGCGACACTCCCACAGGACCCCATCCCCAAAAGCCCCCACAACAAGGAGAGACTGCGATGACCGATCTCACCATCAACGGCAAGACCGTTTCCATGGACCTGGACCCCGAGACGCCCATTCTGTGGGCCCTGCGCGACACGCTGGAGATGACCGGCACCAAGTTCGGCTGCGGCGCGGCGCTGTGCGGCGCCTGCACGGTGCACATGAATGGCCAGGCCATACGTTCCTGCGTGACGCCGATCTCGGCGGCCGCGGGCCAGAAGATCACCACCATCGAGGCCATGACCTCGGGCTCCGACCGCGTGGGCACCGCCGTGCGCGATGCCTGGGTGCGCCACGACGTGGCCCAGTGCGGCTACTGCCAGAGCGGGCAGATCATGAGCGCCACGGCCTTCCTCAAGTCGCTGCCCAAGGGCAAGAAGCCCAGCGGCGAGGAGATAGACGCGGCCATGGCCGGCAACATCTGCCGCTGTGGAACCTATGCACGCATCCGCACGGCCGTGGCCGATGCCGCGCGCACCCTGGGCTGAACGGAGAACGCCGCATGCTGACCACCTTCAACCCCGCCGAACTGCCGCGCGCCCTGCAGCACATCCTGGACCGTGACGAGGCCACCGCTGCCATCGCCGACGCGCCCACCCTTGCACAGATCCCCCGCCGCAGCTTCCTCAAGATCGCCGGTGCCGGTTCGCTGGCCCTGGGCGTGTTTCCCGCCATGGCGCAGGCGCCGGGCAAGGGCGAGGCCGCCGGCCTCAAGCCCACCGAGCAGCCCGCCTCCTTCGTGGAGATCTCGCCCAATGGCGAAGTCACCGTGGCCATCAACCGCCTGGAGTTCGGCCAGGGCGTGCACACCGCCCTGCCCCTGGTGCTGGCCGAGGAGCTGGACGCCGACTGGAGCAAGGTCCGCGCCCGCCTGGGCGGCAACGATGCGGCCTATGCCGATCCGCGCTATGGCATCCAGATGACGGGCGGCTCCACCGCCCTCAAGCACAGCTACACCCAGTACCGCGAGCTGGGCGCCCGTGCGCGCGCCATGCTGGTGGCCGCCGCCGCCGCGCAGTGGAAGACGGATGCCGCCACGCTGCGCACGCGCGAGGGCTTCGTGCTCGGCCCCAACGGCAAGAAGCTGTCGTATGGCGAGCTGGCCCAGGCCGCCATGGCCCAGCCCGTGCCGGCCACCGTCGTGCTGAAGAATCCCAAGGACTTCCGCCTGATCGGCAAGCCCACGGGCCGCATCGACGCCCGGGCCAAGAGCAGCGGCCAGCAGAGCTTCGGCATCGACATGCACCTGCCGGGCCAGCTGACGGCGGTGATTGCACACCCGCCCGTGTTCAAGGCGCAGCTGGCCTCGCTGGACGACGCTGCGGCGCGTGCCGTGCCCGGCGTCAAGGCCGTGCTGCGCGTGCCCGTGGACGGTGGCGGCGAAGGCGTGGCCGTGATCGCCACCGGCTACTGGCCTGCGCGCAAGGGCCGCGAGGCGCTGAAGGCGCAATGGAACACCGACGCCGTGGAGAAGGTGGACAGCGAACGCCAACTGGCCCAGTACCGCGAGCTGGCCGCGCAGCCCGGCGCGCGCCACTTCGACGCCGACATCTCGGCGCTGGACAAGGCGCCGCGCCATATCGAGGCCGAGTTCAGCTTCCCCTACCTGGCCCATGCGCCCATGGAGCCGCTCAACTGCACGGTGCAGATGGGCGAGACCGGCGAGGCCGGAGCCGACCTCTACCTGGGCACGCAGTTCGCAGGCGTGGACGGCATGGCCGCCGCGCGTGTGCTGGGCCTCAAGCCCGAGCAGGTGCGCGTGCACGTGCAGATGGCCGGCGGCGGCTTTGGCCGCCGGGGCGTGGGCACCAGCGACTACGTGATTGAGGCCTGCCAGGTGGCGCTGGCCGCGCGCCGCGCCGGCCTGAACGCTCCCGTGCGCATGGTCTGGAGCCGCGAGGACGACATCAAGGGCGGCTACTACCGCCCCATGCACCTGCACCGCGCGAAGATCGGCTTCGACGAACGCGGCAAGGTGCTGGCCTGGGACCACGCCATCGTGGGCCAGTCCATCACCGCGGGCACCATGTTCGAGGGCGGCATGATCAAGAACGGCATCGACGCCACGGCCGTGGAGGGCATGCGCGAGCCCTATCCGCTGCCCATGCGCCTGACCGTGCACCACCCCAAGGTCAACGTGCCCGTGCTGTGGTGGCGCAGCGTGGGATCGACCCACACGGCCTTCGTCATGGAAACGCTGATCGACGAGATCGCGCGCAGCAGCCGCCAGGACCCCGTGGCCTACCGCATGCAGATGTTCGGCGACAAGCACCCGCGCCATCGCCTGGCCCTGCAGCTGGCCGTGGACAAGAGCGGCTACGGCAAGCGCCAGCTGCGCGCGGGCCGCGCCTGGGGCGTGGCCGTGCACGAGTCCTTCGACACGGTGGTGGCCTATGTGGTGGAGGCCTCGGTCAAGGACGGCCGCCCGGTGCTGCACAAGGCCACGGCCGGCGTGCACTGCAACCTGGCCGTGAACCCGCGCACCATCGAGGCGCAGGTGCAGGGCGCGGCGCTGATGGGCCTGTCCATGTGCCTGCCCGGCGCGGCGATCACGCTCAAGGACGGTGTGGTGGAGCAAAGCAACTTCGGCGACTTCGCCGTGCCGCGCATCACCGACATGCCCGAGATCGCCGTCCACGTCGTGCCCAGCGCCGAGCCGCCGACGGGCATGGGCGAGCCCGGCCTGCCGCCGCTGGCACCGGCCTTCGCCAACGCCGTGGCGCAGCTCACGGGCAAGCCCGTGCGCAAGCTGCCGTTCGATCTGGCGTGATCGAGCTGGCGTGATCGATCTGGCCTGAACGGCCGGACCTGATCCCGGTCAGCCCCCGGAAAGGGCGGCGGCACCTGCGGCCGCCGCCCTTTCCAGTTCTTCCATGGTCAGCAGATAGTCCGGGCAGTCCTGCAGCCGCTGCACGGCCAGGTCGATGAAGGCACGCACGCGCCGGGGCAGCGCGTCGCGGCTGCCGTAGTAGACATGCAGGCCGATGTGCTCGCTGATATGCGCCAGCAGCACGGGCACCAGGCGCCCCGCGCGGATGTGCGCGGCCGCGCAGATGTTGGACAGCTGGCCCAGCACCTGGCCGGCCAGCACGGCATGCAGCTCCAGCTCGGCATCGTTGGTGGACAGGGCCGGCTGCAGGTAGCGGTGCGTGAGCTCGCCATCGACCGGCAGGTACCAGGGCATCACCGTGTCCGTGGCCGCATGGCGGAACATGCTGCAGCGGTGCGCGGCCAGCTCGTCCAGCGACCGGGGCACGCCATGGCGTTGCAGATACTGCGGCGCCGCGCAGACGATGAGCTGCACGGGAAACAGCCGCCGCCCGATCACGCTTTCATCGGGCGAGGCGCCGATGCGAAACCCCGCATCGACCCGGTCCAGCACCCAGTTGCCTATGCCGTCGTCCAGCCGCACATCGGGGACGATGCCCGGGTGCAGGCGGCAGAACTCATCGAGCAGCGGCATCAGCACGGGCGCGAAGCAGGACTTGGGGCCCACGATGCGCAACGGCCCCGCAATGCCCTCGCGGCTGTCGCGTGCCAGGTTCAGTGCGCGGTCCAGCGCGGCCAGCGCCGGCTGGGTGTCCTGCAGGAAACGCTGGCCCTCCTCGGTCAGCGCAAGGCTGCGCGTGGTCCGGTGCAGCAGGCGCACGCCCAGGTGCTGCTCCAGATGGGCCACCGCCTGGCTGGCGGCCTGGGGGCTCACGCCCTGGGACAGCGCCGCCTGGCGCAGGCTGCCCAGCTCGACCGCCTTGGCAAAGGTGGCGATGGCGCGCAGTTCATTGATGGGCATGGTGCGGAAATCCGGTATTCGTGGGCTGACAGTGCCGCAGTATCCCGCCTTTGCGCATGCCCTGCCCGCGGCTTGCGGGGCAAGCTAGCGCCCCTGGCGCGCCAGCCACACGCCGGCTGCCGTCAAGGCCATGCCCGCCAGCGCCAGGCCGCCCAGCGTCTCGCCGAACATGGCCCAGGCGATCAGGGCCGTGGCCGGTGGCGTCAGATAGAACAGGCTGGCCACGTGCACGGCGCCGCCGCGGCGTATCAGCAGGTTGAGCAGGCTGACCGCGCCCACGGACAGCACCAGCACCAGCCAGCCCAGCGCAAACAGGAACTCGCCGCTCCAGCGCACCTGCATGGTTTCGGTGGCCAGGGCCAGCGCCCCCGTCGCCACCAGGCACGGCAGGTACTGGATGACCGAGCCCGTGCGCAGATCAAACGAGGGGCAGAACCGCTTCTGGTACAGCGTGCCGGCCGTGATGCCGGCCAGCGCCACCACGGCCGGCACCAGCATGGCCAGCAGGGCATGGACCGGCACCGAGGCGATCTTGCCCGCCACCACCAGGGCCACGCCCGTGAAGCCCAGCGCCAGCCCGGCCCACTGCCGGGGACGCACGGACTCGCCCAGAAAGGTGCCGGCCACCAGGGCCGTGATCAGCGGCTGCAGCCCCACCACCAGGGCCGTCACGCCCGAAGGCAGGCCGTGGGCGATGGCCGTGAACACGCCGGCCAGGTACACGCCATGCACGAACAGCCCTGCCACGCCAATGTGCAGCCACTGGCGTGCCGACCGTGGCCAGGGCGCGCGCAGCACCAGGGCCACCGCCGCCATCAGCACCAGGACGATGGCATAGCGCAGCGTCAGAAAGGTCAGCGGCTCCACATAGGGCAGGCCGAACTTGGCGCCGATGAAGCCCGTGCTCCACAGCAGCACGAACAGCCAGGGAAGCAAGGCGGCCGCCATGGCGGGCGGCGAGGTTTTTTGGGTCATGGAGCGGATGCGGAAAAGGGCGGGGGCAGGGATGGGGGCGGCGCCAGTGTGTCATGCCCCGTGCGCCAGGGGCTGCGCGTGGCAAACCACCGCACCAGGCAGTCGCGCAGCGCCGTCATGGCCGCGCTGCTGAACGCCGCCGAGGGCCGAACGAAGTAGATGCCCGAGGCGCCATCCAGGCGCCATTGCGGCAGCACCCGCACCAGCCGGCCTGCGGCCATGTGCTCGCTCATCAGCCAGTCGCCGCCGGCCAGAATGCCCACGCCCATGACGGAAGCCGTGAGCAGGGCCTCGCTGTCATTGCTGACCATGGGGCCGCGCACCAGCACCGTGTGCCGGGCCTGGCCCTGAGGCACATCGCCCGATGCGCCACCGTGCACCAGCTCCCATTGCGGAAACGATTGCAGCCCCGTGAAGCCCAGGCAGCGGTGCGCCGCCAGGTCCTCGGGGTGCATCGGCGTGCCGTGGGCCTGCAGGTAGGCGGGCGCGGCGCCCAGGATGCGCTGGTGCCCGCCCAGCCGCAGCGCCACGAGACGGCTGTCCGCCAGCCGGCCTATGCGCACCGCCGCGTCGAAGCGCTCGCCCACGATGTCCACGAAGCGGTCCGCATACTCCACCTCCAGCACGATCTGCGGATGGGCCAGCGCAAACTCGGCCAGCAGCGGGCTGAGCCAGCGCCGTCCCATGGCGGCCGGCAGCGACAGCCGCAGCCTGCCCCGCGCCTGCGAGGCGCCCTGGGCGGCCTCCTTCTGGGCATCGGCAATCAGGCCGGCCGCCTGGCGCACCTTGTCCACCAGGCGCAGGCCCTCGTCGGTCAGGTGCAGATGGCGTGTGCTGCGCTCCACCAGCCGCACGCCCAGCCGGGTCTCCAGCGCGTTCAGGCGTTTGGACAGCACGGACGGATGGCGCAGCAAGGCCCGCCCCGCCGCAGCGAAGGAGCCTTGTTCATGCAGCGCCACCAGGGCCGCCAGTTCATCGGCGTGCTGGCTGTCCAGAAGGTTCATGGGGTCAGGATGATCGCACCTTGGGAGCGTCCCTGCTCCAGATCGCCATGCGCCTGCGCCACCTCCGCCAGCGCATACCGGCGCCAGACGCCGGGCACGATGATGCCGGCCGCCACGGCGGCCAGCACGTCCCGTGCGCGCTCCTGGTACTCGGCCGCCGTGGCCGTGTGCGCGGCCAGCGAGGGGCGCGTGAGGAACAGCGAGCCCTTGGCATTGAGCGTGGCCACCGAGATGGGATCGGGCAGGCCGGAGGTCGCGCCGAAGGACACCAGCAGGCCGCGCGGGCGCAGGCAGTCCAGCGAGGCGCCCAGCGTCGTGCGGCCGATGGGGTCGTAGACCACGTCGGCCTTCAGGCCCCCGGTGGCCTGCAGCACCTGGCCCGGCAGCGTGGCCGCATCGAACACGAAGACCTCGTCGCAGCCGGCCGCCCGCGCGCGCTCCACGCTGGCTGCCTTGGACACCACGCCGATCACCAGGGCGCCCAGGTGCCTGGCCCAGGCGCACATCAACTGGCCCAGCGCACCGGCGGCGCCATAGATCACGATGCGGCTGCCGGGGCCCACGGCATGGGTGGTCTTGAGCAGGTACTGCGCCGTGATGCCCTTGAACAGCACGGCCGCCGCCGCGTCGTCAGGCAGCGCATCGGGCAGCTTCACCAGGCGCTCGGCCGGATACAGGCGGGCGCTGGCATAGGCGCCCAGCGGCCCCGTGGCGTAGCCCACGCGCTCGCCCACGGCCACATTCGTCACGCCCTCGCCCACGGCGGCCACCCGCCCCGCGCCCTCCAGCCCCAGGCCCGAGGGAAAGGCGATGGCGACCGCGCCCTTGCGCTGGCTCACGTCCAGCGGATTCACGCCGATGGCCGTCTGCTCCAGCCAGACCTGGCCGGGGCCGGGCGCCTGCACCTCGACCGGCTCCAGGCGCATGGCGTCGGGGGTGCCTGCGGCGTCCATGCGGACCTTGATCAATGGATTCATCTCGCTGCTCCGTGAAATGGGTGCAGCGTAGAAGAAGCGATTGACGGCAGCAATAGGCCGGCGTGCAGTTCACTGCTGCATGGGGTGCAGCAATGACCACGAACCAGCGCGCAGGCTGCCCACGCTGCCCGTCAGAAGTCGTGCCGGAGGCCCAGCTCGAAGGCCGTGGAGGCGCGCCCGCCAAAGTAATTGGCCGCGGCCGGATTGCCGCTGACAGCCGCACCCCCGGCAATGGCGAAGGCCGCCCCATTGCGGTTGGACATGCGGGCCGCATGCGCGTACAGCGCCGTGCGCCGCGACAGCGAGTGCACATAGCCCAGCGCCCACAGGTCGGCATCGCTGGCGCTTTGCGCCGCCGTCGCGCCCGTCTGGTCGGCCTTGACGTAGCTGAGCTTGACCACGCCGCTGCCCACGGGAACGCTCATGCCCACCAGGGTGTTGACCGTGCGGTCCACGCCATGCACCCAGCGGCGCTGGGCCAGGCTGGCCTTGAGCCAGCCGAAGTCGTAGGAGACACCGTAGCTCTGGTCCTTGAAATGGATGCCGCTCAGGGTGTTGCGCGTGGTGAACTGCGCGCCCGCCACGTTCCAGCCCGCGCCCGCCCACCCCAGCCGAAAGCCGTTGCCGCGCGTCTGGCCTGCCGCCGTGGCGCCCTTCTCGCCCAAGGTGGCGATCAGGCTGCCGGACACGCCCTGCAGCCCGCCCAGGCCGGCCGGCAGGAAATACTCCACCGCATTGCTCACGCGCAGCGTGGGATTGGCAGCCTGCGACTCCGGCGCCGTGCCGAAGGCCTGGCCCAGCGCGCGGGAAGCCGTGAACGAGCGAAAGCCATTGGCGCTGCCGATGCCCAGCGTGGCAAACGGATCGAAGCCGCTCCACACCAGGTGCGTGGGCACCCAGTCACGCCCCAGCCGCAGCTCACCCCATTGCCGCGAGGCCAGGCTGACCGTGGAGCGCCGGTCCCAGAACGGGCCGCTGGCACCCATGGCGCCGGTGTCGGCCAGCAGGCTGCCGTCCAGGTAGAAGCCCGCGCTCAGGCCGTCGCCCAGGTCCTCCTGCCCCCGCAACACCAGCTTGCTGGTGGAGTTGGCGCCGCTGGCCTGCGAGGTGACCGTTCCCAGGCCCTGGTTGCGCACCTGCCTGACGCTCACATCGACGGTGCCCGAGATCGATACCGAGGACTGCGCGCCCGCATGCGCGGCGGCCAGCCCCAGCGAGGCGGCCAGGGCCTGGCGTATGAAAACCTGCATGTTGTCTCCTTGTGATTTTTTGCTTTGCTCTTTGCTCTTTGCTCTTTCTCGGGCTTGTGCCGGGGTCTGCCCGACTACTCGGGCTTGAAGCCCGCGCCCTTGAGCAGCGCGGCGCTCTGCGCCACATCGGCGGCGATGAAGCGCTTGAACTGCTCGGTGCTCTCCGAAACCGTGTCGATGCCCAGGCTCGCGAAGGCGCCGGACCTGGCCAGCTCGGCCACCGCCGCGTTGGAGGCCTGGTTCAGCCGCTGCACCCGGTCGGCCGGCGTGTCCCTGGGCGCCCACAGTCCGTACCAGGAGGTGTAGGCAAACCGCGGCAGGCCGCCTTCCTGCATGGTGGGCACCTCGGGCGCCAGCGGGCTGCGCTTGCCGGAGGTGATGGCAATCGGCCGCACCTTGCCGGCCTTGGCCAGCGGCAGCACGGAGACCATGGAGTCGAGCAGCAGGTCCACATGGCCGCCGCCCACATCCACCAGCGCGGGCTGCGTGCCCTTGTAGGGCACGTACTCAAGGCGCATGCGGCCCTGCTGGGCCAGCAGCAGCGTGGCCAGGTGGCTGGGTGCGCCCACGGCGGGAATGGCCGCCGTCCACGTGCTCTTGGCGCCTGCGGCCAGCACCTCGCCCAGCTTGCTATGGGGCAGCTGCGGCGATATCACCAGCATCAGCGGCGCCTCGCCCACGCGCGCCACGGGGACAAAGTCGGTCTGCGGGTCATAGGGCGGATGGGCCAATACCTGCTTGGCCAGCACATGCGTGGCGGCCGAGAACAGCAGGGTGTAGCCATCGGGGGCAGCCGCCAGCACCGCACGGCCGCCCACCACGCCGCTGCCGCCCACGCGGTTCTCGACGATGACCGTCGTGCCCAGCTGCTTGCGCAACTGCTCGGCGAACAGGCGCGCGGCGCTGTCCACGCCGCCGCCCGCCACGAAGGGGACGATGACCTTGACCATCTTGCCCGGCTCGGGAAAGGCGGCGGGCGCACTGGACGAGGCCATGCTGGCGATGGGCAAGGCAGCCAGCGCACCCAGTAAGGCGCCCAGCACCGGCCCCTTCAGCCGTGTCAGAGTTTTCATGCTTTGTCTCCTGTTTCTTTTGAAAATGGGCCGGCCGTTGCGTGGCTCAGCCCGGGTCCTGATTCGGCGCGCGCCGCCTGTGCCTGCGCACGAGCACGCTCAGCGTGTCGTCCAGGGCCTGGGCATCCAGCCCCCGCGTGATGAAGACGATGCGCGTGCGCCGGTCGGCACCCGGCCAGCGGGGCAGCGTCTGCGGCGGGGCGAACAGGTGCTGCACGCCATGGATGACCAGGGGCTGGTCCGGGTGCTCCTGCAGGTGCACGATGCCTTTGACGCGCAGCAGGTCATCGCCGCGCATGGCCGTGACCCAGTCCATCCATTCGCCGAACGCCTGCGCGGGCAGGGGCTCGTCGCGCTGCAGCACAAAGGACGAGATGCCGTCGCGGTGCGCGCCTGCCGGCGCTGTCACCGGAGCTGTCACCGGAGCCATGGCCCGGTAGCCGGGTGCCTGGAGCATGCCCGCAGCGGCGTCCTCCTGCCCCGTCGCGCCTTCCGACATCAGCCGCTGCAGCAGCGCCACATGGTGGGCGGGGTCCATGCCTTGCGGCGCCTCGCCGTTGATGGCCTGCACCTGGGCCAGCAGTTGCGCAGCGGGCCGTGCGCCGCCCAGCAAATCTGTCTTGGTCAGCAGCACCAGGTCGGCCACAGCCAGTTGCCGCACGGCTTCGGGATAGCCTGCCAGTGTGGCGCTGCCCAGCACGGCATCGACCGTGCAGGCCACGCCGGCCAGCGCATAGCGCGCCCGCACGGCGGGCTCGCCCAGGAAGGAGCGCAGTATCGGCCCCGGGTCCGCCAGGCCGCTGGTTTCGATCAGCACGCGGCGCGGCGCGCCCTGTTCGCGCAGGGCCAGGCGCTCCAGCGCCTCCACCAGATCGCCGCGCACGCTGCAGCACAGGCAGCCATTGGCCAGCAGCACCGTGTCCTCGCAGGCCAGGCTGGTCAGGTCCTGGTCGATGCCGACCGCACCGAACTCGTTGACGATGACGGCCGTCCCGTGCAGGTCCGGCAGCGCCAGCAGCCCGTTGAGCAGCGTGGTCTTGCCGCTGCCCAGAAAGCCCGTAAGCACGGTGACCGGAATGCGCTGCCCCGCCGCTTCGGGCAGGGCCAGCAGGCTGGAGAAATGCCCGCTCATGACGCCACCCCACCATGCACCTCGGCGAACGAGCGCAGCGTGCGCTCCAGCCGCGCCAGCGCCCACTGCGCCACGGCCTGCGGCACCTCGTCCGAGCCCAGCGCATCGAGCAGGCCGCGCAGCGGCTGCGCGCCCTGCCCGGGTGCGGGCCGGGCACGGAACCAGGCCGCCACCTCGGGCTGCTCGCAGCGCTCGCCCCCGTCCTGCAGGTAGTCCACGATGTCCAGCTCGAAGTCCTCCAGCCGCAGGCTGATGCCGCCCGCCCCGCAGGCGCAGGCACCGCCCAGCGCGACATGGCGCAGCGCCAGGGCGCACCACAGGTCCCAGAGCCGGCCGGCCTGCAGGGCGTGGTCGGAGGCCATGGCCGTGCTCACTGCCCGTCCCAGGCCACGGCGGCAGCCGCTGCACCGGATGCACCGGGCACTCTGGGCGCACTGCGCAGCGCCTGCGTGCCCTCGTGATCCACCTGTCCCTGGCCATCCAGCGCCACGCGGTAGACCTCGCGGGCCACCTGGGCGCTCACATAGCCTTCGCGCACGTCCTCGGCCACCTTGTCCAGTTCGCGCGCCAGCGGGTCGCCAAAGCCCCCGCCGCCGCCCGACAGCATGCGGTAGGCATCGCCGCGTTCCAGGCGCACGTTGAAGATCTTGGCGTTGGCGTGGTCGGTCTTCCACTCGCCCTTGTGGCGCACGGCCAGGCCGTTGCCCATGGCGTCGCCGCCGCCCTCCAGGCCCCAGGGCTTGCAGTGCACGCGGTCGATGCGCGTGGTGACGGTGAAGGGCGACAGCGCCTGCACCACCATCTCCGCGCCCAGGCCGCCGCGATACTGGCCCGCGCCGGCCGAGTCCTGGCGGATCTCATACTTCTCCACCAGCACCGGGTACTTGGCCTCAAGCTGCTCGGTGGGGCTGTTGTGGGTGTCGCCGTCATTGATGCAGACGGTGACGGACACGCCGTCCTCACGGCTCTTGGCGCCCCAGCCGCCGCCCAGCGGGCCGATGCCGACGATGAACAGCCGCCCGTCCTCGGGCGAGATGCCATGGATGTTGGGAAACACCAGGTCCGCATGGTGGCCTGCGATGGAGCGGTCGGGAATCGCCGGCGCCAGCGCCTTGAAGATGGTGTCGATCACCGTCATGGGGAAGGTCATCCACACGCGCATGGGATAGGGCCTCTCGGCGCTGATCACCGTGCCCATGGGCATGATCACCTTGAGCGGCCGGAAGCTCCCGTCGTTGACCGGGTAGTCGGTCGGCGTGGTGAGGCATTTGTAGGCCACCTGCGCGCAGGCGATGCCCGTGGTGAAGCCGGAGTTGTAGAAGCCGCGCACCTGCTTGGAGACGTCCGACAGGTCCACCGTCATCTCGTCGCCCTGCACCGTGACCTTGACGCGGATGGGAATGCGCTTGCCGATGTCCAGCCCGTCGTCGTCCATGAAGGACTCGGCCTCGTACACGCCATCGGGAATCGACAGCGTGTTCTTGCGCGCCACGGCCTCGCTGGAATCCATGATCTGCGCGATGGCGCCGTTGACCGCATCCACGCCATAGCGCTGCAGCAGTTCCACATAGCGGCGCTCGCCCGTGGTGATGGCCGTGATCTGCGCGCGCAGATCGCCCAGGGCCCGCTCGGCCAGGCGCACGTTCATCGCGATGATGTCGATCAGGTCCTGGTTGACCTCACCCTGGCGCTGGTACTTCATGATGGGGATCTGTATCCCCTCGCTGAAGATGTCCGTGGTGACGTTGCCCAGCGTGCCGCCCACGTCCAGCCAGTGGGCCATGCAGCAGGTGAAGCCTTCGAGCCGGCCCTCATGGAACACCGGCATGGTGAACGTGAAGTGGTTCAGGTGGCTGCCGGTGGTGTAGGCATCGTTGGTGACCAGGATGTCGCCGGGCAGGATGTTCTCGTAGCCGAAGTGGCGGATCTTGGCCTTGACCGTCTCCGACATGCCGCGGATGAACATGGGCAGGCCCAGGCCGATGGACACCGTGTCGCCCTCGCGCGTGAACAGGCCGACCGTGAAGTCCAGCGCCTCGTAGATGATGAGGTTGTAGGCCGTGCGCGTCAGGTTGGTCTTCATCTCCTCCGTGACGGCGTACAGGCCGTTGCGGATGATCTCGACGGTGACCGGATCGACGGGCCTGGAGTCAGTGGGGTGGTTCATGTGCGGTCGCTCCCGATGTCGATTTGCAGATTGCCCAGTTCGTCCACGCGCAGCCGGTCGCCGGGCTGCACGACGGTGGTGGATGCGTGTTCCTCGATCAGCGCGGGCCCCGCGATCTCGTTGCCCGCCAGCAGGCGCTCGCGCAGATGCACCGGCGTGTCCACCCAGCCGCTGGAGCGGAAATAGACGGGCTTGACCGTGCGCACGGAGGCACGGCTGGGCTCGGCACTGCCGCGCTCCACGCTGTGCCTGGGCGGCTTTTTCATCGTGCCCAGCACCGTGACGCGCAGGCTCACGAGGTCGGCCGGCTCCTGCGGGGCCGAGGTGCCGTAGCGCACCTTGTGCAGCTCGTCGAACTGGCGCTTGATGGCCGAGCGGTCCCGGCCCTCGAAGAAGGCCATGGGCAGGTCCACGGTCACCGCATGCTCCTGGCCCACGTAGCGCATGTCGGCGGCGCGCTCGATCACGATGCCGTCCGGCGCGATGCCGGACTGCGCCAGCGCGGCGCGGCCCTCGTCCTCCATGCTCTGGTAGGCGGCCTCGATCTCCTCGAAGGACACCTCGCCCAGCTTGCGGAACACCGAGCGCACGTAGTCGTAGCGCAGGTCGGAGAACAGCATTCCGTAGGCCGAGAAATAGCCGGGCGCATAGGGGATCAGCACCTTGCGGATGCCGATCTCGCGCGCAATGGCCGAGGCGTGCAGCGGACCCGCGCCGCCGTAGACGACCATGGTGAAGCTGCCCGCGTCCAGGCCGCGCTCGGTGGTCACGGCCTTCACGGCATGCGACATCTGCGTCACGGCGATGCGCAGGATGCCGTCGGCCGCCTCGGTGGGCTCCAGGCCCAGCGGGGTCGCCACGCGCTCGGCCATCTGGCGCTGGCAGGCGTCCATGTCCAGCTGCAGCTCGCCGCCCAGGAAATGCTCCGCGTCCAGCCGGCCCAGCACCAGGTTGGCGTCGGTCACCGTGGGCTCCAGCCCGCCACGGCCATAGGCCACGGGGCCGGGGATGGAGCCGGCGCTTTGCGGGCCCACACGCAGCGCGTTGCCCGTCTCCACGCGGGCGATGGAGCCGCCGCCCGTGCCCACTTCGTGGATGTCCATCATCGGGATCTGTATCGGCAGGGCCTGCTCGTAGCCGCCGATCAGCGCCGAGCCCGTGGTCAGCGGCCGGCCCTCGCTGATCACGCCGGCCTTGGCCGTGGTGCCGCCCATGTCGAAGGCAATGGCATCGCCCATGCCCAGTTGCGCACAGATGGCCTGGGCGCCGATCACGCCGGCCGCCGGACCCGATTCGAGCATGCGCACGCAGCCCACCTTGGCATGCTCGACCGGGAACAGGCCGCCCGTGGACTGCACGATGTAGAAGTCGCCCTCGAAGCCCTTGCCGCCCAGGTGGTTCTCCAGCTGGCCCAGGTACTGCGACACGCGCGGCCCCACATAGGCATTGGCCACGGCGGTGGACACGCGCTCGAACTCGCGGTACTCCTGCGACAGCTCGTGCGAGGCGCAGACAAAGGCGCCCGGCATCTCTTCCTGCAGGATCTGCTTGACGCGCTGCTCGTGCGCCGGGTTGCGGTAGGAGTGCAGCAGCAGCACGGCCACGGCCTCCACGCCCTGCCCTGCCAGCTCGCGGGCCAGCTCGCGCACGGCTGCCTCGTCCAGCGGCTTGTGCAGGCTGCCGTCGGCGCGCAGGCGCTCGGACACCTCATGGCGCAGCGAGCGCCGCACCAGCGGCTGGTGCTTGTTGAAGAACAGGTTGTAGGCATCGGGCCGGTTCACGCGGCCGATCTCGTAGATGTCGCGAAAGCCCTCGGTGATCAGCAGCGCGGTGTGGGCGCCGTTGCGCTCCAGCAGCGTGTTGATGGCAATGGTGGAGCCGTGCAGGAACAGATGGCCGTCGCGCCAGTCGATGCCCGCGCTGTCTATCGTGGCCTGGATGCCGTTGACCAGCTCGCCATGCGTGGACAGGGCCTTGCCGAACAGCAGCCGGCCGCTGGCCTCGTCGAACGCCGCCATGTCGGTGAAGGTGCCGCCGATATCGACGGCAATGCGCAGCCGGGGCCGCTGCGAAATCGCTTGTTGGTTATCCATGAAATTCTCCAGAGACAGTTATTCACAGCGCCATGCGCCGCCCACAGTCCTTGAAACCGGCGTGCCCCAAAGCGAGGGACACCGAGGAAGGGCCGCCCCGCACCGAGGGTGTCGTCCCCCTCCCGCGAAGCGAGAGAGGGGGAAGGCGCGAAGCGACTCAGGGGGAGTCATCTCAGACATCAGTGCCGATACGGTTGCGCAGCACGCCCAGGCCCGTGATCTCGACCTCGACCACATCGCCATGCTTCATGTACAGAGGCGGCTCGCGGCGGTCGCCCACGCCGCCCGGCGTGCCCGTGGCGATCACGTCGCCGGGCGACAGCGGCGTGAAGCGCGACACATAGGCCACGATGGTGGGGATGTCGAAGATCAGGTCGCCCAGGCTGGCCTGCTGCATCACGCTGCCGTTCAGGCGGGTCTGCAGCGCCAGGCTGCGCACGTCGGCCACCTCGTCGCGCGTGACCAGCCAGGGGCCGAAGGGCGCCGTGCCGGGAAAGTTCTTGCCGGGCGTGAACTGGTGCGTATGGCGCTGCCAGTCGCGCACGCTCACATCGTTGAAGCAGGCATAGCCGGCGATGTGGTCGAAGGCATCTTCCTTTGCAATGTGGCGCCCGCCCCGGCCGATGACGAAGGCCAGCTCGCCCTCCCAGTCGAAACGCTCCGAAAAGGCCGGGCGCAGCAGCTCGTCGCCATCGGCGGCCAGGCTGTCGTTGAAGCGCAGGAACAGCGACGGGTGCTCACTGTCGGCGCGCCGCGTCTCGGCCACATGGGTCTTGTAGTTCAGGCCCACGCAGATGAGCTTGCCGGGGTTGGGGATGACGGGCAGCGCCTGGGTCTGCGCCGCATCGACGGACACGGCGCCGGCCTGCAGGGCCTGCTCCAGCTCGCCCAGCGCCTGTGCGCGCAGCACAGACAGCAGGTCGGGATGGCGGGCGAGAAAGTCGGCGGGCGGCAGCAGGAAGCGCTCGGCCAGAACCTGCCCGTAGCGGGGCTGTCCGGCATGGATGAAGCTGGCGAGTTTCAACGGATTTTCCTTAGGTTCGGTGTCTGGAAAACCTGCCACGGCAAGGCCGCTGGCAAGGCATGACTGCACTGTAGAAATCCGTTTGATATCTGGATAGATAGAATTTCAGGCTTTCAGAATTGCCTCATCAGGCATACCTCAACCGGGTAACCACCATGCACCTGCCCAGCGTCAAGCTCTTCCTCGAGGTCTCCGAAGCCGGCAGCATCAGCAAGGTCGCGGCACGGCGGCACACCGTGCAGTCGCACATCAGCCGGCAGATCAGCGAATTCGAAGCGTCGCTGGGCGGCCCCTTGCTGCGGCGCACGGGCCGGGGCGTCACGCTGACGCCGCTGGGCGCGCGGGCCGCGCTGCGGCTGCGCAGCTGGCTGCAGGAAACCGAGCAATTACAGGAAACGCTGCGTGCGGACGCAGGCCAGCTATGGGGCGAGGTACGGCTGGGCATCGTGCCCTCGGCCGCGCACCCGCTGATGACGCATGTGTTCGACTGGCTGCAGCGCGAGCATCCGGGCATACGCCTGAACATCACCGAGGCCCAGGGAACGGAGCTCGACGCGCTGCTGGACAGCGGTGCCGTGGACCTGGCCATCCTCTTTCGCTTCGCGCGCCCGGCCGGCGGCGACGAGCGGCTGCTGAGCACCGCGCACAGCTATCTGGTGTCGCGCCCTGGCGATCCCTTGACCCTGGCGCCCACCACGGAGTTCGCCGCGCTCGACGGCCTGCAACTGGTGCTGCCGCGACGCCCCAGCCATTGGCGCGATGCGCTCGATGAGGCCGCGCACAGCCACGGCTTTCGGCTCGCGGCGGCGGCCGAGGCCGACTCGCTGACCGTGCAAAAGGAACTCGTGGCCCATGCGACCGGCCTCTACTCGGTGATCGGCCCGTACTCCATCGATGCCGAACTGCGCCAGGGCCGGCTGCAGGCCAGCCGCCTGGTCAACCCCGGCCTGGTGCGCCATGTGACGCTGGCCCTGCCCCGGCACGGCAAGCTCACCCAGGCCTGCCGCGTGGTGGGCGATGCCATCGAGGCATTGACGCAGGCCTGGGGGCAGCAGCTGTCGCCGGGGCCGCTGAGCACCTCGGGACTGCTCGGCGGTTGAAGGAATCAGATATCGGCCCCATCGGCTCCAGTCGTTGGCCATGCACGCCGTGGCCAGGCCATCGGAACAGAACGGCCGCAACCATGTCAGCGGGCCTGGCCATCACGCACGGCTGCAATGGCCTCGATCTCGATCATGGCCGCCGGGTCGTACAGCGCCTGGATCTGGGCAATCGTGTCGGCCGGATAGGGGGCGCCGAAGAACTCGCGGCGCAGGGCGACCACCTCGTCGAAGTGGCCCATGTCGGTGACGAAGATGGTGACCTTGATCACGTCCTTCAGGCTGGAGCCGCCCGCCTCCAGCGCGCGGCGCAGATTGGCAAACGCCTGCCGGCCCTGGGCCAGGAAGCCGCCCGGCACGATGCGGCCATCGTCTCCGGCGCCGGCCTGGCCGGAGATGAACAGCAGCTCGCCAAAGCGAATGCCTTGCGACAGCAAAAACGGCTCGTAGGGGTCGGGTTGCGTGGTGACACGGTGCAGCATGGTTTCATTTCCTTCATCCATCCCCGGCAGGATCGCGCTTGGGGCATGGGCGGACGATAGGCAAGCCGGATGATTGCGACAAAGGTTCATTTGTCAGGCATAAGATGAGTTTTCCTCACCCCATTCCTCTCCCGGCCCTGATCTCCTCCAGCCCTCATGCAACGCAACCAACTGCCGCTTTCCGCACTGCGCGCCTTCGAGGCCGCCGCCCGCCTGGGCAGCTTCAAGCAGGCCGCCGACGACCTGGCCGTGACCCCCACGGCCATCAGCCACCAGATCCGCGCGCTGGAGGAACAGCTGGGCCTGGCGCTGTTCGATCGCCAGGTACGGAAGGTGGTGCTGACCGAGGCGGGCGCCCAGCTCTATCCGGTGCTGCGCGACGGTTTCGACGCCTTTGCCGCCACGCTGGAGCGCCTGCTGCAAAAGCGCCTGCGCGCCCAGGTCAGCATCTCGGCCACCAATGCGTTCACCGTGAAATGGCTGGTACCGCGCATGGCCAGCTTCCGCGCGATGCACCCGGAGGTGGACCTGCAACTGCAGGCCTCGGACGATGTGGTGGACCTGCGCTCCCATGCCGTCGATATCGCCGTGCGCTACGGGCGCGGCCCCTATCCGGGCCTGGCGGCCGAGCCCCTGTTCAGCGACCGCTTTGCGCCCGTGGCCAATCCCCGGCTGGGCGTGCTGGGTCCGGCCGACCTGGCCCGCCTGCCGCTGATCCGCTTTGACTGGAAGACGGCGCACGCCAGCAATCCCACCTGGGAGCGCTGGTTTGACGAGGCAGGCCTGGCCTGGAATTCACCGGCGGGGCAACTGCGCTTTTCCGACGAGGGCCATGCCATCCAGGCGGCCATTGCCGGCCATGGCATTGCCCTGGTGAGCCTGGCCCTGGTGGCCGAGGACATTGCGGCCGGCCACCTGCTGCAGCCCTTCGGCCCCTCGATCACCGGCCATACCTACCATCTGGCCGTGGGCGAGCAACGCGAGCCGGGCCCCCATGTGCGCGCCGTCATGGACTGGCTCAGAAGCCAGTCCATGGCCGTGCCATAGCCGTACCGCAGCCGCCCTCAATAGCCCCGCGCCGCGTCCACCGCCTGCGGCAGCTCGCCGCTGGCGCGCCAGCGCCGGATGTTGCCCGCCACGATGGCCGATGCCGTCGCGCGGTCCGTGGGTGCCGAGATGTGGGGCAGCACGGTCACAGCAGGGTGCGCCCACTGCCAGGACGATTCTGGCAGGGGCTCCTGGTCAAACACGTCCAGCACGGCATGGGCCAGGCGGCCGCCGTCCAGGGCGGCGCGCAGCGCGGCATCGTCCACGATGGGGCCGCGCGCAAAGTTGATCAGCGAGGCATGGTCAGGCAGCGCGGCCAGCGCCTGCGCGCCGACGATGCCGCGCGTCTGCGGCGTGAGCGGCAGCAGGCATACGAGGATGTCGGTCTGCGCCAGCATGGCGGGCAGCTCGGCATCACCCGCATGGCATTGCACGCCTTCCATCTGCCTGGGCGTGCGGCTCCAGCCGCGCACCTGGAAGCCTGCCGCCAGCAGCCGCCGCGCGCTGGCTTCGCCCAGTGCGCCCAGGCCCAGCAGCGATACCGTCCTGTCCTGCGCGCGCACGCCGTCATGCGCCAGCCATTGGCGCGCGGCCTGCTGGCGGGCATAGCGCGGCATGTCGCGGTGCAGGTACAGGGTCCAGGCCAGCACGGCCTCGGCCATGGTGTCGGCCAGTTGCGGGTCCACCAGGCGGACGATGCGCAGGTCGGTATCGCCCAGGTCGGCCACCAGGCGCTCCACGCCGGCCCAGACGCTGTGCACCCATTGCAGGCGCGGCAGCGTGCGCAGGTCGGCGGGCTGGGGGTTGGCGACGATGGCGACCTCGCAGGCCGCGCGCTGGTCGGCATCCAGCGCGTCGAGGGCGACCACGCGCTCCTCGGGCAGGGCGGCCTGCAGGGCCTGCAGCCAGGCCAGGGCTGCCGGGTAGCCGGGTGCGCAGACGAAAGGAAGCGGGGGGAGCGAACCGCTCATTTGGCAAAAACCTTGTCCAGGTCGGCGAAGCCCTTGACCTCGATGGGATTGCCGCTGGGGTCGCGGAAGAACATGGTGGCCTGCTCGCCAGGCTCGCCCTCGAAGCGGATGCCGGGCTGCAGCACGAAATCCACCACGCCGCCCGACAGCCGCGCGGCCAGGGCCTTCCAGTCGTCCATGGCCATCACCAGGCCCAGGTGGGGCATGGGCACCATGTGGTCGCCCACGCGGCCGGTGTTCGTGACCGGGAAGGGCTCGCCCAGGTGCAGCGAGATCTGGTGGCCGAAGAAGTCGAAGTCCACCCAGGTCTCGGTGCTGCGGCCTTCCTGGCAGCCGAGCAGCGTGCCGTAGAAGGCGCGCGCTTCGTCCAGATCGCGGACATGGTAGGCAAGGTGGAAGCTGGTGCGCATGGCTGATCCTTTGGTTGTGCTTGTGGTGCAGGCAGGCTCGCAGGCCGTGGCCTGCCGTGGGTGGCGCGAGCCTAGCAGAGGCTTTTCGAAAGTGATAGCGTTGATTTCTTTGCAATCCCCAAGGAAATCTTTTGGAGACCCGCTATCTCAAGAGCCTGATCGCCGTGGTGGACAGCGGCTCCATCGCCGATGCGGCGCGCGCCGAGCACCTGTCCGCCGCCGCCGTGGGCCAGCGCGTGCAGGCGCTGGAGCGCGAGCTGGGCTTTGCCCTGCTCTCGCGCAGCGGCCATGCGGCCCGCCCCACCCAGGCCTGCCTGGCCCTTCTGCCGCGCGCGCGGCGCCTGGTGCGCGAGGCCGCGCTGCTGGGCAGCGATGCCAGCGCCGATGGCCTGGCCGGCACGCTGCGCATCGGCGCCATCTCGACCGCGCTCACCGGCATGCTGCCGGCCGCGCTGCGCAAGCTCACGCAGGCGGCGCCACAGTGCCGGCCCGTCATCGTGCCGGGCACCTCGCGCGCGCTGTTCCAGATGCTGCAGTCCGGCGAGCTCGATGCCGCCGTCATCGTGGCGCCCCCTTTTGAACTGCCCAAGGCGCTGCGCAGCGTGCAGCTGCGCCGCGAGCCGCTGGTGCTGCTGGCACCGCCCCAGGCGCGCGGCCGGCCTGCCGCGCTGCTGCGCAGCCTGCCCTACATACGCTACGACCCCGATGCCTGGGGTGGCCGCCATGCGGCCGACTGGCTGGCCGACCAGGGGCTGGAGCCTGCGGTGCTGTGCGACCTGGACGCGCTGGAGGCCATTGCCATGCTGGCCGCCGACGGCATGGGCGTGGGCCTGGTGCCGCACTGGACGGGCCTGGAGCGCTTCATGGGCGACTGCCGCATGCTGCCCATTGCGGGCGCCGCCTATGAGCGCGCCATCTTGCTGGTGACCAGCGCCGAGCCCGACCTGCCGCGCATGGCCGAGCTGCTGGAGGGTGCACTCGCTTAGGTTGCGGCCTTCGTTCTCAATCCGCCTGCACGTATCCCGTGACGCGGATCATCTCGCGGTACTTGGCGATCTCGCGCGCATAGGCGGCCGCCGCATCGTCCAGGCCCATGGGCTTGGCAACGTCACGGCCGTCGGCCTCCAGTTTGGCGATGACCTGCGGGTCCAGCAGGGCCTGGCCGATGGCCTGGTTCAGGCGCTGCTTGACGTCCTGCGGCGTGCCGCGCTTGACGAAGTAGCCCGCCAGGCTGGCGTACTCGAAATCGCGCAGCGCCGGCACTTCGGTGATGCTGGGCACGGCCGACAGCACGGCAGGCCGGTTGCGCGACAGCACGGCCAGCGCCCGGAAGCGGCCGGTGCGGATCATCTCCAGCATGGACGCCTGGAACGGCATGATGCTGAAGTCGATCTGGCCGCCGGCCAGGTCCTGGATCACGGGCGCCGTGCCCGCATAGGGCGCGTGGGTGAACGGCACCTTCACCACCTTGCCCATGTACTCGGTGATCAGGTGGTAGAGCGAGCCCACGCCCACGGAGCCGTAGGTCAGCGAATTGCTTTCGTTGCGCGAGCGCGCCAGCGCCAGGAACTCTTGCATGTTCCGGGCCGGCAGGCCCGAGCGCACCAGCAGAACCAGGTGGGTGACGGTGATGTACTGCAGGTTCTCGAACGCATCGGGCTGGTAGCGCACGGCCTTGTTGGTGAGCGGCGGCAGGATGAGTTCGTTCTGCGTGCCCTGGAAGAACATGCTGCCGTCGGCCCTGGCGCCCAGCACTTTGGATGCGGCAATCGTGCCCGTGGCGCCGCCCAGGTTTTCCACGATCACCTTGGCCGCCAGTCCCTCGCCTATGGGCTTGCTCAGGATGCGGGCGCTGACGTCACTGGGCCCGCCTGCCGGGTAGGGCACCATCAGGCTGACTGGGCCGGGCGCCGAGGCCGCGGCAGGCTGCAGCAGCAGGGGCGCCAGCGGCAGGCCGGCGGCGATTTTCAGGAGCGAGCGGCGTGTGGGCAAGGCAAGTGGATTCATGGAAGTGCACCAGGCAGTGGCTTGAGGGGGAAGGCGGGAATCAGGCGCGCCCTACCACCGGGCGTGGGGCAGGCGTGCAATGGTGTGGAGCACCGCCAGGCCGCGCGGGACGATGGTGTCCACCTCGCAGTACTCGTCGGTGGTGTGGAACTTGCCGCCCACGGGGCCGGTGCCGCACAGCGTGATGGCGCCCAGGCTGGAGGTCACGCCCGAGTCCGCGCAGCCGCCGCTGAACTCGCCCTCGGCCTTGTGGCCCAGCGCGCCCAGCTCGGCCTGGTACAGCTCGAACAATTGCTGCGACTGCGGCGTGGGAACGAAGGGGCGGAACTCGCCGGTGATGTTCAGCGTGGAGCGCGTGCCCTGGATGAAGGACTTGTCGCAGATGCAGCGTATGCGGCCCACCAGGGACTCGCGCTGGTCCAGATCGAAAATGCGCAGGTCGATGGCCGCCTTGGCCGACGGCGCCGACGTGTTCACCGACAGCCCGCCCGACACCAGGCCCACGTTGACCGTGACGCCCTTGTCCAGGTCGGTGAGCGCGTCCAGCGCCACCACCTTGTGCGCCAGCTCCGAGATGGCGCTGATGCCCTCGGCGAAGTTGGCGCCCGAGTGCGCCGCCTTGCCCTCGATCTCCACGCCGAAGAACACGCCGCCCTTGCGGCCCGTGACCACGTTGCCCGAAGGCCGGCCGGGCTCCGCATTGAAGACAAAGCCCGCCTTGCGCGCAAAGGGCTCGATGACGGACTTGCTCAGGGGGGAGCCGATTTCCTCGTCGCAGGTGAACAGGCCCGTGACCTCGGGCGCGGGCTCCGCGCTGTGGGCCAGCGCAGCCAGCAGGAAGGCGTTCATGACGATGCCCGACTTCATGTCGGCCACGCCCGGGCCGTAGGCCCTGCCGCCTTCGATGCGGAACGGCCTGCGCGCGGCCTCGCCTTCAGGGAAGACCGTGTCGCAGTGCCCCATCAGCAGCACGGGCCTGCCCACGGTGCTGCCCGCGTTCACGGTGACCGAGATCGCGGCCTCCACGCCATCGACGAAATGCGGGCTGACCTGCAGCCCCTGGCCCAGGAAGAAGGCCTCCAGGCGCCGGAACACGCGCGCCACGCCGGGCTTGTCGAAGCTGCCCGAGTCGATGTTGACGATGTCGGCCAGCAGCGAAAGCATGTTCTCCCGCTGGCCCTTGATCCACTCCGACGCGCCGACCGCCCGGTCCGCACTGACAATGGCTTGCTGTGGCATCCGCTGCCTCCATATTTTTCAATACTTGGTATTGTTATTTAATACTTCAGATTCACAATCAGGTAAAACGATGATCGAAAACGCGTTGTATGTGGGCTCCGTGGGCAAGGCATTCCGCGTGCTGGACTGCTTCAAGGGCGCGGCGGGCGACCTGAGCCTCACGGAAATCATGGAGCGCAGCGGCCTGGACAAGAGCGCCGCCCAGCGCTACGCCTACACCCTCAGCGCCGAGGGCTACCTGCAGCAAAACAGCCAGACCCGCCGCTACCGGCTGGGCCCGGGCGTGCTGGACCTGACCTTCCACTTCCTGCGCACCCATGCGCTGGCCGAGGCGCTCAACCCCCTGCTGCTGCAGCTGTCCAAGGACACGGAGCAGAAGATCAGCCTGTCGCTGCGCGACGGCGACTGGCTGGTGCACGTGCTGCGCCACCAGACCAGCACCGAGCACTACCACGCCTCGCTCGTGGGCCGGCGCGTGCCCCTGCAATGCACGGCAGGCGGGCGCGCCGTGATGGCCCGGCTGGACGAGGCGCAGGTGGAGCAGCTGCTGGCCCCCGGCCGCCTGCTGGCCAGCACGCCCCGGACGCTGACCACGGCCAAGGCCGTCCAGGCGGAACTGAAGAAGGTGCGCGAGCGCGGCTACGCCATGGTGGTCGATGAATTCATCATGGGCGAGGTCGCGCTGGCCGCCGCCGTGGTCGATGCCGACGGCGTGCCGCTGGGCGCCCTGCACCTGAGCGGATCGTCAAGCCAGTGGGGTGGAGCCGACTACGCGAAGAAGTTCTCGCCCCTGCTGCTCAACGCCATCGCCCAGTACGAGCGGCGCAACGCGTAGCGCCTGCCGTCCAGCGCGGATCCCGCTATACTGCGCCCCTTCTTTCTTGAACGAGCTGCTGCAGGAAAGACGTTTTCCGGGCCTTTGCCGCCCGGGTGTCTTTCATCGTCCGTACACCCATCGGACGCGGCGAGCGCCAACCAGGCCTCGCGGATCTGCAGCCATGAGCACTCCTCAACGACTCCAGCGTGCCTTTGCACGCACGGGCATCTCTCTCGACTATCGCGACGGCATCTACCACGTGCGCGATGGCCAGGCCGAGGCCCACATTCTTCTTCCCGACAGCCTTCCCCTGGAGGACAAGGCCGTGCGCCAGTTGCTGGCCTTTGCCGCCGTGCGCCGGCATGACGGCCAGGGCAGCCACGGCGCCGTCTGCCGCGCCTGCGCCACGCCCGACTTCCATCCGGGCACGGTGGCGCCCGTGGGCAGCGTGGTGGCCACGCCATCGGACTTCGTCATTCCGGCCGCCATCGGCACGGACATCAACTGCAGCGTGCGCCTGCTGACCACGGGCGCCCGGCTGGACCAGCTGGCGCCGCACAAGGGCCGGCTGGTGGAACTGCTGACCGCCAGCCTGCTGGGCAGCGGGCGCGACGTGCCCGTGACCACGGCCGCCTTCCGCGCGCTGTTCGACCACGGGCCGGCCGCCTTTGTGGACCGGCTGAGCGGCCAGGGCCTGTGGGGCCATGTCGACAGGGACCGCCTGCACCGCGAGCTGGCCGCCTGCATCGGCCTGGACAGCTTCGCTGGCAGCGCCCGCCACGCGCCCCATGCCTATCTGCAGGAGCGCCATGCCGTGTTCCGCGACCCGTGCCTGGGCACGGTGGGATCGGGCAACCATTTCGTGGAACTGCAGGTGGTCGACGAGGTGCTGGACCGCCACGCGGCCTACCGCGCCGGACTGCGCGCGGGCGACGTGGTGGTGATGATCCACAGCGGATCGCGCGACCTGGGCTTTTACGTGGGCCAGGCCTGGATGGACCGCGCCCGGGCCGAGTGGCCGCAAGGCGTGAAGCACCCGGCCAGCGGCCTGTACGGCCTGTCGGGTCCGCTGGCCGGCGAGTACCTGCAGGCCATGGGCGTGGCGGCGCGCTATGCCTGGGCCAACCGCGTGGTGCTGGCCGAGCTGGTGCGCAAGGACCTGGAGCAGATCGTGGGCGCAGCGGATTCGCGCCTGGTGGTCGATGTGCCGCACAACGTGGTCCTGCAGCAAGGCGGCATGAACATCCACCGCAAGGGCGCCACGCCGGCCAACGAGGGCGACTTCGCGCTGATCCCGGGGTCCATGGGCGATGCCTCCTACCTGGTCACGGGCCTGGGCGCGGCCGATTGGCTCTGGTCCTGCAGCCATGGCGCGGGGCGGCGCATGCGCCGCCAGGCCGTGCGCGCGCTGCGCCCCGAAGCACGTGCAGGCCATGCGGGCGAGCAGGGCTGGCAATGCGTGACGCTGCGCGAGGAGCGCCGCATCGAGGAGGCGCCCGAAGCCTACAAGCCCATCGGCCCGGTCATCGAGTCGCAGGAGGCCGCCGGCCTGATCCACGCCGCCGTGAAGCTCAGGCCCTGGATCACCTTCAAGGCCTGAGCACCGGCAGGCGCCTCACTGCAGTCGCAAGCCGTCCGCCGCACGGTCCTGGGCCAGCTTGCGGTACAGCGTCTGGCGGCTGATGCCCAGCATGCGCGCGGCCTGGGTGACATTGCCCCGGCAGTTCTCCAGCGCCTGCCGCACGGCCGAGCGCGAGAGTTCATCCAGGCTCTGCGGCGCAGCGTCGAGCCGGGGGCCGCTGCGGGCGGTCTGCGCCAGCTCGGCCTGGAAGTCGTCGGGCAGGTGCTGCCATTGCAGGCAGTCCTCATGGGGGTCGAGCATGGCGCAGGCCGTTCTCAGCACGCTGGCGCACTGGCGCAGATTGCCGGGCCAGCCATGGCCGGCCAGCTGCGCCAGCAGGGCCGGTGCCATGCGCAGCGGGCGCGCGGGTTCGATGTCGGCCAGCATGCGCGCGGCCAGCGCCTCGAAGTCGCCGCGCTCGCGCAGCGGAGGCAGCTCCACGGCCAGGCCGTTGATGCGGTAGTACAGGTCGGCACGAAAACGCCCCTGGTCGGCATCCTCGCGCAGCCTGCGGTTGGAGGCGCTGACCAGCGCGAAATCGACCGCAACGGGCGTGCCACCGCCCAGCGGTACCACCTGCCGCTCCTGCAGCACGCGCAGCAGCCGGGTCTGCAGCGACAGCGGCATGTCGCCGATCTCGTCCAGGAACAGGGTGCCGCCGTGCGCCTGGCGCAGCAGGCCCGCCTGTCCTTCGCGCCGCCCGCCCGTGAAGGCGCCCTGGCGGTAGCCGAACAGCTCGGCCTCGATCAGCGACTCGGGCATGGCCGCGCAGTTGATGGCCACGAAGGGGCCGTCGCGGCGTGGCCCGCTGTCGTGGGCCGCGCGCGCAAACCATTCCTTGCCCACGCCGGACTCGCCCTGGATGAGCAGCGCAATCGGCTTGCCCAGCACGCGCCGGGCCTTGTCGGCCGCCGCACGCCAGCGCGCATCGCCCGTGTCCAGCCGCGCCAGCGCATCGCGGGGGGCCTGCCGTGTTTCCCCCGCTTGCCGCGCTCCCAGCGCCTCCTGCACTGTCTGCGCCGCCGCCCCCGCCATGATGGTGCGCCGGTCCGGCACCAGCTGGCCGAACAGCGCCGTGCCGTCATGGCGCCGCAGCGGCTGGGCCGCATCGGGCTGGCGGTGCTGGCGTGACAGCAGCTCCTGCAGGCTGGCGTCCAGCACCTGGTCCAGCGCCACGCTGCCCAGCTGCGCGTGCGACAGGCGCAGCAAGGCCAGAGCGGCGCGGTTGGCACCCACCACCCAGCCGTCGCCCGAGATCAGCGCAATGCCTTCGCCCACCGTGCCAATGCCTTCGGGCCGCGCGTGCAGGTGCAGGCGGATGTGGCGCTGGCCGTCGCAGGCCATGAGGCGGTTTTCGATCATGCGGGCCGCCGTGCCGACCAGGCCCAGCGTGTGCGGGCTGCCCCGGCCATATTCGCTGGAGATGTCCAGAATGCCCAGCAGCTGGCCCGTGCCCGACAGGATGGGCGCGGCCGCGCAGGTGAGAAAGCCGTTGCGCTCCAGGAAATGCTCGCCGCCCTGGATTTCGATGGAGTCCATCTCGGCCAGTGCCGTGCCGATGGCATTGGTGCCGCGCTGCGCCTCATGCCAGGACGCGCCGCTGGCCAGGGCCACGCGCTCGGCCTTGCCCAGAAAGAAGGGGTCGCCGCAGGTATCCACCAGGGTGCCGCAGGGGCCGGCCAGCACCACCACGCTCTGGCTGCCGCGCACCTGCTCGGACAGGTATTCCATGACGGGCCGTGAATGCGCCAGCAGCGCATGGTGGCGGCTGCGCAGCACGCCCAGCGCGTGCTGCTCCAGGTTGTCGGCGGCGCCCAGGCGCCCGGTGGGACGCAGTCCCTGCTCGATGCAGCGCTGCCACGAGCGCGCCAGGCGCTCGTCCACCAGGCCGCTGGGGCACAGGCCCGACTCCATCAGGCTGTGACGGGCCTGGCGCAAGGCCACAAGGGAGGCTCTCGATTGCATGCTGTCTCCTGCTCGGGCGTCATTGCGCCGCGTTGCGGGCCAGTATGCGGGGCCGGCGGGCACCGGGCAAGCCAAGTGGCGGGTCAGGCGCCCGACTGTTCCATTTCTGGACAGTTGTCCTGTTGCGCAACGTCACGGCACAGGGCGAACGCGCACGGGAATACCCGCAGCAGCCACGTCCCGCGGGCCTTTGCGGGCACCTGCCCTGCGGCCTGCGGGCTGGCACGGCTTTTGAATCATGTCTGCCGTCCGGCCATGGCCGGATATCCCGATCCACACCCGATCACAACAGACCCATAAGCATCCTCAGGAGACAAGCAGCATGACCGTCTACGCAGCACCCGGCGCCGCTGGCGCCAAGATCGCCTACAAGGCCCGCTACGACAACTTCATCGGCGGCAGGTTCGTACCTCCGGTCAAGGAGCAGTACTTCGACGTGGTCACCCCCATCAGCGGCAAGGTCTACACCCGCGCCGCGCGCTCCACGGCCGAAGACATCGAACTGGCGCTGGACGCCGCCCATGCCGCCAGCGACGCCTGGGGCCGCACCAGCGCGGCCGAGCGTGCGAACGTCCTGCTGAAGATCGCCGACCGCATCGAGGCCAACCTGGAGCTGCTCGCCTATGCCGAGACCGTGGACAACGGCAAGGCCATCCGCGAGACGCTGAATGCCGACATCCCGCTGACCGTGGACCATTTCCGCTATTTCGCGGGCTGCGTGCGCGCCCAGGAAGGCGCGCTCAGCCATATCGACGAGACCACGGTGGCCTATCACATCCAGGAGCCGCTGGGCGTGGTGGGCCAGATCATTCCCTGGAACTTCCCCATCCTCATGGCGGCCTGGAAGCTGGCGCCCGCGCTGGGTGCAGGCAACTGCGTGGTGCTCAAGCCGGCCGAGTCCACGCCCATCAGCATCCTGATCCTGGCCGAGCTCATTGCCGACCTGCTGCCGCCCGGCGTGCTCAACATCGTCAACGGCTTCGGCCGCGAGGCCGGCATGCCGCTGGCCACCAGCAAGCGGATCGCCAAGATCGCCTTCACGGGCTCCACCTCCACGGGCCGCGTGATCGCCCAGGCCGCCGCCAACAACCTGATCCCGGCCACGCTGGAGCTGGGCGGCAAGTCGCCCAACATCTTCTTCGCCGACGTGATGGACAAGGACGATGCCTTCCTCGACAAGGCCGTCGAAGGGCTGGTGCTGTTCGCCTTCAACCAGGGCGAGGTCTGCACCTGCCCCAGCCGCGCGCTGATCCACGAAAGCATCTACGACCGCTTCATGGAGCGCGTGCTCCAGCGCGTGGCCGCCATCCGGCATGCCAACCCGCTGGACACCGACAGCATGATGGGCGCGCAGGCGTCCAAGGAGCAGCTCACCAAGATCCTGTCGTACCTGGACCTGGGCAAGCAGGAGGGCGCCGAGGTGCTGGCCGGCGGCGGCCAGGCCCATCTGGGCGGCGACCTGGAAGGCGGCTACTACGTGCAGCCCACGCTGTTCAAGGGCCACAACAAGATGCGCATCTTCCAGGAGGAAATCTTCGGCCCCGTGCTGGCCGTGACCACCTTCAAGGACGAGGCCGAGGCCCTGGCCATTGCCAACGACACGCTCTATGGCCTGGGCGCGGGCGTGTGGAGCCGCAACGGCAACGTGGCCTACCGCATGGGCCGGGCCATCAAGGCCGGGCGCGTGTGGACCAACTGCTACCACGCCTATCCGGCGCACGCGGCCTTTGGCGGCTACAAGGAATCGGGCATCGGCCGCGAAACCCACAAGATGATGCTGGACCACTACCAGCAGACCAAGAACCTGCTGGTCAGCTACAGCGAGAACAAGCTGGGCTTCTTCTGAAGTTCTTCCCAGGTGAATGCGGCCGGCGGCGCACAGCGCGGCCGGCCGCCCAGGAAAGGACCAACCCATGGTCGACAAAGTGACTGCCACCGACGCCGCGCTGGCGCTGATCGCCGACCTGCAGGCGCAGCACGGGCCGGTGTTCTTCCACCAGTCCGGGGGCTGCTGCGACAACAGCGCCGCCAACTGCTACCTGCCCGGCGAGCTGACGATAGGCGCCCAGGATGTGCTGCTGGGCCAGGTGGGCGGCGCGCCCTTCTACATCGGCAAGTCGCAGTACGAATACTGGAAGCACACCCAGCTCATCCTGGACGTGATCGAGGGCCAGGGCGGCACCTTCTCGCTGGAGGGCAGCACGGGCAAGGCCTTCCACACACGCTCCAGGCTGTTCACGGACGAGGAATACGCCGAGATCCTGGCCGGCGAGGGCAACGGCCCCTGACAGGGGCCGCGCGGCGGGCTACTTTCCGGTCAGCCGCTTGACCGCGGCCTCGGTCTGGCGCACATGCTCGTCCGGGTCCGAGCCCATGTGCACGAAGCGGACCTTGCCGTCCTGCCCGATCACGTAGGAGATGCGGTCGGCGCGCTGGGGGTTGGCGGCGGCCGAGGCATCGTAGGCGCGGATGGTCTGCGCCTGCGGGTCCGATGCCACGGCGAACTGGTCGCGGCAGGCCTCGGTGGAAAAGCGCTTGAGCGTATCGATGTCGTCATGCGACATGCCCACCACCGTGGCGCCCATGGCCGCGAAACGCGGCGTGGCCTCGGCAAAGGCGTGGGCTTCCATGGTGCAGCCCTGCGTAAAGGCCTTGGGGAAGAAATACAGCACCACCGGCCCCTTCCTGAGGGTGGCGGCCATGTCGAAATCGAAGGCCTTGCCCGCCACCGCAGCCGGCGTGGTGAAGCGCGGCGCGGTGTCGCCCACCTTGAGCGCTGCCTGGGCCAGCGGCGACAGCAGCAGCGCCGCCAGCACGGGTGCGGCGGCGCGCGCGCAGCGGCGGCCCAGGGATGCGCGTGGGTGGATGGAATCGCCGCAGCGGATATCGGACATGCATGGCCTCCTGAGCCTGGAACGGGATGCGCCATTGTGGCCAATCGGCCCGGGCCGCTGGCGCATTTGCCGTGGATCAGCGCGGGGATTCGCCGGGCCTGATCCTGAACCAGATCGAGTACATGGCGGGCAGGAAGACCAGCGTCAGCACCGTGCCGGCCAGCGTGCCGCCGATCAGCGTATAGGCCAGCGTTCCCCAGAACACCGATTGGGTCAGCGGGATGAAGGCCAGGATCGCCGCCAGCGCGGTCAGGATCACGGGCCGGGCGCGCTGGACGGTGGCCTCCACCACCGCCTGAAACGGCGCAAGCCCCTCCTGCTCGTTGTGCTGGATCTGCCCGATCAGGATCAGCGTGTTGCGCATCAGGATGCCCGACAGCGCGATCAGCCCCACCAGTGCGTTGATGCCGAAGGGCTGCTGAAAGACGATCAGCGTCGGCACCACGCCGATCAATCCCAGGGGGCTGGTCAGGAACACCATGACCATGGCCGATATCGACCGCACCTGCAAGATGATGATGATCAGCGTGATGGCGATCATGATCGGGAACAGGGGCAGCATGGCCGTCATGGCCTTGCCGGATTCCTCGATGGAGCCGGCCTCGTCGATGCGGTAGCCCGCAGGCAACGCCTTCCTGATGGGCTCCAGCTGCCGGGTGAGGGCCGCCGAGACATCGGGCGGCTGCAGGCTGTCATCGATATCACCGCGAACCGTGATGGTGGGCATGCGGTCGCGGCGGCGCATGACGGGCTCCTCCATCTGCACGGTGACCTCGCCCAGCTGCGACAGCGGTATGCGCTGGCCAGTGGCGTTGGTGAGCGTGAAGTCGCCGACCCTGGCCACATCGTGGCGGGTGCCGCCCGCAGAACGCGCCATCACCTGCACGGTGCGGATGTCCTCGCGCACGGTGGTCACGGGCACGCCGCTGAGCAGGAATTGCAGCTGCTGCGCGACTGCCGCGGAGGTCAGGCCCATGGCCTGCAGCCGGTCCTGGTCCAGGGTGAAGCGCATGACGGGGGTGCGCACGCCCCAGTCGGAGTTCACGGTCCGCATCATCGGGCTGTCGTGCAGCACCTGGTGCACCTGGCCGGCAATGTCGCGCAGCCGCTGCGGGTCGGGGCCGGAGACGCGATACGCCACGGGGAACGGGGAGTACGGCCCGAACACGATCTGCGATGCGCGCACCTGCGCCTGCGGGGCCAGTCCCTGGGCGATGGCCTCGCGCAGCCTGAGCTTGAGCGCGTCGCGCTGCGCCTGGTTGGCGGTGCGCACGACGATCTTGGCGAACGACGGGTCGGGCAGCTCAGGGGAGATGGCCAGAAAAAAGCGCGGTGCGCCCTGGCCGATATAGGCGGTCACGATCTCCGATTCGGGCTGCTGCAGCAGCCAGGCTTCCACCTTGCGGGTGGTCTCGCTCGTCTGGCCGATGGAGGTGCCGTAGGGCATCTGCACCTCGACCATCACCTCGGGCCGGTCGGAGATGGGGAAGAACTGCTTCTTCACGATGGACATGCCCAGCACGGAAGCCACCATGAGCCCGCCCACGACTGCAGCCACCATGCCCTTGCGGGCGATCACCTTGCCCAGCACGCGCCGCAGGCGCTCGTAGCGGGGCGTGCCATACATCGCCGCATGTCCGCCTTCGACCTTCTTGAGAGGGGGCAGCATCTTCACGCCGAGATAGGGCGTGAACACCACGGCCACCACCCAGGACACGATGAGCGCGATGCCGACGATCCAGAACATGTTGCTGGTGTACTCGCCCGCCGTGGAGCGTGCGAACCCGTTGGGCATGAAGCCCACCGCCGTCACCAGCGTTCCGGACAGCATGGGCGCCGCGGTATGGCTCCAGGCGTAGGCGGACGCGGCCACGCGGTCGTAGCCCTCTTCCATCTTCACCACCATCATCTCGATGGCGATGATGGCGTCGTCCACCAGCAGGCCCAGCGCAAGGATCAGCGAGCCGAGCGTGATGCGGTCGAAATTCTTTCCCGTGGCGGCCATGATGATGAACACGGCCGCCAGCGTCAGCGGCACGGCCGCAGCCACCACCACGCCAACGCGCCAGCCCATGCTGGCGAAGCACACCACCAGCACGACCAGCAGCGCGGCCAGGAACTTGAGCATGAACTCATCGACGGAGGCGCTGATGTTCACGGCCTGGTCCGTCACCTTGGTCAGGCCCATGCCCAGCGGCATGTCTGCGTTGATGGCGCCCACCTCCCGGTCCAGCGCCTTGCCCAGGTCCAGCCCGTTCCAGCCGTCGCGCATGACGACGCCCAGCAGCAAGGCAGGCTCCGCACCGTTGCGGATGATGAAGGTCGAGGGGTCTTCGTAGCCGCGCTGGACGGTGGCGATGTCGGACAGCTTGACCGTGCGGCCCTGGGCCACGATGGGCGTGTCGCGGATCTTCTGCAGCGCGTCGAACGCCCCGTCGATGCGGATGAACACCTGCGGACCCTGGGTCTCCACCGACCCGGCAGGCGTGAGGGCGTTCTGGTTGTTCAATGCCGCGAAGACGTCCTGCGGACTGATGCCCAGCGTGGCCAGGCGCTCGTGCGAGAACTCCACGTAGATCCGCTCGGATTGCTCGCCGACGATGTTGACCTTCTTGACACCCGGCACGTGCAAAAGACGCTGGCGCAAGGCTTCGGCATCGCGCACCAGCGCCCGGGACTCCTCGCCGCGCGCCTTGAGGGCGTAGATCGCAAAGGTCACGTCGGCGTACTCGTCGTTCACCATCGGGCCGATCACGCCCGCCGGCAGGTTGCGGGCCTCGTCACCGAGCTTCTTGCGTGCCTGGTAGAACTCCTCCTGCACCTCGCCGGGGGGCGTGGAGTCGAGCAGGGTCAGCGTGGTGAAGGCCAGCCCCGGTCTGACGAAGGTTTCGGTGCGGTCATACCAGCGCAGCTCCTGCAGGCGCTTTTCCAGCTTCTCTGCCACCTGGTCCTGCATTTCCTGCGGGGTGGCGCCAGGCCAGGCCGTGATGATGGTCATGACCTTGACGGTGAAGGCCGGATCTTCCGCCCGGCCCAGCTTCAGGAAGGCAAAGACACCCGTCAGCGAAATCAGCAGGATCAGGAACAGCGTGATGGAGCGCTCACGGACGGCAAGCGCCGATAGGTTGAAACGGCCTTCACTCACGGGACACTCCCTTGGACACGGAGGACGCCGTGGACGTTGTTGCCGTTGTTGCCGTTGAAGGCGCCGGCGCCTCGCTGTCCAGCCGCACCTGCGCGCCCTCGCTCAGCAAATGCGCGCCGAGCGCGACGATCCGGTCCCCCTGGTCGAGCGCACCCACCACCTGGGCATTGCCGTCCTGCACCTGAACCACGGTGACGGGCTGGCGCCTGACCTGATCGCCCTGCACCACCCAGACAGCGGCGCCCTTGCCCTCATCGAGGATGGCGCCGATGGGGACCTGCAGGGTTGACTTGCCGGCCGTCGATGTCGATGTCGATGTCGATGTCGATGTCGATGTCGATGTCGATGTCGATGTCCCGCCAATCCTGAGCGTGACCGTGCTGCCCAGCGGGGCGCTGGCCGCCGCGCCGGCGTCCAGCACATAGCGGGCCTCAAAGGTGCGGGTGGCCCGGTCGGCCACATCGGACAGCTGGCGCAGTCTGGCGGGGATGACCACCTCCTCCCTGCCGAACAGGCGGGCCTGGGCCGCCGAGCCCAGCGCGGGGCGCAGTGTCTCGGGCAACTGGACGACTGCTTCGCGCCTGCCGGCATGGGCGAGGCGCACGACCACCTGGCCGGCACTGACGACCTGGCCAGGCTCGGCAAGTGTTTCCATCACGATGCCATCGGCATCGGCCAGCAGTTCGGCGTAGCGGCTGGCGTTCAGCGCTGCGGCGGCCTGCGCTTCGGCCGCCCTGAGCTGGGCGCGGGCGGCATCCGCGGCCGCCTTGATCTGTTCATGGGCCAAGGCCGAAACGGCACCCGTTCCCTGCAGGTCCCGGTAGCGCTGCTCCTCGTCGCTGGCCTGCTGGGCCCGTGCCCTGGCGGCTGCGACGGCCTCCTGCTGGGCATGGGCGGCCAGCTTCAGGTCCACCGGGTCGAGGCGCAGCAATGCCTGGCCGCGCCTGACCGTCTGGCCTGTATCCACCAGGCGCTCGAGCACCTTGCCGGCCACGCGAAATCCAAGATCGCCCTGCACCCTGGCCGCGATGGTGCCGGTGAAGACGCGCTCGGAAGCATTGCCTGGCGCTACCAGGACGGTGCGAACGAGGGGTGGCTGGGTGCGCGGATCCGGCGGCGTGCTTTTGCCGCAGGCTGCGAGTGCAAGTGACAGTGCGCCGACAGCGGCGATGGACAGATGGCGGTGCCGAAGCATGAGGGGGTCCCGATCAATGAGCAGGACCCGATTCTGTGATTAGTGACCATTTATGTCAATGGTCACAACTGCAGGATTTAGGGCGACAGGCTTCTCAGCACCAATCCGGCCAGTTGGGCGGGCGCCTCGTCCGCATGGTCGAGGCTGTGCTGCAGCATCACCGGGTTCAGATAGGGGAGCATGACCAGGAAGATGGCGCGCCCGGTTTCATCCAGCGGCGTCTTGCGCTCGAAATCGCCCCGCTGGCGCCCGGCGTCGAGCACCTGCAGCAGCAGCTGATGCATGCGTTCCTCATAGGCCTGCGCTGCCTGCCAGCGCTCGGCCGACGCCGAAATGGCGATCTCGTACAGCTTGCGGTCCTCGGAGAAAAGCCGCAGCGTGGCAGCGACGATCGCCTTGAACAGGCGCCGCAGCTGCTCGGGAGGCGCATCCGTGCTGGCGACGGCCTGGCGGATCTCCGCCTCCATCTCCATCAGGCAGTTGGAACAGATCATCTCGCCGATGACCTGCTTGGACTCGAAGAACTTGTAGATGTAGGCCTTGGAAAAGCCGATGGCCTTGGCAAGGTCGGACACCGTGGTTTTCTCGTAGCCGTAGCGGCTGAAATGCTCTTTTGCCGCAGTCACGATCTGTTGCCGGACATCGTGTTCGACCGGGCCGCGCGCAGAGGTCGGATAGACGTTGGTGGTGCTCATGCGGCCTAGCTTACTCCATCAAAAAAATACTATGCAAGTGACCATTTTGGAATATAGTCACAGCGTCGCCCCGCTTCTGACTGTTGAACATGCCGCGTCTTGCCGCCCCCGTTTTTCTGATGCTCGCCAGCCTTTGTTCAGGGTGTGCGGTAGGCCCTGACTACCAGCCGCCCGCCACGGCCCTGCCCCAGGCCTACATGGGCAGCCGCGTTCTGGGTGAGGGCAAGCCGCCCTCGCCGGACTCCCCCACGGACCTTGCAGCCTGGTGGGCAGCCTTTGGCGATGCGCAAATGGCGCGCCTCGTCACGGCGGCACTGCAGCAGAACCTGGATGTTGCCCAGGCCGCTGGCCGTGTGCTTCAGGCACGCGCCGGACTCGACGCGGCGGCAGCTGCGTTGCGGCCGTCGGCCCAGGTCTCGGCGCAAACGGCCAGGAGCTATCAGTCGGTCGAGACTCCGCTGGGCCGGGTGCTCGACTCCATGCCGGGATTCGATCGCTACGGCAGCGCCCAGGAGGCCAACCTCGGAGCCAGCTGGGAGCTTGATCTCTTCGGTGGCCTGCGCAGGGCCCGGCAGGCTTCCCTGGCCGAGTACCAGGCATCGGAAGCCGGCGCCACCGCCGTGCGGCTCGCGGTGGCCGCCCAGACTGCGGACATCTATATCCAGATTCGCGGCCTGCAGGCGCGGCTGACAGTGGCACGCTCGCAAGTGCGGACCCAGCAGCAACTTCGCTCCATCGTCGAACTGCGGTTTGGCAAAGGCCTGGCATCAGAGCTTCAATTGCGCCAGGTCGAGGGGGCACTTGCGCGGGCGCAAGCAACCATCCCGCCGCTGGAGAACGCGCTCGAGGCCGCCCTCAACGCCATGGACGTGATGCTGGCCACGGCACCCGGCACGCACCGGGCAGAGCTGGCCGAATCCCGCCCGGTCCCCGTGCTGCCAACCCTTTCCCTGGCGGAGGCGCCCGGCGATCTGCTGCGGCGACGCCCGGACCTCATCGCGGCGGAGCGGCGCCTGGCAGCGTCGAACGCACGCATCGGCGTGGCGATCGCCGAGTACTACCCGAAGCTGTCAATCAGCGGCCTGATCGGCAGCGCCACCTCCATCTCCGCAGGCAATCTCTTCAGCGCCGGCGCATCGCAGGCCAGCGTTGTGGGCGGCCTGCGCTGGCGGCTGTTCGACTTCGGCCGCATCAACGCCCAGATCCACCAGGCGCAGGCACAGGAGGCGGAAAGCCTTGCCGCCTACCGGCAGTCGGTACTGCGCGCCACGGAAGAAGTGGAGAACGCCCTGGTCTCGCTGGACAGGCGACAGGAGCTGATGGCCGTGCTCGCCAGGGGCGCGGATGCGCTCACGCGGGCCCGGCAGGCCGCAGGCGCCGCCTACGACAAGGGCGTGGTCAGCCTGATCGAGGTGCTGCAGGCAGATGAAAGCCTGCTGGGCGTGCTGGATGCACAGGCGCAGGCCCGGATGGAGTCGGCACGCTCGACGGTCGCGATCTTCAAGGCGCTGGGCGGCGGCTGGACGCCGGAGCCCCTGCCTTCCAGGGCATTGGCAACCGCCAGCCACGGTCTTCCCGCCAGCGTTGCCCCCTGAACCTGCCACTTCCCGAAAGGAGCCCCCTTTCCACACAGCAAAGCAACCGAACACCCCTGCGGGACATGCGGCCCAGGCGACCTGCCCAAGCGGGCGGCCGAAGCCATGGCCCGGCTCCACCCACCCCCATCCGTCAAACCATGCCAAACACAACCCCCTCCCCCACCGTTGCTGCAGCCGCACGCATCCTGAAGCCGGCGCTTGCGGCCATAGCCTTCTCGAGCTGCTTCGCAGCCCATTCGCAGCCGCAAGACGCCTCGGCAGCCACATCGGACGCAGCGCTTTCCCGCGCCGAAGTCATCGCCGATCTCGCACTCTGGCGCCGCGCCGGATTGGACCGCCATGCGGAGATATCGATCTCCTACGGAGTCGAAACGCAGGAATATCGGGCCGCATACCAGGAGTACCTGCGCCTTCGCAACAGCGAGGCGTTCCAGGCGGAGGTCCGCAAGGCGCTGAGTCGGTAAGGCGGAGCGCCTTCCCGCCCAGGCCATCGCGGCAGCGGCTGGCTACCTGGGGCCGTGGCCCGGGGCTTCGCCTACAGGCCCAGGTCGGACAGCCCGGGGTGGTCATCGGGGCGACGCCCCAGCGGCCAGTGGAACTTGCGCTCCGACTCCTGGATGGGCATGTCGTTGATGCATGCGAAGCGCCGGCGCATGAGACCGTCGGCCTCGAATTCCCAGTTCTCGTTGCCGTACGACCGGAACCAGTTCCCGGCATCGTCGTGCCACTCATAGGCGTAGCGGACTGCGATCCGGTTTTCTCCGTACAGCCAAAGCTCCTTGATCAGCCGGTAGTCAAGCTCCTTCTTCCACTTCCTCTCAAGAAGGGCCTGGGCCTCGGCGCGGCTGTTGGCGAACTCCGCCCGGTTGCGCCATTTCGTGTCGAGGGTATAGGCCATCGCGACCTTGGCCGCATCGCGTGTGTTCCACCCATCCTCGGCCAGACGGACCTTTTGGACGGCGCTTGCGAGCGAGAACGGGGGCAGGGGTGGACGAGTTTCCATGATGTGACCTTTTGAAGAGATGTAGAACGATCTGTCTACATGCATCACTCTAACGGAGGTGGAACGATCTGTCTACAATGTCTTCATGAAAACTTCCGAGCCATCCTTCGAGTCATTGCCGCCCCGCGAGCGCATCCTGGTGGCAGCCCACGGCCTCTTCTACGCAGAGGGCATCCGGGCCACGGGCGTGGACCGGATCATCGAGCGGTCGTCGGTCAGCAAAGTCACCTTCTACCGCCAGTACGCCAGCAAGGACGACCTGATCCGGGCGTACCTCGACTACCGCCATGAACGGTGGATTTCCTGGTTCCAGGCCAGCCTGGCGCAGGCGACCGCGACGGGCTCGTCAGCGTTGGATGCCCTGTCCGACACCCTCAGGAGCTGGTTCGGCCAGCCCGACTTTCGGGGCTGCGCCTTTCTCAATGCCGCTGCCGAACTGGGCTCATCCGACCCTGAGATCCTGGCAACGGTCCGGCGGCACAAGCAGGAAATGTCGTCCGTGCTGGATCGCCTGTTCGGTGGCCATCCCGTGTCCGTGGGCGCTGCGCTCACCCTGGCGGCGGACGGCGCCATCGTCCATGCGCAGATGGGTCAGCCGATCGATGAAGTCATGGCGACCTTCAAGGCAGCGGCCGAAGGGATCGTGAGCCGCCCCGGGTTGTGAGCAGGCTCAGGAGCGGGGCGCCGCTGAGGCTTCGGCGCGCCACAGCGGCAGGTCGTTGCTGCCTCGCCACCTTTGGCCACGCAGGGGCCGGATCTGGCAAGTCAGTGCTTTGCCACACGCTGTCCTGCCGCGTCGATGACGGCTTCGCCGTCCTCCTTGGAGAATGCCCCTTGCTGGGGACGCGGCAGTATGTCCAGCACCACCTCGGATGGCCGGCACAGGCGCGTGCCCAGTGGCGTCACCACAATGGGGCGATTGATGAGGATAGGGTGCCGGAGCATGGCGTCGATCAGCTGGGCATCGGTCCATTCCGGGTCGCCCAGGCCCATCTCGTCATACGGCGTACCTTTTTGCCGCAGAACCTCCCGCACAGGCAGGGCCAGGTCCGCCAGCAGCCGCTCCAGCGTGGCCCGGTCGGGCGGTGTCTTGAGGTATTCGATGACGGCGGGCTCCTCGCCGCTGTTGCGGATCAGGGCCAGCACGTTGCGCGATGTGCCGCAGGCGGGGTTGTGATAGATCGTGATGGTGCTCATGGCAGGTGGGTTCTGTGAGGGAATTCAGGCAGCCACGCTCAGGCGCAGCGCAAGGGCGGCAAGCGTGATGAGCAGCACGGGGGCCGTCAAAACCGTACCGACCCTGAAGTAGTAGCCCCATCCGATGGTCATGCCTTTGCTGGCCAGTACATGCAGCCACAGCAGCGTGGCCAGGCTACCGATGGGCGTAATCTTCGGGCCCAGGTCGCAGCCGATCACGTTGGCGTAGACCATGGCATCCCTGACCACGCCGGTGGCACTGGAGGCATCGATCGACAGCGCACCCACCAGCACGGTGGGCATGTTGTTCATCACAGACGACAGCAGGGCCGAGAGCACCCCCGTGCCGATGGCTGCGCCCCAGACGCCGCCTTGGGCAAAGCGGTCCAGAACGGATGCGATAGAGGTGATCAGCCCGGCATTGCGCAATCCGTAGACCACCAGATACATGCCCAGCGAGAACACGACGATCTGCCACGGCGCGCCATGCAGTACCTTGCGGGTGCTGATGACGCAGCCGCGTGCCGCCACGGCCAGCAGCAGGGCGGCACCTGCGGCCGCGACCGCGCTGACAGGCACGCCCAGCGGCTCCAGCCCGAAGAAGCCGACCAACAGCAGGACCAGGACCACCCAGCCCGCGCGAAAGGTCGCTGGATCGCGGATCGCATCGGCCGGGCGCCTGAGCTGGGCCAGGTCATAGGTTGCGGGAATGCCGCGCCGAAAGAACAGCATCAGCATGGCGAGGCTGGCCAGCACCGAGGCGAGATTGACCGGCACCATTACCGAGGCGTATTCGTTGAAGCCGATGTTGAAAAAGTCGGCCGAGACGATGTTGACCAGGTTGGAGACGATCAGCGGCAGGCTGGCCGTGTCGGCGATGAAGCCTGCTGCCATGACGAATGCCAGCGTGGCGGAGGGCGAAAAGCCCAGCGCCACGAGCATGGCCATCACGATGGGCGTGAGAATCAGGGCGGCGCCGTCATTGGCGAACAAGGCGGACACAGCCGCACCCAGCAGCACGATGAGCGCGAACAGTTTGCTGCCCCGGCCGCCGCCCCAGCGTGCGAAGTGCAGCGCGGCCCATTCGAAGAAGCCGGCCTCGTCAAGCAGCAGGCTGATGATGATGACGGCCACAAAGGTGGCGGTCGCATTCCACACGATGCCCCAGACCACTGGAATGTCGGAAAGATGCACCACGCCGGCCAGCAGGGCAACGACCGCGCCCAGCGAGGCGCTCCAGCCAATGCCCAGGCCGCGCGGCTGCCAGATAACCAGCACAAGGGTGGAGATGAAGATCAGGACTGCCATGAGCATGGTGCTGGGAGATTCGGGTTTCAGAAGGCGCGCATTCGTGGACGAAGGGGGCGTCAGTGGGAGGCCAGTTCGCGGGCGGTGCCCTGTAGCCTTGCCTTTTCCAGCTTGTCGTCGGGCAGATTGACCAGCAGCTCCAGACGACGGCGCATCATGTGCAGAGTCTGTCGGAATGCTTCCAGCTTGACCTCTTCAGATGCGTCTCCCTGCGAGGGATCGGCGTATCCCCAGTGGGCGGTGGCGGGGTGGCCGGGCCAGATCGGGCAGACCTCGCCAGCTGCGTTGTCGCAGACGGTGATGATCAGATCCATCTGCGGCGCCTGCGGAGCCGCGAACTCATCCCAGCTCTTGCTGCGCAGCCCCTGCACAGATACGCCGGCACGTTGCAGCACCTGCAAGCTCAAGGGATTGGGCTGCTGATTCGCGCGGGGGCTGCTGCCGGCCGAATACGCTTTGAAGCGCCCATTGCCCATGTCGTTGAGCAAAGCTTCGGCCAGGATGCTGCGCGCCGAGTTGTGAGTGCACAGGAACAGGACATTCAGGGGGGTGATGGAATCAGACATGGTGGCTTAGCAGCAGGACTTGGAGGAAGAGGAAGCTACGGTGCCTGGGGCGCAGCAGGCAGATGCGGCCGCCTGGCGCGGGGCCGTCGGCGCGCAGCACGCGCCGCTGGCTCCGACGGCTGCATCAGGGGCTTCGTGAAACACGGGAATGTTCTCCAGCGAATGAAAGTGCTCCCAGGCAATCCCCTGGGGATCGGTGATCCAGTGCTTGTCGCTGCGTGCATAGCAGCAGGTGGTGGCGCCTTCGTCGAGCATCGCCAGGTCGGCGGCCCTGGCGCGTGCCTTGAGCGCATCCAGCTCCTCGGCCTCATCCACTTGGAAGCCCAGGTGGTCCAGGCCGGCTTTCTCGCCTCGCGTCGAAATGGCGAAGTTCACCCGGGGCTCATCCAGCATCCACTTCGCGTAGTCGCTTTCCACGCGGGCGGGCTCGGCACCAAACAGCTGGGAATAGAACGCGATGTTCTTGGCCAGATCGTCGACGTGCATATGGACATGGAAGCGTTTCATCGTGGACTCCGTTCAGCAGTTGCAGGGCAAGGCATCCACCGTGGCGCATGCGGCGCCCTGGCAGCAGTTTTCGGTGAGGTAGGCGAGCAGGTCGTTCATCGCCGCAAAGGACGCCCGGTACAGCACATTGCGGCCCAGGCGCTCCTGGCTGACCAGCTCGGCATGGGACAGCTCCTTGAGGTGGAACGACAGCGCGTTGGGTGCGATACCCAACTGTTCGGCCAAGGCGCTGGGCGTAAGCCCCGCAGGGCCGGCGACTACCAGGGCGCGGAAAACGCGCAGGCGCGCTTCATGGGCCAGGGCCGAAAGCGATCGGATGACTTGGGTTTCTTGCATGCATCAATAATACAACTATTGTTGAATTATTGTTGAAAAAAGTGAAGGCGATCGTGCGGCGCCATTGCGCAAGCTCCGCGCCGAATGCGGGACGCCACTGAACACGCAGCACGCCACGCAGATAAGCCGTTGATTTCTCACGTCCTCGCAAGCCATGCACCATCGATCTTTAGAGAGATGCGCCACTGAACTTTCGTCTGTACGGAAAACGCGCCACTGCACTTTAGTTTTTTGGCCAGCAAGGCTGAGGAGCGAGCTATCGGCCGAGGCGCAAGGGCTCAGGGCCGATGTGCGGCGGCGTCGCGGGTTGCCATGGGCTCTTGTGTGGCAGCTACCGACCCGTTGCAGTCGTTTGTCGCTGGCCTGTCGGTGTCGGCTTTGCCTCGGCAGCTGCCGCCCCCCGCCGCCGGGCGAACTCACGCTGCATGGCGCCAAGCAGTCCTTAGCCCCTGCGACAAGCGCTGGCCCAAATGATGGGTCTACTCGAAGGCTAGGACATTCTCCGGGCGCTCGCCCCGTGCCAGTGATCGTCTCACCCCCACTCAAACTTGCAGTCCCGAAACACGGATGGACGGCCAGGCTCGCCATGACACCCTGACAGCTCTACCCTCGCAAACATCGCCATCAACGGCGGACAGCACATCCACTGATGCTGACGACGTTCACACGGGGCGCAGCTGAAAACATTTCAGAACTTCATAGACACCGCCACGCGCATATTCCGCGCCTCCCCGTAGTACGACGAGGTCGAAACCCCTTGGTACTTGCGGTCGAAGACGTTGTAGAGGTTGGCCGAGACCGTGAGCTTCGGATTGATGGCGTATTGCACCATCAGGTCGGCCACAGCATAGCTTTTCTGCTCGACACGGCTGACGTTGGGCAGGCCCAGGAAGGAGAGGTCGCTCCAGGTGCCACTTTGCCAGCGCGCGCCGCCGCCCACGGTCAGGCCGTGGCCTATGTGAGGCAGGCGGTAGGTGGTGAACAGCTTGAGGGTGTTGCGCGGGATTTCGGGGTTCAGGCGGTTGCGCTCGGCGTCGCGCGCGATGTTGCGGGCAAAGCCGACGGAGGCGTTCCAGTGGCGGCGAATTTCGCCGGTCATCTCCACCTCGAAGCCACGCGTTTCGGCGCCCTTGACGGCACGGTAGGCCTGCTCGCCATTGGGCGCGTAGCTGCCCGTGATGGCCTGGGCCACGTTGTCCTGCAGCAGGCGGTAGACGGCGGCGCCCACCTGCAGGCGCTTGTCCAGCAGCTCGCCCTTGAGGCCCAGCTCGTAGCTGCGGCCCAGGAGGGGATCGAGCTTTTTGCCGTGGATGTCCAGGCTGCTCTGCGCCTGGAAAATATCGGTATAGCTGGCATAGGCCGACCAATCGCGGCCCACGTCCAGCACCAGGCCGGCGAAGGGCGTGAGCTTGCCGTTTTCGGCCATGGCGCTGCCGCTGGTCTCGCCGCTGGCGAAATCGGTGTAGCTGTCGCGACGCTTCCAGTTCGTGATGCGTGCGCCCGCGATGACGGACAGCCGGTCCGTGGGGCGCAGCTGCAGCGATCCGTAAGCACTGCTGCTGCGTTCCACGGCCGCGCTGCGGCCTAGTACCGGGTTGTCGGGCTGCACCGGCGTGCGGCCATCCCAGGTGAAGAGGTTGTCTATGGTGTTGTCCCAGCCGGGGAAGGCCCAGCGGCCATGCGAGCCGCTGTCGTTGCGCGTGCGTGCCACACTGGCGCCGAAGGCGGCCTGGTGCTGGCGTCCCAGCAGCTGGAAGGGACCGGAAGCCGTGAGGTCCAGCGTGTCCTGCCGAGGCCGCCCCGTCCACCAGGCGGCCCACAGGCCGGCACCTGCGCCGGTGGTGCGGTCCACAGGCTGTTCATTGGTCCAGCCCGGAATCTCGTCATAGCTGCTGCGGTCGAGCGTGTAGATGGCCTTCAGGCGCCAGTCGCTGGCCATGCGGTGCTCGAGCGAGGCGAAGACGCTGCGGTAGTCCCGCCGTGCCGAGGCCCAGCGCGCGCCCGAGGACGCGGAGCGGCTCCAATCGATGCGCGTGCCATCCGTGTAGAAGAAAGGCCGGCCCCCACGGCCTACGCCAGAAGCGTCGTAGTCCTGCGCGGAAAAGCCCACGGTGGCCAGCGTGGACGGCGACAGGTCAGCCTCCACCACGCCGTACAGCGAGCGGCTGCGGTCCTGCTCGTAGTCGACCTTGGAATGGCGGTTCTGCGATACGGCCACGATGCGCCCGCGCACCGATCCGGAGGCGTTGAGCGGCGATGACAGATCCACCTCGGCACGTGCGAAATCCCAGGAGCCTGCCGTGAGCCTGGCGCTGCCCTGGAACTCGGCCGTGGGCAGCTTGCGCACCAGGTTGATGGTGGCGCCGGGCGTGCCCGCGCCGCTCATCAGCCCCGAGGCGCCGCGCACGACTTCGACGCGGTCGAACATGGCCATGTCGCTGGTCTGGAAGATGGCCGGGTAGTCGCTGAACAGGCGGTTGACGCCATCGACCTGGAAGTTCTTGATCTGAAAGCCCCGCGCGAAGAACTGGTTGGTGTCGCCGCCCGTGGGACCATACTGCGCATAGCTCAGGCCCGTGGTCTGGCGGGCGATGTCTTCCTGCAGCACGATGCCCTGGTCGTCCATGCGCTGGCGCGTGATCACGCTGACCGACTGCGGCGTCTCGCGCAGCGACAGGGACAGGCCCGTGGCGGCCCGCGATTCGCTGGCGGCGTAGGACTGCGTGCCCTCGGTGACGGCGCTGCGCTCGGCCTGGGCGGTGACGCGCACCTCGGCCAGCGTGGCCGCGCCGGTGGGCGTTCCCACGGCCAGGGACGGTCGCACCACAAAGCCGCCGCCCTCGCGCGGCAGGGCCTGCAGGCCCGTGCCGGCCAGCAGCGCGGACAGGGCCTGGTCCACGGTTCGATCACCCTGCACGCCGGGGCTGGTCCTGTCTGCGGTCTGGGCGGTGGAGAAGGACAGCAGGATGCCCGCCTGGGCACCAAAGCGATTGAGCGTGGCGGTCAGCGGCCCGGCAGGAATGTCGTAGCGCTGCACTGCCTGGGCGTGGGGCTGTGCCTGTGCGTGGGCCTGCGCCGGGGCAAGCACCGCCACCAGCGGCAGTGCCAGAACGGCGGGGCGCAAGGCCTGCCGCAGTTGAAATGCCAGTCGTGTGGCGCGAAAAGTCGGGTGATGGCCCATGGTGTGCGTGTCCCTCGGTCCTGGATGGTTGGCAATGGAATGCGGGCGCAGGAAAAAGCGCTTCATCTCCATTGCCCCGCGAGACGCGAAAAGCGATCAGCCAGGATCGACAAGAGCCAGGAAATCAGGCCGGCTCGACCACCACCCAGTAGCGCGTGGCCGTGCGCAGGCGCACCGGCAGGGTGGCCAGCAGCATGGCCAGCACCTGGTCGGTGTCGGCCAGCGGATAGGTGCCGCTGACGGGCAGCTGCGCCACGGCGCCATCGCAGCCCAGGTGGCCGGGCCGGTAGCGCGACAGCTGGTCCAGGAACTCGGCCAGCGGCATGTCCTGGGCCACCAGCATGCCGCGCGTCCAGGCTGCCAGGGCCGGATCGGCGGGCCCGGCCGGCGTGGTGGCCTGAGCGTCAAACTGCGCCTGCTGGCCTGTTTGCAGCAGATGGAGGTGGCCGGGCCGTTCGCGGGGCGCGATCTCCGTGGCGCCTTCAAAGACCGCAACCCGGCTGGGCCCCTGGCCGCGCTGGCGCACGACGAAGCGCGTGCCCAGGGCACGTATGCGGCCATGGCTGGTTTCGACGAGCAAGGGCGGCGCACTATCCTTCAGGCCCTGGGCCGTGGCCACCTCGATGTCGCCGCCGCGCAAGCGCACCAGGCGCTGCTGCGGGCTGAAATCCAGGTCGACCGCGCTGTCGGCATTCATCTGCAGCTGGGTGCCGTCCGGCAGGCGCAGGCTGCGCCGCTGGGCCGTGCCCGTGCGCAGGTCCGCCCCCAGGCCGGCCAGCCAGTCGCCCGAGGATGCCGGACCTCTCCATGCCACGGCACCGGCACCCGCGCCCGTGAACAGCAGCACGACCAGGCTGCGCACCGCCAAGCGCCGCCCGCGCCCGCGTGCCGTGCGCGCGGCCTGGGCCAGGGCCACGCTGGCCGGCGTACCGGACAGCGGCTGCAGGCGTGCGCCCATGGCCTCTATGCGCAGCCAGGCGCGCTCATGGTCGGGATGGGATTCGCGCCAGTGCTGCAGGCGCTGCACCAGCATCTCGCGCGTGCCGGCGCTGTGATCATCGGACTGCAGCTCCACCAGCCATTCGGCGGCCTGCTCGCGCACCGCAAGAGGAATGGGCAGGCTCATGCGCCGTCGTCGTCCAGAAAGCAGACTTGCACCACGGCCCGCGCGATATGGCGGCGCACGGTGGGCACGGAAAGGCCCAGTTCAGCCGCGATGTCGGCCTGCCTCATGCCGTCGATCTGCGACAGCAAAAAGGCCTGGCGCACGGGCAGTGGGAGCAGGGCCAGCAGGCGGTCCACCTCGACCAGGGTCTGCAGCACGATGGCGCGGTGCTCGGGGGACTGGGCCACGGCCTCGGGCATGAGGGCCAGGGCGTCCAGATAGGCCTGCTCCACGCAGCGCTTGCGGTAGAGGTTGGCGGCCAGACCCTGGGCAATGGTCATCAGCAGGGCACGCGGTTCGCGAATGGCCTGGATCTCGGCGCCGCTGCGGCCCAGCAGGCGCACATAGGTGTCCTGGGTCAGATCGGCCGCATCAAAGGCATTGCCCAGGCGCTTGCGCAGCCAGCCCAGCAGCCAGCCGTGGTGGTCGGAGTAGAGAGTGGCGACATCGGGAACAAGGGCGCGGTCGGCGGCGGGCATGGGAAAGCGGCACGAGTGAAGCAGGAGGAAAGGCACCGGGGCAATATGCAGCGGCAAACAAGAATGCTTCTTATTTTCATTGTATCCAAATCCTACATCGTCATTGCACCAACCTGCGCACCAACGCCTGAGTGCGGACGCTCGGCGCGAGCACCATCGTGGGCTGATTCCACCTTCGTTGAAACCAGTCGGAGCGACGGCATTGAGTCGACAGGAATCAGCGGTGCAGCGCGAAATGGGGCCTTCGAGGCGAGGCACGGCGCACCGAAGAATCGACTGGCCACTTCCAAACGGTGAAGCGGTCGTCCAACAATGGAAGCCTTCAACGGCAGGTGTTGGTCGTCCCTGTCACTCTCGCTTTGCACAGTGAAGGGCGTAGATCAGCCTGAGGCCATCGTTAGAAAGTCTGCAGTTGCCAACTGCTCCGCAGCGATTGCTGCTGCTCACGGCCACCTCGTGACCTATCAGTTGCAGCCACATGGTGGTCATCCAAGCTTCAGGGCTGGCGGCATCGCCAGATGCTTCGCTCCTCATCCGCACCCGACCTGGTGAAGCTCCGCTTTAGGACTGGCCCGTCATCGTGCCACGAAGGCGGAGCTTTTCTCCCTCTGACCACAGAGGTCACCAGACGAGGCTTCGGTCTCGTTCGCGCCTGATCAAGGACAGTCACTCTGCACGGCTGGCTGATCTTGGGTGCGCTCAGCACCACGGCCAGGGCGCCTTCGATGCGACGTCAGGTCACAGCCCGCAAGGCTGCATGGTGATTCAGCGACAGCCTTTCGCCGGAAGTTCTGTGTGCTCCTGCAGGCCGC